>JBBIJR010000103.1:0-10579 GCA_037445875.1 Bacteroidota bacterium | reverse complement strand
GCTTCGGGCGAGTTCGTAAAGCAGGTCGTCTCACATTCGACCGCGCGGGTCACCACGTGATTCAACAGGGCCACGTTGATCTCGTTGTCGTCGAGGATCAGTACGTTCATGACGGTTTCGTCTCCGGTTGAGTTCGTCAGGCCTGCGCTTCGAGGGGCAGGTCGGCACTCCAGGCAAATTCATTCTGCAGGAACCCTTCGATGACAAATCGTGTTTCTTCAAATGCCTTGTCCAGATCAAACAGCAGCCGGTCGATGTCCTTGGGGCTCTGGTGCGGCTCGATCTTTTCAAGACGCACGCATTTCTCCGCCATTCGGCTGGCTCCGATATTGGCGCTGGTCCCTTTGAGGCTGTGGACCAGCTTTCTCATCGACACGAAATTGCCGGTCCGCGCATAGTGTTTGATGTTGAACAGCAGATCGGGTGTCTGCTGAAGATACATGGTCATCAACTGCTTGAGAAAGTCGTGATCCATGTCCAGGTCCCGAAGCAGGTCATAATCGATGACCCCGTCCGGTGCCGGGTCTGATAACGAATGGCAGGTGCTCATGATATTCGCTCCCCATTGTTGAATTTTGTCTTGGATGGTTTTTGGGATAACGGGTTTACTTATGTAGTCGTGCATGCCGGCTTCCAGACACTGCTGCTGGTCCTCCGGCATGGCGTTTGCGGTCATCGCGATGATAATGGGCTTTTGCATGAGCTGCGGATCGGCCATCAATCTTCGGGTGCATTCCAGTCCGTCCATCTCGGGCATTTGCACGTCCATGAAGACCAGATCGAAGGGCGAACGGCGCACCGCGTCGAGGACCTCGAGACCGTTGGTGGCGAGTTCGGCGCTGTATCCCAGTTTGGCAAATATGCGCAAGGCCAGTTTCTGGTTGATCGGATTATCTTCGGCAACGAGTATACGCAGTGGAAGCCTGCCGGCCAGGTCCACGTTCAGCTTCTTGTCTTTGGCGGCGGATCTGGTAGATGGTCGGCGGCTGCACAGTACCGAGGCGATGGTCTCGAGCAGGACGTTCCGGCGAACGGGTTTGTTGAGGACGGCCGCAAACAAGCCCTCGGAGAAGGACAGATCGCTGAGTCCGAGCGAGCTGAGCAGGATCATGGGCATCCGGCTGCCGCCGCTCGCGGCCAACCGGCGTCCGAGCTGCATGCCGTCCACGTCGGGCATTTGCATGTCGAGTATCGCCAGTTCGAAAGCCGGGCCTTCCCGCATCGCGTCCAGGGCTTCGACCGCTGACCGGGCGGTCACGGTCCGAAGACCCCACACGGCCAATTGGCGGCTCAGGATCAGAAGGTTGGTGGCATTGTCATCCACCAGCAGTACGGTCTTGCCCGCCAGATGTTCGAGGCTCCGGTTCTCCACCATGGCCGGCGGTACAGACACAGGAACCGTGCGGATCGTGAAGTAGAACGTCGAACCCTTATCTACTTCGCTTTCTACCCAGATGGCTCCGCCCATCAGACTGACCAGGCGTGCGCTGATGGCCAGGCCGAGACCAGTTCCTCCGTATCGGCGGGTGGTTGAGGAGTCCACCTGGGAAAAGGACTTGAAAAGCCGTCCGATTTTATCCGGGGGAATTCCGATCCCCGTGTCCCGAACCGCAAACCGCAGCACGACGGAACCACGGAAATCCCTCGCCGCCGCTTCCTCCATCTCCACGGAAATCGTGATCTCACCCCTTTCGGTGAATTTGATGGCATTGCTTGTAAGGTTGACCAGAATCTGTCGCAGGCGGGTGATGTCACCGGCGACGAACGGAGAGATACGCTCATCGATCGAATAGAGCAGCTCCAACTGCTTCTCGGCAGCCCTGGGGGACAGCAGATCCAGCGTTTCTTCCACGCACTGTCGCAGTTCGAAGGGCTGCTCCTCCAGTTCCAGCCCGCCCGATTCGATCTTCGAATAGTCCAGAATGTCGTTGATGATCGTCAGAAGAGTTTCCCCACTGACGCGTATCGTGTCCACGTAGTTCCGCTGCTCCTCCGATAGGTCCGTGTCCGTCAGCAGACCGGTCATGCCGATCACACCGTTCATCGGTGTGCGGATTTCATGGCTCATCATGGCCAGGAACTCGGATTTGGCCCGTGTGGCCGCTTCGGCCGCTTCCTTGGCCTTGATCAATTCCTGTTCAAACCGCTTTCTCGCCGAGATGTCCTGATGAGCGACGACGATCCGGGGTTTTCCGTCGCCTTTGAAGCGGGACAGGCGGATCAGGAACCAGCGCTCTTCCAGCGGTCCGTGGCACGGATACTCCAGCTGAAACTGATCGATTTCTCCGTTGATGATCCGGCGAATTCCCGTAGCGACTGCGGCGGCTTCCTCGCTGTTGGGGCCCGATGCGCGCTCGGCCACGTCGATGTAGTTGACACCGACGGCTGCATCCGGCGTCTGGAGGCCGTTCTTGGCACCAAATCGCCTCCAGGCCTCGTTGACCCGAATGACGGTTCCGCGTTCGTCGAGAATCGCAATGTGCGACGTCAGGGCATCCACCGTCGAGGCGAAGAACCGGCGCGATTCTTCCAGCTCCAGCTCCGCCTTCTTCCTGTCGGTAATGTCCGTTCGGATGCCTACGATATACTTTTCCTTGGAGCGGTCCTCGAACCTGACCCGCTTGGCCACGACCGTGTGGGGAAGGCCCTGCGCGTCGTGCCACACTTCTTCGCCGATATACTCCACGCCGGATTTAAGAACCTTGTCGTCCACACGATCCACGCGGTCGGCCATGTCGCGAGGAAGAACTTCGCGCGTCGTTCGGCCGACGATGTCCTCGCGGTTCTTACCGGAAAAAGCACAGAAGGCCTGGTTTGCCATCGTGAACGTATGATGCTTGTCCTTGACGAACAGCGGATCGGGGACGGAGTCGATGATTCGATACAACTGCGCCTTCGCGTTCTGGAGTTCCTCCTGTATCCGGGTCCGCTCCGTAATGTCGCGCGAGCTCAAAATCATGTATTGGGTCTTGTCCTTGCCAACGCTCACACCCTTGACCTCCAGTTGCCTCCACCCGCCCGATTTGTGCCGGCAGCGGACCTCGATGGTGCGTGTGATCCCCGGATTGTTTATGCCTTCTGTCAGAGTGGCCAGGGCCCTTGAATGGTCTTCCGGATGAACGGCGATCAGGACGCTCTGACCGACAAGTTCCTCTCTCGAGTATCCAAGTACGGCGGAGACGGACGGGGAGTGGTAGGTGACGATTCCAGACGGATCCACCACACTGATAATGTCCTGTCCGCTCTCGATAAGCGACCGGTAGTACTCCTCGTTTCGGCGGATCTGCTCCTCCATTTCCTTCCTGGCCGTTATGTCCTCCTTGACGCCGAGGAAGTGCGTGATCTGTCCTTCGCCGTTGCGGATGGCGCAGATAGAGGCAGCCTCCCAAAACAATTCGCCGTTCTTCTTCCGGTTATGGAAGACACCGTGCCACTCGCCGCCGGCAGTGATGGTATTCCAGAGTCGTGCGTATTCGTCCTGGGGAGTCTCTCCAGATTTCAGGATCCTGGGATTCTTGCCGAGAACCTCTTCAGCGGTGTAGCCGGAGACCCGGAGAAATCTCTCGTTCACGAATTCGATGTTGCCTCGGGGGTCGGTAATGACGATGGAAGCAGGACTTTGCTCCACGGCGCGTGAGAGCAACTGAAGCTGTTCCTCCATGCGCTTGCGATCGGAGATGTCGCGGTAGATAGCGTAGACGCCGACCTCCTGGTTTTCAAAGTAAACGGGACTGCCCAGAATGGAAACCCACACAACCCGTCCATCCTTGCGTACTCGTTGCGCCTCGGCACTGACCTGCAGTCCGGATGCCACTTCCGACGTCATGCGGTTGGCCACGGACCGCTGCTCCATGGGAACAATCAGATCGTCGATGGACCGACCAACGACCTCAGCCACATCATACCCAAACAACTCCAGGAACGCCCGGTTGATCTCCCGGACCGTATTATCGGGGCTGACCAGTGCGATGGCCTCCGGAGCCTGGTCGAACAGCGTTCGGTTGTGGGAACGCTCCAACTCCAGCTCACGGACGGCCATGTTCTTTCTCGTTATCTCCGTTCGAACGGGGCGGACGTACAGAACGTAGATGGAGGTACCGCCCATGATCGAATACCAGAGCGCCTGAAGGACCGTCAACGTGAAAGAAGGTTCGAAGAGCGGGAAGACGACCGCGTCGGCGGCCACACTGGCCGCGATGATAACCACTACTGCAGCCGCCATTGGGAAAAAAGTCCGGTGTTGGTTGTCGATCATTGTTGAATGCCCGGTTACGGTTTTACCTTGGTCATATGACATCAAAAAGCGTGCTGGAGTTTCCTATCATACAAGTTCCATATAATCAATCAATTGAGTGCGACATGCCTGGCCTGGTCTCAGGGTTTTTCTCGATAGTTGAGGCTTTTTTCCAGTCGCACAAAAGACCCCGTTTCCTGACGAATATCATTGTGAAATATTGCACATGACGTTAAACTGGAGTAGATCAAGACCGGCGTGGCGGCCGGTGCGGAGTTCCGACAAAGGAGTCGATGCATGACCAAAGTGAAAGAGCGGCCGAAGCCCTTCGTGCTGCCCGAGTACTGCAAGGGCTGCGGGCGGTGTATTGAGGCTTGTCCAAAGGACTGCATTCAGATGGGCAGGGAGATCAACCCGGCCACGGGATTGATACCGGTCGTGATAAGCCTCGACGCCTGCAACGGATGCGGCCTCTGTATATCCGCGTGTCCGGAGCCTTACGGGCTGCGACCGATGGAGAGTGAGTTTAACTATGAACTGCAGGATCCGGAGAAACTTTTCGGTCCACGGCCCTACGAGGCGCCGAGACCCGAGCCTGTCGACGCCCGGATCGAGGCGCTGCCGGCCATGCAACCCATGGTGATCAAGGGAACGTACGCTTCCGCCATCGGTGCGCTGCTCGCAGGATGCCGTCACTTCTTCGGCTATCCCATCACACCGTCGACTGAAGGCGCCGAGTTGATGGCAAGATTGTTGCCCGAACTGGACGGCGTTTTTATCCAGGCCGTCAGCGAGGTGGCAACCGTCAACATGATGTACGGCTGCAGCGGCGCCGGCTTGCGCTGCATGACGTTTACGTCCTCGCCGGGCTTCAGCCTGATGCTGGAAGGAATCTCGTACATGGTAGGCTCGGAACTTCCCGGCGTTTTCGTCAACGTGATGCGCGGCGGACCCGGGCTGGGCAATATCGCTCCGGAACAGGCGGACATCAAACTCGTGTGCAGGGGCCTGGGCCACGGCAACACGCACGCGATCGTGCTGACTCCTTCGAGCCCGCAGGAGATGTTGGACCTCACGATGCAGGCCTTTGATCTGTCGTTCAAGTACCGCAATCCGGTCGTCGTGTTGGGCGACGGATATCTTGGACAAATGACCGGTAAGGTTGCGCTGCCGGCCTTTCTGGTTAAGCCGGGGATTCCCTCCTGGGCGGTGTACGGAGACCGTATGCATCGCGGCAATTTGATCTGTTCGATCGATCTGAATGAAGTGGATCTCGAACGGCACAACATCCACATCAACGAGAAGTACCGGCAAATGAGCGAGCACGAACAGCGCTCGGAATCGTTCCATTGCGACGACGCGGAGGTCCTGATCGTGGCGTGCAACACGCCTTCACGGATGGCCAAAGGGGCCGTCCAGGAACTCCGGCAGGCAGGCATCAAGGCCGGACTGTTCCGGCCGATCACGCTGTGGCCGTTCCCGATCGACGCCCTCACGGCGATCCTGCCGCACGTGAACCGCATCGTCGTTGTGGAAGCGAGCAACGGTCAGCTGGAAGATGAACTCCGGCTGGCGATAGGCAAGGCGGGTTTCACCGACGTTCCACCCATCGAGCACGTGCGGCACTTCGGGGGGATTCTGCCGCAGTTGCACGAGATCGTTGATGCGGTAACGGCCGGGGAGGAGGTGCTGTCATGAGCGCATCGGTATTCTACGACCGCTTTGAGCGCCATGCGCACGGCGAGGGACTTAAGGCACACTCGACGCATTATTGCCCGGGATGCGGGCACGGTCTGGCCCACAAGTATCTGGCGGAAGCCATCGACGAACTGGGTATTCAGGACCGCACTGTGGCCGTTTCACCCGTCGGATGCAGCGTTTTCATGTACTACTACCTCGACGTTGGCAACACGCAAGCCGCACACGGAAGGGCTCCCGTGGTGGCACTCGGCCACAAGCTGGCCAATCCGGAATCGATCGTGATCA
The DNA here is from genome assembly GCA_037445875.1 of Bacteroidota bacterium. Classification (GTDB taxonomy): domain Bacteria; phylum CLD3; class CLD3; order SB21; family SB21; genus JBBIJR01. The sequence goes on along the minus strand of JBBIJR010000103.1, from coordinate 4,359 downwards.
GTTACCAGGGAGACGGCGATCTTGCTTCCATCGGGCTGGCCGAGATCATATCCATGGCCCAGCTGGGCATACCCCTCACGGTCATTTTCATCAACAACGCGATCTACGGCATGACGGGCGGGCAGATGGCGCCGACTACCCTGATGGGCCAGACCACAGCAACTTCCCCGCGCGGCCGCAACCTCTTCATGGGTGAACCGTTAAGGATGGCCGAAGTCATCGCCCAACTCAACGGTCCGGTGTACGTCGAGCGCGTCGCCCTCTTCGACAACAAGATGCGCACCCACGCCAAACGGGCGATCAAAAAAGCCATCCAGTTGCAGGTCGAGGGCCGCGGGTTTGCGTTCGTCGAAGTGCTTTCCGAATGTCCCACGCATCTCAAAATGAGCCCTCAAGAGGCGGAAGCATGGGTGAAAACGAGCATGGTACCGGTCTTTCCGCTTGGGGTGAAGAAGGACGAAGTCCGAGAACCCTGGTTCAAACTGAATCCTCCCCGGTTTGACGGGGCGGCCATGAAAGAGGTGATCCACGGGACGGAAGAGAAGAGCGCCCGGTTTGCCGCGCAGTTTCCCGCGCACATTGCGAAGCGGGACATCGCGCTCAAACTGGCCGGTGCGGGCGGGGACGGAGCACAGACGGCCGCCATGCTGATCACCCGCGCGGCGATCAACGAAGGATTCGACGCCACGCACATACCGAGCTACGGACCGGAGTCCCGCGGCGGCACATCCTACGCGGATGTGCATATTGCCGAGGAAGAAGTGCTCTCGCCGGCGTCGCCGCATCCCAACATCCTCGTGGCTTTCAATGCGCCCAGCCTGGCCAAGTTCGGACCGGCGGTGAGCGAAGGAGGTGTCGTTCTGTACGACAGCTCGGTGGTTGCCGAGGCGCCCGCACTCAACCAGGGGGTGCATGTGTACGGGATTCCGTTCACGCAGATCGCCCTGGATCTGGGCAAAGGCATGGTCAAGAACATCGTGGCGCTGGGCGCCCTCCAGGCCGCAACGGATCTGTTTCCACCGGAGACCTTCCTGACCGCGGTTCGGGAGGCGCTGCGCGACAAGTGTGCAATGATTCCTCTGAACGAAGAAGCATTTCGCTGGGGTGTGACGTCTTTTCTCGATGAATACGGCAGTCCTCAACGCGCATGACAGGTTGGACTCCTCCTTGACTCCTTTGTGATGTGCGAAGAGGAACGACAAGGCCCGCCGTTCGGCGGGCCTTTGCTTTATGTACCATGTGCTGCGTGAGCTTTCCCGAACGACAACGTTTCAGGAAAGGGAATCAGGCGGGCTGTGACTTCCGAGCGGCGTACCAGCGGCGTATGTGGTCGACGACTTCGGGAGTCGGCGTGCCCGGACCGAACAGCCGACTGACGCCCATCCGCTCCAGCGCCGCGGAGTCCTCGTCCGGGATGATACCTCCCCCGATCAACAGTACGTCGTCCAGCTGCTCCTGTTTCATCGCCTCGATGATCTTGGGAAAAACGGTCATGTGGGATCCCGACAGGATACTGATGGCGATGACGTCGACGTCTTCCTGCACGGCGGCCGCCACCACCATTTCCGGCGTCTGTCGCAGGCCGGTATAGATCACTTCCATCCCCGCGTCCCGCAGCGCGCTGGCGATGATCTTGGCGCCGCGGTCGTGTCCGTCCAGTCCGGGCTTGGCCACCAGTACTTTGATCTTTCGTTCCATTATAGGGTGCCTTTCTGCACTTCGGCGTGGATCTTCAGCTGGACCATCGGCTGCTCCGGATCGTTGGATAGGACGGTCACCGATTCGACCTGCGGTCCGTGTTTGCCCCGGGAGTCGTAGATAACGCGAATCTCGCCCCGTTCTCCCGGTCCGTACGCGGTCGGTGTGAAAAGGGAGGCCGTGCACGCACACGATCCGACCACCCGGCGTATGCGAAGAGAGTCCAGGCCTGCGTTCTCAAACCGGAACGTTGTTTCACGCTCTTCACCGGCTCGAAGCGTTCCCAGGTCGTGCACTTCGGCCTCAAAGCGTATGGACGCGTACTTGGACTTCCGTGTCCCGGACCCCGCGGATGCGAAAAGGGCCACGACCACGACGGCCGCCAGCAACCCGCTTCCCAGTATGACCAGCGCCTTAGCCCTGGGATTCATTGCGATGCCGAGCTCCTAGTAACCTTGCGACTGAAGGACGTTGTACTGCTGCTCGTAGGGAGCCGCCGCGCTGTAGTCGCCCATGTTCTTGTATATCTGGGCAATGAAGTACACGGTTGACTTGAGTTCGCTTTTGGAACTGCCGTCCATATTGTTGAAAGAATATGCGGTGATAAAACTCGTCAGAGCGTCGTTCAGCTGGCCCCTGTAATACTGGCTCATGCCGATGGTGTTGTAGTCGAAGCCTTGTCCGTAATTGTCGTTGGTCTTCTGCGCCAGCGCGAGCGCCTCGGAGGCATGCGTCTGCGAAAGATCGTATTGACCCAGGTAGTAATGAGACCGGCCGAGCATTTCCAACGTCCACTTCATGTACTGCTCATCATTCTTGGCCCTGTAGACCCCGAGAGCGCTCTGAAAGTCCTCGACGGCGGACGCATAGTCTCCACTCTTCATTTTCTCTTCGCCGCTCTTCCTCCGCTCGTCGGCCTGGGGTACCGACAAAGCTTCACCGGTGCTGTAGGAAGTTACAGAACCCTCGCCGCCGTTCCCGGTCGCCGTGCCTTCGAGGGCAAGCTTTTCCGCGCGGTATCTGCTCGCATCGTCGTACCGGCCCAATCTCTCGTACGTGTCGGCGAGGTTCTGAAGATCGATCTTGATGTCGTCCGTCTTCCCGGACTGCCTGCTTTGGGCCAGCGCGGCCTCGTAGTAGATGGCGGCGCTCTGGTAATCCTCTTTGTTGTAGTAGTTGACGCCGAGACGGTTGTTGGCCAAACCGACGCCCTCGAGATCGTTCAGCGAGCTCGCCAGCGAAAGGCACTGGAAGTTCATGGCGATGGCCTGGTCATACCGTTGCGTCTTGTTGTAAATCTTGGCCAGGTACTCGAGGCAATACAGTTCGTACTTCTTTTTTCCAAGGGACTGGTAGACCGGCAGGCAGTTGTTCACCGCCTGTTCCGCCGCGGCATAGTCCTCCTGGCCGTAAAGTTCTTTGGCCCGCTTATACTCGGACTCTGCCCAGGACACGTCCTGCCCCATCGCAGGAACGGCCGCCATGGAATCCACTCCGATCATAAGCAGGACAACGATCCATCGTCTCATACAGTGCACCTCGTGCAAAGATGCGGCGTGGGGAGGGTCAAGTTCCATACTGCCCACGCACGCATGCTGCGAACAAATGTAGATAAGGCCCTTTTCAAATGCAAGGCGGCCGGTTCTGTGAGTGTTTCTTTAAGCCGACTGGCCCGTCCCACCGGTTCACTCGTTATAAAGGACTTCCAGAATCACGTCGCCGACCTGTTTCAGACTCTCCGGCGAGCACTTATCGGGCGTGTCTTGCAGGGTGTGGTGGTACCGGTGCGTTTCGTCGGGATAATTGAAATCGATGATGTCGATGCACTTGATTCCGATGCGCTGCAGCGGGACATGATCGTCATACACGGCGTCCTCGATGGCCATCCGGAACGCCGGTTTTTCCAGTTTCTTACCTGTCTCCCAAACTTTCGTGACGACCTCCTTTGCATGAGAGTAGGAGTACTGCTCGATGGGAAGATCAAGCTGGCGGTCCCCGACCATGTCCAACAGAATGCCATAGGCCGGGAAGTAGTTCGTGTTGTTTCTGGCGAAATAGTCCGAGCCGATGCAGTACGGGTTCAGACTGTCCGGATAGAGTTCGAAATTGTGCTCGCCGTAATCCTCCAGGTCGAACAGGATGATGTCCACTCCGATGTCCGGCGGCTGCCGGTGCATGGCCCGGGCAATCTCGAGCAGAACGGCCACACCCGAAGCTCCGTCGTTGGCGCCGAGGATGGGCCGGTCACGGTTTTGCGGATCGGCATCCTTGTCCGCCCACGGGCGCGTGTCCCAGTGCGCCGCCAGCATCACGCGTTTTTTCTTTTTCGGCTGCAGGTTGATGGAAGCAATAAGATTGGTGCCGGTGAAAACCTGAGCAGTATCCCGTCGGTCTCGGTAGGTAAACGTCTGCTGCTTCACGTGGTCGGGGTATTTCGTCAGTTCGTCGGTCAGGAACGTCAGGCATTGGGCGTGTCCCTCGGAGCCGGGGTTGCGCGGTCCGAAGCTGCACTGCTTTTCCAGGTACTCGAAGGCGCGCCCGGCGTCAAACGGGGGTGTTGTCGTGCATCCGAGCAAGACCAAAACCGGCACCAACGCCATGCGTAGCAGTATTCCAGCGCTCATGTTGTCTCCGTGCGGCCAGGTCGAAACGATCGAGGAC
>JBBIJR010000102.1:9965-10665 GCA_037445875.1 Bacteroidota bacterium | reverse complement strand
AAGGCGGGGGCATTGATCGAATGAACGCCGATACTGCAAAATCGTCTCATGGACTGCTTGAATCGTCCGCAAATACCGTCATCGAACAGTTTGCCCACTACGGCTATGAAATTGCCCTCTGTTGGATAGAACCACCTGAGGAAAAAGGCAGGGAAATCCTGTGAGTTCGGTCGGTCTGTGAAGTAGCCGATCATCTCCAGGCTTATCATAAACTCGACGTCGGCGCCCTGGTCCGCAAGAGAACGTGCGTGTACCGCACTGCCCATGTACGGCGTCCGGAAAAACGGCGGCTCCTCAAGCACAAACGCTACGAGGTCGATCCGGCGGCTCAGGACCGGCTTCTGTTCATCCAGCAGACGAGCCAACTCGAGGACACCGGCCACGCCGCTGGCGTTATCGTCGGCACCGGCCTGTTCTCCGCACACATCGTAATGGGCACCGACGATGATCCTGGGTGCATCGGCCGGTCCAAAGGAGATGACGATATTGCGGAAGGCCGTGTCCCCCACCTTGAACGATTGCACTACCACCCCGCCGCTGAGTTTGCGAAACTCCGACTCGATGTAGGCGGCAGATTCATCCAGCGCTTGCAGGTTTTCAAAGCTGCGGGCCGGAACGACGCCGGTCAGGCGACGGACGTCTTCCTGCAGACGCTCCTTCCGGACGGGAATATGGAGAACCGCGACGGTCGATTCCGACT
>JBBIJR010000102.1:0-9938 GCA_037445875.1 Bacteroidota bacterium | reverse complement strand
ACTCAGTAGCAGGACTATTCCGATCAGGACACCCATGCAGGCCTAGAACTTGAGGTGCTTTCTCATCCAGGCCAATCCCCGCTTCAAGAAGTCTGCTTGATTCTCCAGGCGCCGGTTGCCGTGTCCCTCGCCGGGATAGATGACCAGTTCACACGGCGCATGGCCGTAGTGCCGCAGCGCGCGGTATAGCTCGTAGGACTGACCGACGGGAACTCGTTTGTCCCTGTCGCCGTGCGCGATCAGCAGAGGTGTTCTCGCGTTGCGCGCATACCGCAGCGGCGAGCGGTCCCATGCCAGGGAATAGTCGTCATCGTAGAGCCACTGTTTCATGTGGACGAGCGCATTCTCAAACGGTGTGTCGGTGGTGCCCGATTTGGAAATCTGGTTGGTGGTTCCTACGAGCATAACAGCAGCCGAAAATTGCTCGGAGTGTTTGGTAGCGGCCCAGGCCGTCGCGTAGCCGCCGTACGAACCGCCGGTGATCCCCACTCTCTTCGGATCGACCCACCCCTGCGAGACCAGATAGTGAATACCGTCCAGGACGTCCTGGAAATCTTTTCCCATCGGATCGCGGTGATCGGATTTGGCGTAGGCCACACCCCTTCCCGTGCTGCCGCGGTAGTTGGGCGAGAAGACTGCACAACCTTCTTGCGCGAGCAACTGCGTCCAGCGCGAGTACGAATTGTTCCAGCCCACCGTTTCCGCCGATTCCGGTCCGCCGTGAACGTACACAACCAGCGGGTACTTTTTTCTGTAATCGAATGCCACCGGTTTGGCCAACAGACCGGTGATCTCGAGTCCGTCCCGCGCTTTGTAGCCGATCTCCTCTACGGGTAAAAAGGAGAGGGAATCGAATGCCGGATTACTGTTGGTGAGGCGAAGAAAAATACGGTCCTTCGTGTCAAACGCGAATACGTCTGCCGGATGGGAGTACGAAGAAGCGGGCAAACTGAGAAGGCCGGTTCCCGACTGCAAACTGAAGTCCGCATATCCGAGGTGTTTTTCTCCGTTCAACAACTGCGTCGCCCCGTCCAGGTCCACCGTCCAGAGTTCACTGTGCGAGCGAACCGTAGCTGAAAAGACAAGCGTGGCGCTGTCCAGCCAGGCCGCATGCTCGACACTCCCCGGGAAGTTCAACGTCAGGTTCCGAGGGGTCGAGCCGACCCGTGCTTCTGTGACGAACAGACTCCCTTCGGTCGGATCGTGGAGGTCCACACCGCCTCGATAGGCCACATACCTCCCGTTCGGAGACCAGAAGAACTTCTCCAGCTTTCCCTCGCGCCTACACAAGACCTGTCCATTCTTCTCTCGGACGTCGGCGAGGTACAGGTCGCTGAACATGTATTCATGGTCGGCACTGGCGCTGCGCGTGGCCTGAAAGATCAGCTGGCCGCCGGCGGGCGCCCATCCAAAGGCCATGACGTGCAGGCTGTCCGGATTGATCTGCACGGTGGTCGCGTTCTCCGTATGGTAGGCATACAGGTACGTAAAGTTCAGGGCGTACTCATTCACCACAGGTGCCTGCGGATCGAACGGCGCCTCATCGGTAAACAGGATCGTCCGGCCATCCGGAGACACCTCGAAGTCCTTGACCGGCCTGTTGACGAATGTCACTCGTTCCACGGCCCCGCCTTCCAACGGAATCCGATACAGCTGCGATTTCTCACTGTGGTCTTTGAGCGTGGCGGAGAAGTACAGGTACCGGCCGTCTTTCGACCACTGACAGGCCGACACGGACACGGGGCTCGACACCAGCGTCCGGGAATGCTTCGTCCTATGATCGACGACCCAGAGCTCATGGAGACGGCGCCCGCTGACGATGGATTTCAGAAACGCCGTCGTTTGGCCGTCGGGAGAGATTTCGGTGGAAACGACTCGCGCATGGCGGATGACCATATCTTCCGTCAAAGCAGACTGCGCCCAGATCAGCCGCGGAATCGCCATCAACCCCGCTTGAAACATCCACGAAAGAAGAATTGTACGAACAAGCATCCGGGTATTGCTCCCAATGAGTCACGGTTACGGCTTCTTGATCTGGCCCTGCTGGCGGTCCACTTCCCCGGCCACCATCATCGCATCTCGAATCTGATCGGCCAACGCCGTCAGTCCGCCCGGCGAATGAGGAATCAGGATCGTATTGGTCTTGCCGTGCTCGCCGAGCGCTTGCAGGGTGTCGAAGTACTGTGTCATGAGTACCAGCGTCATGACATCATGGGCGGTGGATCCCTGTACGGCTTGTTGGAACTGCTCCACGGAATCGCGCAAACCCTCGATGATCGCTTTCCGCTGATCGGCGATGCCCTTGCCCTGCAGCGCTTTCGACTGGGCTTCGGCTTCGGCCGCCTTCACTTTGAGAATCCGCTCCGCTTCCCCTTTCTCCGTCGCCGCCATGCGAAGACGGGTCGCCGCATTGATCTCGTTCATCGCTTCCTTGACCTTCGCATCGGGGTCGATGTCGGTAATGAGGGCATTCAGAATGTCGTACCCGAACGCGCCCATCGTTTGCTGCAGTTCGTCCTTCACGGCGTTGGCGATCTCATCCTTCTTCTCGAACACGTCATCCAGTTTCATCTTCGGAACTCGCGCCCGTACCAGGTCAAAAACGTACGAGGTGACCTGTTGATGAACGTTGGTGAGCTTGTAGTACGCATCATACACCTTGTCGGGAATCACAAACATTTGGACCGATACCTTCAGGTGAACGAACACGTCGTCGGACGTTTTCGTTTCCACGACGACGTCGAGTTGCTGTACGCGCATGTTCATCCTTGTGACCAATTTGTCCATGATCGGCACGCGCATGTGCAGTCCGGGGGATACCAATCGGTGGAATTTTCCCCACCGTTCGATGACGCCCATGGTCTGTTGCTTAATGACGAAGAATGCCGAGATCAGGAACAGGAACATGAAGAAGGCAAATACAGCAAAACATATTAGACCTTCCATGGTTTCTCCTCCGGTTGTGAGAGTGGGAGTCAGGATCGGAATGACCGACTAACATAAAAAAAACATTGGATATTGGCCACACTATTTCTACTTTGGCGCCACTTTTAAGTCTCCCCTCTTCTCATGCTGCACGAGTTCGCGCAGGACATCGTCCCCCTCACCAATGCTCCGATCGTTGAACGCCTCGCCGAACGCCTGCGGTGCCCAGAGTGCCTGGCTTCCCCGTTGACGTTTTACGGAGACGACTCCGTTGACCGCAACATTCTCGATCACGGTGTGCTCGTTTGCGACGCATGCAAGGCCTGTTACCCGTATGAACACGGTACGCTTTTCCTCATGCCCGAGCGGCCCGACGGGGCGGGCCATACCCGTCGCTCCGGTCTCTTTCACAGAACTGCGTCGGCCATTCGGCCGCTGTTGCGCGTTCTGTGCGCGTGGAGGCGAACGGGAGGACCTTGGTCCGTTGAGAGGACACCGTTTCTCTTCGATGAACTCAGTACGGGCGTTCCCGGAGGACTAACGGTTGTGCACTTTGGTACGGCGGACCGCAACGATGCACTCGATCTGGCACAACAACTGAAAGAACAACCATCGGCTGGTTTCGTGGTCGCGATCGACTCGTCGCCCACGAGGCTCGCTGCCGCCGTCACGAGAGCGCAGAGGATGCAACTTCAGGATCGTGTCTTGTGGGTGCTGGCAGATGCTCGGTCCGTCCCCCTCGTCGACGGCACAGCCGACCGTGTGACCTGCGTCGCCGGTCTCAACGAGTACTCCGAAATACGCGGTGTCCTGTCCGAGGTTCGGCGGATTCTCGGCCCGAAAGGAAGATTCCACGCTGCGGTTGTGCAGCGCAGAATAGGGCCGGCCGGGATCCTGCAAAACGTGCTCCGCCGCGCTTCCGGTTTGCGTGTCATGGGAACGGCAGAATGGCAGGCATTGTTGAGCGCGCATTTTGAGATAGAACACCAGGAAGCGCGCGGCCCGTGGTTGTTTGCGAGGATGAAATAGGATAGAATGAGATGGACGTTCCTGTCCCGTCGTGGAAACAAGAGGCTGAGCGGGAGTTGAAGCATGCCTCGCGAGCGCTTCGGGAAGGCAACGACGGCCGTGCCAGGGCCTGTGCACGGAGGGCGGTGGGCCGCGTGATCGCAGAGTTCAACCGCTTGCGGCCCGGAACCGCGATCGCCGGCCGATCGGCTGTCGACATGCTCCGGACGCTCGCTTCTACCGCCACGATACCGGAAAGGGTTCAGAAGGCTGCGACGCGGCTCGTGACCAACGTCAACAGACGACTGTCACCCGATTTCACGCTGCATCCTGTTAACGATGCACGAATCGTGATCTCGTTTTTCGAAGAAGAAATACGGAGGTGTGGCCGAGACTAGGGACGCTTGGGAATCGTACCTTCGATAGACACGGTTATCGTACGTTGGCTGCTTACCCGTTGAGTCAGATAGAGGCGGGACGCATAAATCGTGATGTTCTTGAGACCGTTTTCCTGGGATACGTTCCACGTATACGTGAGATTGGGCGCATTGGCCGAGGACCTCAATTGACCATCGATGTAACAGCGCATGCTGTCCACATCGGACTGCTGCGGAGTCGAGGCCTCGATGGACACCGTGCCCACGCTCGACGGGATGTATTCTCCGTCCGTCGGCGATTCGATGACGATGACGGGTTCCGCCGCCTGCGTGACGGTAACGGCCAGTGTCTTGGACGTGCTCTTGCCGGATTCATTCGTGACGCGAAGCGTAACGTCGTAGCTTCCCGCCGTGACCGGGGCTTTCCATTGAACGATCGGTCCGGTCAGATCTCCGATGAACGTTCCATCTTCCTTGGTCCACGCATATACCAGGTCTTCGCCCTGAGGATCGCGAGCCTCCGCCGTGACAACGGTGGTATCGCCCACTTTTACGCTGGCCGGCGATGCCGTCAGGCGATCGATGATCGGACGCTGAGCATCATCGTCCTGGCCGAGCCCCTTACACCCGATCCAGACCAGGAACATCAAACTTGTTACCATTGCAGACTTCATGGCCTCACCTATTCTGAAACTGCTGCCTGCAGGATTTTCCTGGACACTGCATCCTTGATGAGCACGACCGCACTCACTCGATCCGCATTCCAGTTCGCCGGGATCGTGTAGGTCTTGAGCGGCAGTTCGTAGATTTCCCCGCCCTCGATCGACGTGATGGTTTCCGGCTGCAAGTGCGCACGTACCGTATAATGCAGCGAATCCCCGAGATCCTCGACGATGAACAACTCGGCCAAAAGACTGCCGATGGCCGACTCGCCGTACCGTACCACGCGCGTTTCGATCTGCAGGTCCTGTGCGCTGCGGACCGTTTCGATCTGTGCGTAAAGCTGTATTCTCTTCACGGTCATTGTGTCCAGGATGGTCTTATACCGGTCCCGGGCGACCGTGCGGGACGAGGCGCCCTGAATACTCGTCTGGCGGCCGCTGAAAAAGACGTGCGGGAACCCGCGCGGCGTCGATCCGCGATACTCATTCTCGTACCGCAGGTTGTTCTCCGTGCTCGCCAGCGTGTCCTCGACCGTCGGACCGGCCGGTTCCATATGGTATTCAAGTATCAGCAGCCTGCCTTCGTAGGTGCCTTTGAGTTCATACAGCGCATCCTGCGAGTACCACACAAACGACGGTACCGCATTCAGATTCGTGTACCGAACGACAAAGTTCTCGGCCACGGCAATCTGGGCGGCTTCCGCCTTCGGATTTTTCGGGTCGTACGCGTTGTCGTGCGCCAGGTCCGTACAAGACACGCCCGCGAGTACCGATAGGAACAAACACGACCTTTTCCACGCAGCAGTCATTAGAACTCCAACGTCCACTGTACGACGGGCCGGATTGCACGGCCATCGACGATCAGGAACGGCTGCACACCCCAACGCGTGTTATCCCCTTCCCCTTCAAACGCCAGTACTTCAAGGTTGGAGGACTTGTTCTTCAGAACGGAGACTATATAGGCGGAAACAGAAACCGCAGTGACGCCCAACATGAAAAAAGAGGCCTTTCGCCAATCGTTGGTTTTATTGTAATTCTTATCGATGCGGTCCAGGTCTTTCGTGTCCCGGTATGCATCTAGCGTCTTTTTCGCCTGGCCAAACGATACGGCCGTTCCCAGTCCGAGCGCGAGCGACGATACCAGAAATGTCCCGCTGGGCGCCCCTTTCAATTTCAGCCGCTCCACGCGCGAGCCCTGACCCGTCAACTCGTGATGAATGTTCGCTGCAAGAAGCTTGGCCGCCTCGGTGTTTTCACCGGCTGACGGAAGGAGCGCTTTTTCCGCTATGACCCTCCCGCTGGACACCTGCATCACAGCCACATCCACGCGCACGAGACTCCCGCTTTCCGAAACATCCCCGCTGACCATGAAGTCGGCCCCAAGGAGACTACCGATCCTGGCCTGCTGGTCCTTGTTGTCCACCAGATCGCTCAACAGAAAATCCTGTTCCTTGATAACGGCCTCGATCCTCTGGCGCTCGACAACGATCAGGCCGGACTTCTGCGCCAGTTCGGTCTTGAGCAAGGTCGGAAAAGACCGGGCGAAATCGTCGAGGTAGAACTTGGAGGATGAGTTTTTGAAATCCAGAATGCCGATTACGGGGCGGGACTTATCCTGGGCCGTCACCGGTGGAACCGTGAGCAGGGATAGAAGCCACAGGAGCGGGAAAACACGGACAAGCATCGTTACCTCGCTGAATCGGCTATGAACGACATGGATTCATGTTTGGCTCGGCAGGTAAACCGTTCCGTTGTTTGATTTTCTGGACTGTACGCGCTATTATTCGGTGTCAACGGGCTCGAACTCCTCGCGGGCAAATGTCCAAAAATTGCCGAACAATTGCAAGGTATTTGGAATGTTCGTAAGAAGCGATTTCAGGCTGGAACCGGATGATCTGGAGCAGCTGGACACCCTCGGCATTTCCCCTGAAAAATTCTACCGGGATCTTGAGCGATTCGCCATGGGCTTTCCGCCGACCGAGGTGGATCGCCCTTGCACTCCGGGTGACGGTATCCTGCAACTGTCCGACGAGGAGGTCCGACGGTACCTGGCCGCTTATGAACATGCCTCATCGGGACGTCCTGTTACCAAGTTTGTCCCCGCCTCCGGTGCGGCCACGCGGATGTTCCGGGAACTGCTCGCGGCTCGCGATGAACGCACCTTGAATCCCACGGCACAGGACTGCCTTCGCCAGTTGGAGCGGTTCGCGTTTTACGATGCTCTTCGGCTGACGCTGAGGGAGCGCGGTTTCGACCTCGATGGACTTCGCCGGTCGGGCACATTTGAAACCATTCTCGATTTCCTATTGTTCGGCCGGGGTCTCGGCTATGCCACGGTGCCCAAAGCGCTCCTGCCCTTTCACCGCTACCCCGCCGGCGCCCGCACCGCTTTCGAGGAACATCTGGTTGAGGCGTTGCAGTACAGCTGTGACGGCCGGGGAGTGGCACGAGCGCATTTCACCATTTCCAGCGAACATTCGGAAGCGTTCCACGATCGTTTCCAGTTGGTCCGGTCGTTGTATGAGACGAACTCCAGGCACCTCGACGTAACCTTCTCGAACCAGCTCGATTCGACTCAGACGCCCGCCGTTGACGAGCGGAATACGCCTATTCGCGATCGGAGGGGACGGTTGGTTCTTCGTCCGGCCGGGCACGGAGCGCTGCTTGAAAACCTCAACGCTCTGCAGGCCGATGTGGTATTCATCAAGAATATCGACAACGTCGTCCCCGACCGTCTGAGGGAAACGACCGTTCGTTACAAGAAGGCCCTTGCGGGGCTGCTCATCACGCTCGAAGCCCAGACGCATGATGCACTGCGCGCGCTTCGTCAACACCCCACCTCGGATCAACGGCGGGACCTGTTTCGATGGGCAGGCGAACAACTTAACCTTAAGGCGCCGGCGGGGCTGGAACAATCTCCGGAAGGCGAGCGGTGGTTGATCGAGCGACTGAATCGGCCTCTCCGTGTTTGCGGGATGGTCAAGAACCAGGGGGAACCGGGAGGAGGACCCTTCTGGATTCGGTCGAGGAACGGGGAATTGTCCCTGCAGATCGTGGAGAAGTCGCAGATCAACCTGAATGACCCGGCACAGCAGGAGGCCCTGGAGGCATCCACGCATTTTAATCCGGTCGACCTCGTGTGCGCGCTTAGGGACGTGGACGGACGTCCCTTTGACTTGATGCGTTACGTGGACGAGGAAGCGGGAATGACTACGGTCAAATCCAACGACGGGAAGCAGATTAAAGCCCTGGAATTGCCGGGCCTATGGAACGGATCGATGGCGGGGTGGAATACGGTCTTCGTTGAAGTTCCCCTGAGCACGTTCAATCCCGTCAAGGTGCTTACAGATCTCCTGCGGCCGGAACATCAATGATCACGGAAATAACCGAAGCGCGTTTCCCCGGATAATCTTTTGCCTGGAAGAGTCCTTTAGCGGTAGCGACAAGAATTCATCCGCGTTCTTTCGAATGTCGTCTACCAGCGGTCCGGGCCAGTCCGTGCCAAACAGCACCTTGTCGGCAATCTCTTCGAGACGCGGAAAGTAATCCGAAAGCAGCCTTCTCGGTGGAATGGAGGAGATGTCCATCAGAACGTTCTTGTGGCGGCGAACGAGATAGAATGCCGTACTCATCCAAAGGGGTCGTCCTCCGTGCGCCAGAATAATGCGCAAGTCCGGGAAGTCCACCGCCACATCGTCCACGTGCACAGGATCTCCGTACTTGATCCGCGCGCCGGAAAAAAACGAGGTGCCGGTGTGGAACATGACCGGGATGCCCCATTCCTCGCAGCGACGATAAACGATCTCAAGGCTCTTCAAGCCGCTCAGGTAGTCGTTGGGATAGAACAACTGGTGCGGAGGGTGGATCTTGATGGCTCGAATACCCAGTTCGTGTACGAGCCGGTGCATCTCCGCATCGGCGTCCTTGACAAAACGTGGATGCACCGATCCAAAGGCGATGAAACGGTCAGGCGCATGTTTCTGGTAATTGGCCGAGAAATCATTCGCCGTCTCGTCGAAGCCCATGAGGTCGGGGCTAACGTAGTTGATCAATCCGACCTTTTCAATACCGGAGCGGTCCATGATCTCCAGCATCCGGCCCGGATCGTTCATCAATCCCATCAGGAAGTCGAAGTCTTCCTTGCCCTGGGCCATCCGCTCCCGTATGGCGGGCTTGAGCTGCCACCACGGTTGGATATGGATGTGAATGTCGATGATCGAAGGGCGAGTCACGGTAATCCTGTCATGCCTGAAAACCAAAAGGATTCTTTGGCTCGCTGGCTTCTTCGATGCGGCCGAACTGTTCTTCGTAGTGTCTCATGTTCTGCGCCAGCGCTGCAATCACGCGCTTCATATGGCCGGGACTCATGATCACTCGGGCGGTCACACTGCCGTTGGGCGGCGTCACCAACATGAAGTCCAGGATGAACTCCTCCTTGGAATGCGCAACGACCATGTTGTTGGCATAGGCGCCCGCCTGTTTGTCGGGTGGAAAGTTGATCTGGATTTCTTGGATTTTTTTCTCATCGGCCATGGTTTATTCCTTGGTTGGTGTACTTGCGGAGGACAATTCACACAGTTTCTTCAGATTCTCGAGACTGGACTTGTGCAGTTTTCGGGTTGCCCAGCGGGTCATCACGGCCTTCGCGCTTCCGAAAAATCCGGCAAACGTGTAATGTTCGCGGAGATGAACGTCCGTACGGCCGTCGCCGATCTGGATCAGCGTAACCTCGGTCTCCATGCCGTCCAACGGACCTCCAGCCATTCGGTATCGGAGCAGGTCCGGCGGTTGCACCTGGATGATCTCGCAGTGTACTTGTAATAATAGCGCCTCTCTCTTAAGTCCGCCAATCAGGCTGTCCGTGTTCACTCCGGGTACTCCTATCCGGCCGCCCCGGGGAATGTCGTCCAGATCCAAACCGCCGTAGATGGCCGCAACGTTCCATTCTTCCAACTTCAACGCTCTG
>JBBIJR010000101.1:0-11011 GCA_037445875.1 Bacteroidota bacterium | reverse complement strand
AACGTGATTGCCCACAACACCGGCGGAGAACATTACGGCGGCGGCGGCGTCTGGATCAATAACAACGGCGCTTATCCGAGAATCTTCGAAAATAACACAATCGTGGGCAATGTTTCGGCCGGTGGAGGAGGCGGCATTCAACTTTACACCGCATCGACAGTCACTATGCGAAACAGTATCGTGAGGAGGAACTTTGGATCGCCCGGCCCGCAGATCAAAGGCACGATGGCGGTTTCCTACTCGAACATCGAGGGTGGTTACGGAGGAACCGGTAACATCGATGCGGACGCCTTGTGGGCCGACTCGAACGCTTATCTGCAGCTCAGTTCCGTGTGCGTAGATGCCGGTGATACCACGACCAGTTACAACGACCCTGAGAATCCGGGAGTGCCCGGGATGGCCGAGTGGCCTTCGCTGGGAACGCTGCGCAACGACATGGGAGCCTACGGAGGTCCGGAACGAACCGATTTGCCTTCATTCTCGGTAGCGGGTTACTACACTTCGGCCACTTCTCTTTCCTTCGGCAGCGCGTCCCAGGGCGAGACGAGGACCGCGAGTTTGCCGGTTTACAATGTAGGGACCCGCGCGCTGGTTCTGGACAGTACGGTGATTAAGAACCACAGTGACGGCCTTGCGGTGACGACGCCCCTTCCGATCACGATCGGACCTTTGGGTGTTGACACGATCAAGGTGTCCTGGACGCCCCAGACCGTCGGCAGCTTGAACGACACGCTTGTCGTGTACCATGCCGACACTACTTCGACAAACCCACGTCAGTACCGCCTGAGCATCACGGTGGTCACCGACGTTCACGACGGCGAAGTGCCGAACCGGTTCGAGCTGTATCCGAACCATCCAAACCCGTTCAACCCCTCTACTAAGATCAGTTATCAGTTATCAATGAACAATGAAACGTCACTCAGAGTCTTTAACTTGTTGGGTCGTGAGGTGAGGATGCTCGTGCACGGGTTCCAAACGGCGGGGCGTCATGAGGTCGCATGGGATGGACGGGACAATTTCGGTAAAGCAGTCGCGTCGGGTGTGTACCTGTATCGGCTCGAGTCGGGCAGCTTCGTGAAAACGCGGAAGCTCATGCTGTTGAAATAATTCCCCCTTACCTCTCCTCATTCAGTAACCCCGGCGAGTGAAATCGCGGGGGTTTCTTTTTTCATTTGGACCGTCCAGTCATCCGCCAGCACATCCCATCATAGCGATGGGTGGTATCGCCCCTCGGCTTGCTGGAGATACGCGTCGAGCGTTCCGAAGAAGTGCGAGACATGCGGAGGCTTCAGCGCCATATGGGTCCCCCGGATGTCTCAATACGTTCGACACTTGTCCCGAGCAAGCCGAGGGATGGCACAACCCCGCCCTGGTGAAGGACAGCACGGGACGTTCATGGAGTAACGGGGGAACGAGCCTATCGAGGCGAGCGTTAGTTAAGCACCTATCGCTATTTGCGTACAATTATTTTACTTGTGAACCGACAGTCCCCGGCGTACCTTGGAATGAGGGATCTATCCATGCTAAAGCGCCTGGAAACCGGGGACTTTTCATTTTCTACCCCTCGAATTGCGTCAAAAATCGAAACCGCAGCAAAATGGAACATAGGAGGCGTACTCAATCGTTCGACATCGCGTCTGAGCGATGTCGGTTCATTCGCGTAGTTCGAAGAAAGGGGAAAAACCATGTTACGCATCTCTACTCTTTCTGCCATTTTCCTTGGGCTTGTGTCGGCGGCCAAGCTGACCGCTCAGGTGGACAGTCTGGTTTTTCTGACCGGCAATAACATCAGTTGTTTTGCGGGCAATGACGGGAGGATCGCCTTCGATTTCGAGACCGGCAATTTCGGGATGTGGTTCACCGACGACCCCGGATACTCTTTGTGTTTTGCCTCCGGCTTCTATGTGAGCGCCCGCCGCCCGGACGACCAGTTGCTCGTCGAGCGCGTCCGGTTTGAGACCGAATGGAAGGGTGGGAGAATTCTGAACTACCTTGTCGATCCGGACAGTCTGGTAGTCGAAGGTCCGGGACCGGTCTTCATCCTCCCGCAAGACTCCTCGGTATGGCCGCCCGAGGCACCGCATGATGCCGGCGGTCAGCCGCTGCTATTGTCCAATCTCGACAGTTGGACCGTGTTCAACGACGGCGACACTTCGCGGTATTACGATCCTCCCGGCGGTATCTGGCCTTCAAGGCCTGTGGGGCTCGAAGTCCAGCGTATGACGTTCCAATTCGATGACGGCGTCCTGAACAATTCCCTGATCATCCGGCTGAGAATGATCAACAAATCCAATCTGATGTACGACACCACATTCATTGGGATCTGGGCGGACGCCGACGTAGGAAGCGAGGCCGCTGAAGATCTTTCAGGCAGCGACAGCCTCCTTTCACTGCCGTACAGCAATCCGGCCGGCACGGACTTCAAGTTTTTTGCGACCGGCTTCCAGATACTTCAAGGTCCCCTGGTGGAGGAGATGGCGCTCAGGGCCAGACCCTCGAGATCGGACCGAGCGGCTTTTTCTGGCGATCACGTTCGAACAAACGTGTTAAGTTGGCGACGGCCGCAATCGCGGAACTGAAGTTGCCGTCTCCGACGGAAGTCGAATCGGACTACCTGATGCAGGGATTGGATCGGTACGGACTGCCCAAACCGGGAGGCCAGTTCGACATGACTTCAGTGGGTACCACACCGCGCGACCAGCGCATCCTGCTGAGTTCGGGCCCGTTTTCCATGGCTGCCGGGGACACGCAGGACGTGTGGTACGCCATCATCGGCGCCAGGGGGAGTTCTCATGACAACGCCGTCGTCGTCTTGAAGGACATGGCAGCATCGGTCCGATCCGCGTTCGACAATCTGCTGATCGTCGGAATACGGGAAGGTAGCGTTCCCCGGCCCGGAGACGTCGTACTGACTCAGAATTACCCCAACCCCTTCAACAGTTCTACAATGATCAGTTATCAATTATCCATGAATGCGAAAGCCGAATTGCGTATCTACAACCTCCTTGGTCAGGAAGTGCGCACGCTGGTGAACGGCCATCAGAATGCAGGCGTCCATGAAGCCACGTGGGACGGACTGGACAATTTTGGTCGAGCGCTCGCGTCGGGTGTGTACGTGTATCGGCTGGAGGAAGGCGGGCAGGTCAGGACGAGGAAGCTTGTTCTTTTGAAGTAGTGAGAAGCGCTGGCGCCCACCCACCACGTGAAAAGACGGCCCGCCGGAGGCTTGTAGAAAGCTTTAGGCGTTCAGAGCGGCCATCCGAAGTTGACTTGGCGGAGCAATGGAGAGAGCTTTTCGGTTGCTTATGATGTCTACCGGAATAACAACGTCGTTGCGCAGATATCCAATACCGGATACCCCACGAATGATTACGTGTTCACCCATGTTGACAACGATATCAGCTGCGCGGGCTATGGATGGTTCACCGCGAATTACTACTTAAAGGTGAGGAACTGCACAGCCGGTTCAAACAAGATCTCGGATCCGACTGAAACGCTCTCAATCAACTATAACTGCCTGGAGAAGTCTGGAGGCGATGAGAAAGGGTCGGAGGTGTTGAATCCGGGTCTCCATCGCGGGTATCCGAATCCGTTCAATCCGACAGTGACTCTTCCATTTGACCTGAAGGAGTACGGTTTTGTTTCGTTGCGGATCTACAGCGTTACCGGTGGACTGGTTCGCACGTTGATCAGCGAAACGCGTTCGTCAGGCCACCATTCGTGTACGTGGGACGGCAGGGATGACCATGGCCGTGTCGTCGGCGCCGGGGTCTACCTTGTGCGCCTGGAGGCTCACGGAACGATATCCATGCAGAAGGTCGTTTTCCTGAAGTGAGGTTTCTACGACAGCCGGTTCACTGACACTTCTTGAGTTCTTGTTGGCGGGAAATCTATTGATCATTTTGCATTCCGCAAACGCCCAGGATCCCCCTTTCTGGCAACAGATGAGGGGGATTCCGGGGGCCTCGGTCAACGATCTTTCCGCGGATACGAATAATGCGGTGTATGCCGCTACGGAGTATGGTCTGTACGTGCTTCGGGACCATACGGACGCCTGGAAAGACATCTCACCTCAGAAAGAAGTGTATCGCGCGGTTGTTGCCTCACACGCGGGTTATCTGTTCGCGGGAGATCAATGGTATGTCTATCGTTCGTCGGACGCCGGGGCAACCTGGGAGAACCTTGGCTTTACGCCGGTGTACAGCGTGTTCGGAATGGCTGAGGATCACAACGGATACATGTTTGTATGCGGCGCCGATGGAATCGCACGTTCTACGGATAATGGGAACACTTGGATGCATTCTGGATTCTACTATTACGTTGAGGAGTTTGCCGTCACCCCTGACAACCTCATTTTCGCTGCCACGGACGATGGTGTAATTCGTTCGACAGACAACGGCAATTCATGGCAACCGATTGGGCCGGGCTTCCATGCTACGATCACAGCTCTTGCCTCAAACCGGCAGGGTGACGTTTTCGCCGGAACCTATTATAGTGGTGTTTACCGCTCGACTGACAAAGGAGTGTCCTGGGAAAACATTAGCGGCATCATACCGTGGTCCCTGATTGATGCTATCGAGATGGATTCCTCTGGAAGTCTCTACCTGGGTAAGGATGGAGTGCCTGGCATATTCAAGTCAACAGACAATGGGGATTCATGGATGCAGAGTGACAGTGGCTACATGTCCGGAATGGCTACCTGTTTTTCCGTCAGCCGCGACGGTCATGTGTTCGCTGGATCCGACGATGGAGGCGTCTACTGTACCGAGAATAGCCGTGAATCGTGGATTCACACAAGTTCAGGACTGGACATGTCCCATGTAGTTTCGCTACTTTGCACTGACGGCGTGGTTTTCGCCGGCACAGGGGCGGGTATTTACCGGTCTACCGATCGAGGTGAATCCTGGATACCAGCGTACGCTGGTTTTACAAAGGGGATCGGTTGGGGATTTCGCGACCGGTGCTGTTGGAGCCATATTCTTGGCGTCTTCCGGAGGCGGTTTTTTCCGTTCGACAGACGAAGGCGAGCGTTGGACGGCGATCAATAATGGCGTTCAATCGCCCTATTGCTGGGCAATTGGACTAACTGCCGATGGGTACCTGACAGGATCGGGTGATTACATCGGAGTGTACGTCTCAACAGATCTTGGAGAAACGTGGGACTGGACCGGTGATGGCCTAAACGTCAGGTATGCGACGGATGTTGAGTCCAACACACAAAATCATATTTTCTTGAATTGCGAGGTTGCTGGTGTTTTTCGTTCGACAGATCACGGCAGTACGTGGCAAGTGAGAAATCAGGGCCTGTATGACCGCGGACCCAACCAGTTTATCGTCACTTCACGGGACGTCCTTCTCAAGGGATCCTCCCTGGGTGTGGTCTTTCGATCTACGAACTCGGGGGAGACCTGGGACAGCGTATCCAATGGATTGGTCGGCGACATCGGATGTCTGGACGAAGGACCCGATGGACGCATATTTGCCGCCAGCGGAGGACGGGGGATCTACATGTCAACGGACGAGGGCTTATCGTGGCAGATGCTGCGCACAGATGGGTTGTTCAACCGATACTTCATAAGCCTCGCTGTCGATGATGACGGATACGTCTATGTCGGAACGGCAGGAGCAGGCGTGTTTCGTTCTACTCACCCGGTCGTGACTGGCATGCCGGCAAACAAGAACGGCAATGACGCCGGATATGAGTTGCACCAGAATTACCCCAATCCCTTTAACAGTTCGACAATGATCACTTATCAATTATCAATGAATGCCAAAGCCAGGATTACAATCTGCAACCTCCTTGGCCAGGAAGTGCGGACACTGATGAACGCACGGCAAAAGGCTGGGCAACATAAAGTCGTCTGGGACGGACGGGACAACTCCGGCAGGACGGTCGCCTCGGGCGTGTATCTGTACCGGTTGGAAGTAGGCAGGCAGGTCAAGACGCGGAAACTCGTTCTTTTGAAGTAGTGAGAAGCGCCGGGAATTGAAAATTGAGGATTGGTTCCCCACCCAAAGATGTCTCACTACGTTCAACACTTGTTCCTAGGAAGCCGAGGGATGACACAACCCCCCTGGTGAAGGACAGCACGGGACGCTCGCCGGTCCACCCTTTGGTGAAGCACCACGTGCCGCCAACTACTGCTCGGAGATACGAACTGCGGTTGCGCATTAGCATGCTTTGGAATATATTGACCGCATGAACAAACGCATCACGGTGGCGGTCACGGGCGCGAGCGGCGCCATCTATGCCGAGCGCCTGCTCCGATTCCTCCTCACGCACGAATTCGAAATCGATTTGATGATCTCCGACGCGGGCAAGATCACGTTTCAGGTCGAGCGCGGCGTAGACCTCGACCGGACCGCGCCGCTCGATTACATACGGACCAT
Organism: Bacteroidota bacterium; assembly: GCA_037445875.1. GTDB lineage: Bacteria > CLD3 > CLD3 > SB21 > SB21 > JBBIJR01. Next base: position 4,621 of record JBBIJR010000101.1, on the reverse strand, counting down.
GTATCCGGAGACACGAGAGGGAATGCTTCGCATGCATGACGTCTCCTCCATCGCCTCCCCGCTGGCAAGCGGTTCCCAGCGGCGCCTCGGTATGGCCGTCATCCCGTGTTCGATGAAAACGCTCTCCGCGCTGGCCCACGGAGCTTCGACCAACCTGATCGAACGCGCCGCCGATGTCACTCTAAAGGAAGGCTTCCCGCTTGTGGTCGTCCCGAGAGAGACGCCGATGAACGCCATCCAGATCGAGAACATGCTGTCGCTCGCCCGGGCCGGAGCACGGATTATTCCCGCCATGCCGGCGTTTTACCACCAACCGAAAACGATCGAGGACCTGGCCGATTTCGTCGTGGGACGCGTGCTGTACGCCTTCGGTATCGAAGACCATCGGTTGTTCCGATCGTGGGGCGGCACAGAGTAAGACGGCCATGCGTAAACTCACCTTCGACGAAATCAAAGCGGGACGCCTGACGCCGAACGAGCTGAAGGCAGAGGAACGATTTCCCATATACGTAGTGCTGGAGAATATCCGCAGCATGTACAACGTCGGGGCGGCGTTCCGGACGTCGGATGCGGCGAGGATACAGGAACTAATCTTGTGCGGGTATACGGCCCGGCCGCCGCGCAAGGAGATCGATAAAACAGCCCTCGGCGCCACGGAAACAGTTCACTGGCGTCACATCCCCAATGCCCTGGACGCCGTCAAGTGGCTGAAGGAACAGGGAATCCCCGTCGCCGTGCTGGAACACACGGACCGGAGCCGCAATTTGATGACGGTGGAAATCGATTTCCCGATCGCACTGGTCGTGGGGAACGAAGTGGACGGCGTGACACAGGAGGTCGTGGCCGCGGCCGACCTGGCGCTGGAGATACCGATGTACGGCATGAAACAATCGCTCAACGCCGCCGTGGCGTACGGAATCGCGGTATTTCAGTTGGTACAGAAATACCACGACCGCGCTCAGCTCCGGCCCCCGGCTGCCTCGGTGAATTCACGGTAAAGATCGAAAAGGAAGATCGATGACGACGATAGCAACTACCCCTCCTGTCGGATTTCTGACCGAATCGGACATTGACCCGAGGCTGGACCTGTACGAAGAAATCGCGCGGCTAAAGAAGGAGATGAACGCTGTCCTGCTGGCGCACTACTACCAGGAGTCCGAGATCCAGGACATCGCCGACTTCGTAGGAGACAGCCTTGAGCTTGCCCGACGGGCCGCAAGTACGTCCGCCGATGTCATCGTATTTGCCGGCGTGCATTTCATGGCCGAGACCGCAAAAATCCTCAACCCGGGCAAGGTCGTCCTGCTGCCTGATCTCAAGGCGGGCTGTTCGCTGGCAGACAGTTGTCCCTCTGATCGCTTCAAGGCCTTCCGCGAAGCGCGCCCCGACCATTTCGCGATCACGTACATTAATTGTACCGCGGAGGTCAAGGCTCTCAGCGACCTGATATGCACCTCAAGTAACGCCGAAAAACTGATTGCTCAGATCCCTGAACAAACGCCGATCTTGTTCTCCCCGGACAAGAACCTCGGGGCGTATCTCATGAAAAAAACGGGCCGCACGATGACGTTGTGGCAGGGTTCGTGCATGGTGCACGAGATCTTTTCTGAGAAGAAAATTGTCCAAACCCGCGTCGCTCACCCCGGCGCGAAGCTCATCGCCCACCCCGAGTGCGAAGAGGCCGTCCTGAGTATGGCCGATTTCATCGGATCCACCAGCGCTCTCCTGCGCTACGTGCAATCCGACCCCCATGGAGAGTACATTGTGGCCACCGAACCGGGCATCATCCACCAGATGGAAAGAGCCTGTCCGGATAAGACGTTCATACCCGCCCCGCCAAACAACAATTGCGCCTGCAACGAGTGCCCGCACATGAAGCTCAACACGCTCGAGAAGCTGTACCTCTGCATGGTCAATCGGGCGCCGGAGATTACGCTGGACGAGGAGATCCGCCGGAAGGCCCTTGATCCCATTCAGAAAATGCTCGCGATGAGCTGAAAGAAAAGGCCGTCCTCAGGGACAGGCCTTTGAAACCGCGCGTGACCGGACAGGATGCGAACTACTTCCTTGAGTGTAAGGCGACTTTGTTTCCTTCCGAATCCACGAACAACGCAAAGTACCCGATGTCCGGCGTGATCAACGTCTTTTGCATCAACACTCGGCCGCCGGCCCCTTCGACCCGGTTCAGGAGGCCGTTGAGGTCTTTGCCGCCGTTCAGGTATACTAGGGTACCGTTCTCGGTCGGCACATAGCCCGGACCGTGAACCACGGCACCACCCACACCCCCATTGGGTGCGGGCAGCATACCCATACGCATCCCGCCCATCTCCATCACTTCTAAGTCCTTTACATTAAGAACTTGTGAGTAGAACCTGCATGCCCTGCTGAAGTCCGCGGCGGGCAGCTCAAACCAGTTGATCGCATGTACCGGCGGCTTTACGGCTGCGGCCTTCTTCGGGGCTTTCTTGACCTTCTTGGCCCTTTTCGCCTTCCTGGCGCTCTTCTTCGCCTTGGCCTTACCCTTTTTCATGTTCGAGTCCTCCTTGTGATTAGGTACGCAGGGTCTTTAGGGGAGAATGTACTATCACAGAATACAGAAGTCAACTTCCATGCAGGAAACCTTGCGCAACGGGAACTCCATTGAACCCGTGCATTAAACCTTGCACCGTGTTTCGATTTGCGCTAAATTCGAGCCCATGACAGGAAAAAACGACGATACTCTCGAGACGAGGTAGGCATGGAACAGGTTGATCAAACCGGGGCAGGTAAGACGCTGGCCAGGTTGCTGAACTGGTGGAATAGAATTCACCCGGAGGAAGGCGCTCACGTCGATGCTGAGCTGTCGCAGATCGTTTCGCGGCTTTACGCGCAGGAAGCCGCCCAATTCGAACGGTTTCAGCGCAACAAGAACGTCATCGCATACGAACATTTGAGAAAGAAGGCGGCTGAATTGATCGACATCCAGGGCCGCGTCTTGGACCAATTGCGGGGACTGCTGCATCATTTGGGAAGTCAGGCGCCGGCGATCGTGCCTTCCGGTTCCGAGAACGGGTTCGGCCTGACGTATTCGAAGGACCTCCACGAGGCCCACGACCAGTACAACGACTACGTGCGCCTCGCGGCCCAGAGCGAGGATCCGGAATTGCACGGGAAGTTCCGAAGTCTCGCCCACGAAAAAGAGCTGCAGATTCTGCTGCTGTCGGAAATCGTTCCCAAGATCCACACGTAGGAAGGCACCATGAATCTCACGGAGATCGCCATTATCGCGGACAGCCAGGAAGACCTGGCCCACATCGAAGGATGCAAACAGTTCCTCGATCACTTCGGCCTTCGCTATGAGGTGCATGTCTTCTCCGCCCTCCGCGATCCCGAGTCGCTGGTCGAATTCCTCGATAAGAGTCCGGAGCGCGGCATCCGGGTGTTCATCGCCGCCGCCGGCATGGCCGGTCATCTCGCAGGTTTCATCGCGGCGCGCACGAGTCTCCCGGTGATCGGCGTGCCGCTCGCCACCTCGCACCTCAGCGGTGTGGACGCTCTATACTCGATGTCGCAGATGCCCGAGGGCGTGCCGGTGGCGACCATGGCCATCGGTGCGCCCGGCGCACGGAACGCAGCCGTGCTGGCGGCCCAGATACTGGCGCTGAGCGACAACCGCCTCCGGGACCGGGTCCGTTATTTCAAACAGAACGGATGCCGTTTTGTCTAGCGTCGGATACGGAAGGACCGCGAGCCGCGCGCTGATTGTCATTCCAACCTACAACGAAAAAGACAACGTCGCGGTCGTTATCGGCAAGATCTTCGAGCAGAAACTGGACGGATATGTTTCCGACGTGCACGTCCTCGTGGTGGACGACCGTTCGCCGGACGGTACGGCCGAGGCTGTGCGCGAACTGCAGCGCGCTGAGCCGCGCGTGTTTCTGCTCGAACGCGGGGAGAAGCAGGGGTTGGGCAAGGCGTACGTTGCGGGCTTCACGTGGGCGATCGATCGCGGATACGACTACGTGTTTGAAATGGACGCGGATCTTTCGCACGACCCGTCCTATCTGCCCGATTTTCTCGCGGCCATCCGGGATCACGACCTGGTCATCGGGTCGCGCTATGTCCGGGGCGTCAATGTCATCAACTGGCCCCTGAGCCGGCTGTTGATCAGTTACTTCGGTAATGTCTACGCCCGCACGGTTACCGGACTTCCCGTCCGCGATGCCACGGCCGGCTACAAATGCTTTCGGATCGAAGTGCTGAAGGCGATCGACCTCAACCGCGTCAGCGCCAGCGGGTATTCGTTCCAGATCGAGATGAAATACCGAGCGTGGACCCTCGGCTTCAAACTGTGCGAAGTACCGATCATCTTTTACGACCGTATCCACGGTCATTCCAAAATGTCGACCAACATCATTCGCGAGGGTTTCTTGCTGGTATGGAAGCTCCGCATCAAGCGGTTGTTCGGCAAGTTATGAACCTGGAAGGGAGGCGTTGTGGCCGTCGTACTGGATTTTGAAAAGCCGATCGCCGATCTCGAGCAAAAGATCCAGGAAATGCAGGCGTCGGTCGGTGAGGGCGTCGACATCACGCCCGAGATCTCCAGCCTGTATGAAACGCTGGACAAGCTCAGAGAAGAGAT
>JBBIJR010000100.1:0-11293 GCA_037445875.1 Bacteroidota bacterium | reverse complement strand
CTCCTCTCGAGTCTTTTTTATGAACACTTGACTTTACGCCGTCTCCATACTACTTCAAGAGGATCATCTTCCGTGATTTGCGGAATCCTGCCGCTTCCATCGTATACAGATAGACGCCGCTGCTCACCAGGACACCGGACGTATTTCGTCCGTTCCATTGCACTTCGTGGGCACCCGCCTTCATTCTCGTGTCGACCAGAGTGGCCACCATCTGGCCGATAGTGTTGTAAACCTTGATCTGTACGCGGCTGTCCGTAGGCACCTCGTAGCGAATGGTGGTGCTCGGGTTGAAGGGGTTGGGATAGCTCTGATGCAAGGCGAACTTCGACGGTATCAGGACCGCCTGGGGCTCCTGTATGCCGACGAGATTTCCCCGTAGAGCCAGGCCGTTGAGACCGGAGACTCCCGTGCTCCATAGAACCGAAGCACCCGCGGTCGTATCGATCACGTACAGGTCCGCTCCCGTGTTGACCAGGGCAAACAACGTTCCATTGGCTCCGAAAGCGAGATCGCGAGTTGAGGACAGGCCAGGTGTCAGTACAAGCCTGCCCGGTGCTTCGAAGCGATAGACCTGGTAAAGACGTCCATCGCTCTTCATGATCCACAGGTCGTTGGTTATGGGATGGGCCGCCAGACCGTTTACGCTGGTCACGCCCGTGCTGCTCACTCCGACAGTATCCCCGTTCTCCGGATTGATGCGGATCAACTTGCCGTTTGTCAGTATTCCGTAAAGCGAATCGTTCTGGTCGAACTCGAGGGCCTTCAGCGTATTGAACGGGAGCGTGGCCTTCGGATAGGCATCTCCGAGCGTTGAATTCACCCGAACGAGGATACTGGTACTACCGGAAATGACGAACCCGTACAGTTCATTGTTCGAATGTCGGACAGTCAGAGATTTGATTTCCGAGTACTGAGTTTCGCCGATGAGCACGGCCTGGCCGGTACTCAGCCCGTACAAACTGCCGTTTCCTGCCGTCCCCGCAGCGTACATTTCGCCGCTGACGGTTGGATCAATCACGTAGCCCCTCCCCTTCAGCGGAACGTTAACCGTTCCCTGCACACCGTCGTTGCTCTGGACCACGAGGTGTTCGATGTCCTGCGCAGCCAATGTGGGCGAATACGTCACCGTGACATCGACGCTATCCAGATAGCCGAGGCTAATGGGAAAAGAGTGACTGGAGGTGATCTGGTAGTGGGTACCGTTGATGGAGAGACTCGAGATAATGAGCGTATCCTCACCCAGATTCCGAAGCGAGACTTGGCCTTCGTCGCTTGTTGTTCCTGCTTCCTGCGGTTGGAACTCCAGGGTGTCGATGGACGCATACACACGTGGGACGCCAAAAGGGGTCACGAGCACGCGGCCCACATAGACGCCCCAGGTGTTGGCCGGCGACTCGGCGTACTCCGTGAATATCCAGATACTGTGGGGATCCCTGGGATCGGTCCATGCGCCCATGTAGTCTCCCCACCGATTGCGACCGCTCCCGAAGTCCTTCACGTAATTGGCTTCCCCCTCCTTAAGCACATGGCTGCCGGTAAATGTGCCCGGAGGGTCGGATGCTCGAACGCCTGTGTAGAAGGCACCGATGTACTCAGTGGTACCCGACCGGGAGTAGGTCAACAAGAGATTGTTGTCATCGTCCAGAGCCAGGGCCGGATAGAAGTACCAGTACGTGTCGGCACCGATCGTGTAGTCTTCGGCGGCTGTGCTCGCATGGACATCGATTTTCAAGTAGTTGACGCTGCCGTATTGAAAGCTCGAGCCGGATGCCACGGCGTGGGTGGCCCACAGGTATCCGTTCTTGAACACGGGCTCATTACGAAAGTGGGAACCTCCCGACTCAATTCCAATAGTACTCCCGCCTAACTGATCGGCCAGGGGCGGCGTTCGATAGGCCGTCACGGTAACGTGACTTCCCGTCAGATTAGGTGTCGTCAGGGGACCGGTCAGCTTGAACAAATTAACATACGACTGTGGGTCGGAAAAAGGCGACCGGTTGATGAGGCAGAAGGTGTCCGTCTGGGTGTACGTACGGGTCGGCCGGATAGTGAATACGCGAGTGCCCGTGCTCAGCGGATCCCGAATGTCCCACAGATCCATCCACGTGACCGGTCCCGCCGTGTTGTTGTACAGTTGCGCCTTCCCGATCACCCGGACCTTGGCATACTGGAAACTACCGCCGAATGCGAACTGATTGCTCGTGAGGTATATGGCCAGACTGTCATAACCCACGCCTTGATAGTCGGCCCAGTTCGAAACGGGCGTCGAGCCGTTCACGTTTGCAGGAAGGGCCCAGTTGTACCACGTTCCGTTTGGATTCGAATCGTCCGACACTGACAGCAAGAAATGGGACGTCAGGCTGCCATCGTCCTGTTGGAGCCAGACCATGATCCATCGTTGAGCGAAGTGGTCGTAAGTAACCTTCGGATCGAAGGCACCAGGACTCGGAAGCACCGAGCTAAACCAGGGATCAGCCAGGATCGTGTATTCAATGTTCCCATATTTATCGTAGATGCGAAACGTGCTGTTGACCACTACCATTACATGGTCGGGACCGGCCGCGCAGTAGGGGTCCGGAGGAATTGAGTTCGTCTGCGGTATGCCGGGAAAGCTGTTCAACAGGAGCGGCGGCTCTGTTCCAAGCGCCGTACCGTTAACCGCAGGGTCGAATACAAAGTTGCTGCCCTCCGCCGGTCCCTCGGTCTCACGCAGGCTCATATCTCGTGGGACGAATTCGATGGGTACATGGTTTCTCGGACGGACCGGCGTACCCGGAAGAAGTTGTCCCGTCATGTTGGTCATTGTTCCGGTGGACACCACAACACCGCCGGACACCGATCCCGATGCCGGACCGGTGAAAATCTGGGCGTGGACCCACACGGCGGAAAAGACAAACAGAAGCGAAATCGTCAATATGGTTTTCATTGCTCTCTCCTGGAATCGCGTGACTCAAGAACACAGAACCCGCCGTGCCAAGGGCGCCCGGCGGGTTCCTCTTCAGACTCGTTATGTGCTCAGTTTTAGAAACCGATGTTGACCGAGAACCGATGGGTCGCGTCGAAAATACCCATATCCAGGTAACCGTAGTCCAACGTTACACGGGACTTCTCCGTGATCTTGTACTGCACACCGGCGCCAAAGGAATAACCTCCGCCGTTGCCTCCGGCCGTAAAGTCGACGTTCTTCTGGAAACTGCTGGAATAGCCGCCTCTCAGGAAGAACATGTCTTTAAAGCCGTACTCAACGCCGAAATTCGTCCGGTTCGCCTGGAGATTGTTAACGTTCTCCTCGACGACACCGGTCACGCTGTTCTGCTCGGTGCGGTACATGTCGAAGCTCAGCCCGAAGTTGACGGATGCAGGCAATTCGAACGGCTCGGTGCCGATCTTCCAGAAGACGACCTGATTGCCGAGGTCCGTGTCCAACACCTCCTGCACCGTGAGGCCGTCTCCCTGGTATCGCGATTGCAAGCCAATATTCACTGCCGTGAAGCCCAGCTTAAGCCCACGATACTGAGTATTGTAGGTGAAGCCGAAGTCGAAGGCCACGCCGGACGCGTTGACCTCTGCGATCTTCGAATACAGGAACTTCACACCTAGACCTCCGCTCACGCGGTCCGTGATCTGCTTGGAATAGCCGAACGTCAGGGCCATGTCATAGGGAGAGTAGCTCGAACCGGTTCCCTGCGGCTGATCCACGGTCGTGATCTCGATATCCCCGTAACTGAGGTAGTTGAGGCTGGCGGAAAACGTCCCGACCTCGCCGATTGGCGCCGCGATGGCGAAGTAGTTGGAGTTGATTCCCGCAAAATAGTTCAGATACGAAAAGGCAACACTGACGCCTTCCGCCGCCGAAACGTTGGCAGGGTTCCAATACAACGCGGCGGCTCCTGTTGTCGATGTTAACCCGTTCAGGCCCATGGACGTCTCGCGGGCGCCGACCGGGATCTTCAGGAACATGAATCCTGCCTCTCCGATCTTGTCCTCTCCGGCGTATCCGCGGCTTGCGCCCAGGACCAGGAGGGCCAACAAAGCTGCGATTATCTTTTTCATCGTATCTCCTCTACATTTTGTTCAAGTTGGCCGGGGTGGGGCCGAAGCCCCACCCGTCGCCTGAGTGTTAACGAACGTCCGGTCCATTCACCTGGATTTCCTCCTGGATCACGGCAAATTTTACGATCTTCTTGCCGGCGCCCTTCGCCACGCCTCTGGGCTCCACCACGGCAATGTACATGCCGCTTGCAACGAACGAGCCCCGGCGATTCCGAAGGTCCCAGACCTCGATGGACGTCAGATCCGCGTCCGGATCCTCGAAGGTGGCCGACGTATTCAACGGATCGCTGTTGACGCGATCGTTGTTCGACAGGCCGGTGTGTTGGAGAACGCGTACCAAGTCGCCCGAGACCGTGAAGATCCGAATCGTACATTCGTCGGGCAGGTTGATGAACTTGAGCCGCTTATCGAAGAGGGACCGCTGATATTCGAACGCCCGACCATAATACGGATTCGGCACGACCTTCACGTCCTTCAGGTCCCGTTTCGCCTGAGATTTGGTGAACGGTGTGTTGGCCCTGGTTCGTGCGCGGAAGACGTCGAAGTCGAAGAAGGGTTTCTTCGAGACCAGACGGAGGACGGTTCCCACCGGTGGAATATGCACATCAGGATTCTGATAAAAGACCGCCGTGTCCGCCGGTGTCGTCCCAACTTCGGCGCGAATACTCAGCTTGCCAAAAGCAACGCGGTCCCCATCCGGTAGTGTACCTGTATTGATTGGCAGCGGTTCACTGTACATGGGCGTTCTGACCGCGTATGTCAGGTAGTTGGCGTAGTACTTATTGACCAGCGTACGAAGTGTATCGAACGTGTACGGTCCCAACGTACGCGAACCAAACCTGTCACCCATCTTCGCGACAAGGTGCGAATCATCGGAGACGTCGTTAACACCGTTCAGGAGTCCGCCGACCTGCCATATTTCGAACGGTGTCCAGATCTTCCTGTCTCCGTTGCCGAGAGCGTCAAATGATCCTGCGTTTCGAGTGAATGCAGTGTCCCCGTCGGCCGTGAAGCGGAGTTCATAGTCCATGTTACCGTAGTTGGCGCTGGAGCGAGGATCGGACGCTGCGATATCCACACTCGTGCGGGCCAAATGGGATGTGGCGGCGGGCTTTGAAAGGATGTAACCCTGGCCGTCGTCCTGGTACACCCGCACGCTCCACTTGTTGTTCGCACCGCGGGCGTTCAGCACGCTCTTCGGATCGGGCGCGGCGGCCCCCGCAATGGACACTTCGTAGACATCAAGAAAACCAACCTCCGGTTGGATTGGCTTGTAGACGATGCCGTCCACGATCGGAGCAGCATACGGCGGGGCCACCACGATGACCCCGTTATCGTCCCACGTGCTGATAGCAAGAGAGAAATAACGATCATCAAGAACCTGATCCCCGCTGCTCGGATCGATCGAGCCGTCTGACAGCACATCGAGCGAACCGTTCCGGTTGCTGTCAAGATACGTACGGACGTCGTCGCGATAGTTGCTGATCGCGACGGGAGTCCGCTGAACATCGGCCGTGTCTATGAACCGCATCGCCAGCTGTCCCACCAGACTCGCAGGCATCACGGCGCGGCCGTTCATGACCGAGTCGATGTAGTAGAACTCGATGTCATAGGTCTTGCCTCCCACAGCCTTGGGATTGACCACCGAGGTCTGTATCACTTTGTGATACGCAAAATTCGTGTAAGCGTCATTCCATCCCGCTGCTTGGACAATGGCCACGGCTCCATTGTCCGAGTTGCCTGCCGTCGGACGCATCGGTGTGACCGCTTTGAGGTTGGTCGAGCCGAACCGGTTACATTCGAACGTCCTCGGGATGTCCGCCGGCTGGCCGAGCGCGTTGTAGAACAACGGTTGATAATCGTACGCCGTCACGGAGTAGTAATACGTACGCCCGACCACGACGTCTTCGTCCTCATAGAAGTGCTGGATACCGTTGTCCGTACCGATGTGGATGTCATACGTGATGCGTCCGGTGGAAAGCGTGTCGTTGACCTCGGTAATGCCGTCGATCAGGTCATACTCCGCCACCTGTTCGAAACCCTCCTGAAGGGCCGTCAGACTCTTGTAAACCCGATAGCCCTGGAAGTCGTATCGCACATAGTCCTGGCTGAATCCGACATTCTGGCGGATGTTCAGCAGTTCCGGGTCGCCGTAACGGTCTATGGACAGTTCGGAAGCATTGTCCCATGTCAGCGCGACTTTTCCGTCCAGTCCGGAGGCCCGGACATCGGGAACGGCGGGAGTGCCCGGCGCCGCGAGGCCCGCGTTGAAAGACTTCTGCATAGCGTCGTCCACCGCATACATCGCGAACACGGCGGAAGTCGGCGTGGGATTTTGGACGTCAAAGAACGGAACGCCTGCGCCCAGGCCGTGTTCTGTGCCCTGACCTCCCGCGAATCCCATCCAGATTTCCTGGGTCACACCGCTCTTCAGCACAAAAGGTCCTGCGCTGTGGATGACCCGCTGGTCCGCAGGGGTCCGGCCAGCAAAGGGATCATACACTCCACCCGGCTTCTGCAGCCCATCCGCCGTCAGACCTTCCTGGTAGTTATAACGGCAGATATCGCCCGTGATCTGGCCGCAGTTTCCCGAACGGTTATTCGGATAGGCGGTAAAGGACGTAGCCGCCAGCGTAGTCTGGTTTGGCTGAACCGGTACTCTCCGCAGAATGCCAGCGGTCTGATCATGCTTCATGACCTTCAGGTTGGCGGAATCCGGAAACGCCGCAAACAGATCGAACAACGAGTCGGTTACCTCCCCGCGGTTGACCAACGGGCCCTGGAGGAAGTCGAGGCCTGTGGCAATATAGTGCACGTCGCCTCCGCCGGCATCGCTGTAAATCATGGCCACACCCCGAATCGTATCCACATTGGCAAGGTCCTCGGCAGCCTCGGAACCCACATCCATATCGCTCCAGATACTGATGTAGGCGCCCTCGTAGTTCGTCGTCGACTTATTGGTGATCGAAGCCTTGAAGAAGACCCCATTGGCCAACGCACCGGTCGTGAACGCAAAAGACTCCAATTCCATCTCGAGGCCGAACCCCTGGCTCAGCGAATACTGAGGCAGATCGGTCAACTCGATGGAAAGATCGTTAAAGATCGAGTACGTCTGGCCGGCCGCTCCCGGAACGAGGAACGGATCGCCGTTCGAACGTCTCGGAGCGTAGACGGGCCATCCTTTGTCGGAGCCGTTTTCCGTAAGCAGGTAGACGCGATACTCCGAGTTCAGATAGTCGTCGCCCACGAGTTCCGCGCGGCTGGTCGTATCGTTGAACGCGGCCTTGTCCTGGGAGAGGTCGTAATTGTTCATATAACCCCGGTATACATCGTCCTTGGCGCCGTTCACGATGATTTTGCCGGGCAGGAATTCCGACTCAAATTCCACATTGGCCACATTGACGGTGTCCGGAGCGCCGTCGACGCCCCTTTTCAAACCGCCAATCCATATACCGGCCGCAAATACGCCGGAGTAGCCGCTGCCGCGGGGGAATTCGCCTCCGAAGTTACCGGCGGCGACGTCGAAGAAGAACGAGCCGTCATTTCGCAGGTCGTAGGCCCAATTGTTCAACCCGACCTTGATCTGCTCGAGATTGTCGGGCTTCTTGAGACGTAGCCTGGCCCGGGTCGTGGAGTCCATACCGGACTGTCCTGCGGTCCACAGCAGGCCGACTACGATCATGGCGCCCAACAATGCGCTCACAATGTACTTTGCTTTATTCATACCACATACTCCATGTTGAATAAGTCCACTGTTCACGGTATCAGAAGTTCAGCACCACACCGAGCCTGGCTTGTCGAGGTGTGTCAAAGAACAGGCCGTTCCTCATACGCATGTCGTAGAACTGGGCATACGTCGGGCCCTTCTGGCTCAGTTCGAGTTGACCCTGTGCACCGGTCAGATACCCGTCATCGAGCGGATCGCCGGTCGCTGCATGGACGTTGACGGCATTTCGTGTGTTGAGCAGATTGAAAATCTGCAGGTAGGCCGTCATGCTGATCTGTCCAGTAATATCGAACGTCTTGTCCGCTTTCAGATCGATCCTGAACGTCCACGGACCGTACTGGGAATTACGCCGCGCTGTCACGCGACCTGACGGCACGCCAAAACCGATGGACGATGGACTGATCGGCGTATAGGGGAACCCGCTGCCCGCGCTGACCAGGAAGTTCACTCCGGCATTCTGGAGAATGTATCCGGCGAAGTCCGGTCCTTCCTTCTTACCGTTGCGAATATCCAGGCTCATGTTCAGCCGGTGCCTCTGGTCGAAATTGAGCGGAGCGTTGAACTTGGTCTCTTCGTAGCCCAGCCATGCGGCCTGGAATCCCGAGTTCTCGTCGCTGCCCGTGCCGTTCGCATACTGGAGTGTATAGGCCATCCGTCCGCTGACCTTCTTCGTCCTGCGCAGTTCCATCGCGAGAACGAGTCCCTTGACGATACCGCGGTCATTGTTGCCGTAGAGAATGATCGACTTGTAACCCGCATCGGGGTTGACCTCGTATCGCTGCGTGTTGACCAGATTGTTGATGTCTTTGTAATACGCGCTCACATCGAATTTCATGTTGTCGGTGACGGCGCGCTGCAAACCAACCTCGTACTGGGTCGATTCTTCTGCTTCCAGGTTTGGATTCTGGACATCGGCGGCAAACGGACCGATCGTCACCATTTCATTGAAGAAATTCGACCCGACGTACAGCGTCTGCAGGTTCGGCTGCTGGAAGAACTTCCCGTAACTCAACCGGAAAGTGGTCTTCTCGGACACCGGGAAGCTCACGCTGATGCGCGGGCTGAGCTTGTGGTCGGTCTTGCCGCTCGTATAATCCTCGGAACCGATCTCCAGGTTGTCCGTGCTATCGTCCGGATCGCCCAGCGGGTTGAAGAAACTCCGGATCCGCTTGCTGCCCGGATTGAAGAGGTCATAGCGGAGTCCGAGGTTCAGCACGAGTCCCTCGTACTCGAGCTTATCCTGCCCGAACAGGGCAAAAGAGATGGGGTGCTTCGCACCGTCCAGCGGGAACGGATTGGTGCTATCCGCCGGCTGCACCGCGTCGAAATCGTCATCGTCGACATCCACGATCTTGAAGCGATTGCCGTCTTTGATCACGCGGATACCGACGAAGTTGTTCGTGCCGTATGCCGGGTCACCCGTCAGCTGGTTGATCTCGAGTAGCCGCACGGTGTGCCGATAAAAATCGGCTCCGAGTTTGAAGAGGTTGTGCTTGTCGATCTGGTTGACGTAGTTGGCTTTGAACGCCCAGTAGGTGTCGAACTGCTGTTGGAACAGCTCGTTACCCGCACCCGGAGCATAGTGTAGCCCGAGGTTCTTGTAATTGACCTTCGTCACTCCGATCGAGTCGGCGTACCAGTTGACATTCCACCCGAACTCGTCGTCCATGATACGGCGGCGATTGTAGTTGTAATTGCCGCCGAGTTCGAAGAAGCTGTTCTCATCGATCGTCCACGTTCCCAGGGCTCCGAACTGCCAGTACGTATTCTGGTTGCGCTGGACATGGTTGAGATCGAGCGTTCGGTTGTTGGCGAACACTTTGCGTTTCGTTTCGCCCAGATTTCCGTGCAATTCGAAGCGCAGGCTGTTCGTGACATTGTAGGTCAGTTTGCCCTGAGCGGTATAATAGTCAAACGCATTGGCCCGGTCCGGGCGCGCGCCGCGGTCATCATAGGTCGGGTTACCGTCTCCATCCAGGTCGAGCAGCACCGTATCGATTCCCCAGTCGGTGAAGCCCTGGTGCCGATATCGGCGCACGCTACCTACAAGGTAGGTGTTGGTGGTCGGATCGATCTTCACGTCGCCGCTGGTCGTATCAAGGCTGAAGTTCGGGAATCCGAAATAGCTCGGTTCTCCGTCGGCCCATCGCTGCAGCTCGCCCGACACGTAGAACTTGATCTTCTGGTTGCCGGGAATGAGCGGCCCGCCGAAACCTCCGCTGTAGTTGTTGTATCCAAAGTCACCCGCACCGAACCCCGGCGCGACCTTGTCAGTCACGTATTCGAGGTTACCGGAATAACGCGTGCCGCCGCTCTTGGTGATGATCTGGATGATACCGGACTGGTTGCGGCCATACTCCGCGTTGAAACCACCCGTGATGGCCACGATCTCTTCCACGGCACTGTTGGCCACTTGGACATTCGACACGCCGGTCAACAGGTTGTTTTGCAAGAAACCGTCCAGATAGACGCCTGTTTCCGAGGGACGGCCGCCGCGCACGTTGGTATTGCCCAAGCCGCCGTCGGTATTGCGGATCGTGGCATCCACCACGAATCCGGTCCCTAAATTGGCGACGCCCTGAAAACCGCGGACCGGCAGGTTCTTGATTTCCTCCGACGACGTTACCGTCATCGTCATGGTCTGGTCTTTCTGGATCAGAGGACGCTCGGCCGTAATGACCACCTCTTCACCACCTAACACCTCCGGCGAGAGATCAAAATCCAGCCGCGTAGTGAAATCGGGGAGAACACGAACGTTCTGTTTCGTAGTCTTCGTGTACCCGATCATGCTGGTGGAAACCGTGTATACGCCCGCCGGTACGTTGATGATGGAGAACTCGCCCTTGGCATTGGTCGCCGCTCCCATCGTGGTCCCCTCGAGAATCACGTTCACTCCCGGGAGAGCATCGCCGGTTTCCTTGTCTTTGATCACGCCGGTGATCTTGCCGTTGGTTCCGGCAAACACCGCCGCCGCGAGAAAAACCACGGATGCAGCAAATGCGAGAATGAATCTACTATAACTGGGCTTCAACATAAGATCCTCCTTCTGGATAACATAGAATTGAAGCTGCTAAGGACTAGAAAAAGACTGGTAGCTCCTCTGTCAGGCGATTGACCTCCTTTGAGATTTGTTTGACAACTATAATCGTTGGAATCCTGAGATACTACGAAAACAACTTGAGTTCAGAGAATAGAAAAGAACTGCGGCTTTCGCCCGGCGACAGTTATGCCAAGGACAAGAAAAGAAAACAAAGAGATTACAATAGATTCGGTGCTGTGCTATCTTCTTAAGATATGTGGGTCGCATCCCTCCAGCAGATAGGTCCCACTTGCTGATAAGACGTGCGACTGCAAGAGCTATGAGCCAATATATTGCCGCATAAAATTATTGTCAAGAAATTTTTCGCCCTTAAGCGAAATATTACACGATATTTACAGAAACACTACCGTGACCTGACCAATTAACATAGGTAGGCGGTCGCCCGCTTTCCCTGTCACACCACCGTGCGTACG
>JBBIJR010000099.1:0-11304 GCA_037445875.1 Bacteroidota bacterium | reverse complement strand
TCCATCAGGTTGAGTAGAGGACTTGCACCTCCAAGTGGTCGAACATGCTTGGCACGCAATAAGAGAGAACGCCTGCACGTGCAGGCGTTCTCGATTCCTCAGACACAGATCATTGGCCTTCGCCTTTCGTTGATCAACTGAGCGGCCTTTCGAAGACGTAAGGACTCGATCAGCCGTCGGGGAGTAACGCCGAGGGCAATGTTCACGACTTCGTAGAGATACTGCGTGGAAACTCCCAATGACGCCGCAAGGCGCTTGACATCGAATTGCGGATCATCGAATCGATCCGCAATAATCTTTTCGATCATGCAAACGGTGAGCGCTGGACGAGCACGGCCGGAATTGATTCTCCCCATGGATACCTCCTCATGGCTGAACGGCTGGCCAGATAGGATTGCCACCCGGTTCCGGTGCAGAGTTGGATTTATGAATATGGCTTATGCAAAACATGCTAAGGGGAAATCGTAAACTATTGTTGTTAGTCGAATTGAAGCGTTGTTGTGTGTTCTTCCCGTTGACATGAGTCCACACCGCCGTGCTGGCTGCTAACCCGCACTCAATAACAGCCGAAAACCCAGCGGAATGCATAAAACTCTTTGAAGTCTTTTTTCGGGACCCCCATTGCGAGGCGCGTGTTGTAGGGCCGGGAAGACTTCCCGCCCTGAACCTCTCGCACAGTTTCCGTCCTTGAAAATACAGGTTCTTCCCTCTATATTAGTTATCAGCCGACGGAAATAGAGGTATCGAATCCCCGTTGTGAAGACAGATTCGATTGACGTTGAACGAGGAATGTAGATGAAACGATGGCTACCGATCGCTCTGTTTGCGCTGCTCTTTCTGTCATGGACCCCCGGGCGCGCCGGCTCGGACCTGGTCTGGCACTCCTTCGACGAAGGCCTCGATAAGGCGCTCCGAGAAAACAAGCCGGTCCTCGTGGACGTCTACACGGAATGGTGCGGATGGTGCAAGGTCATGGACAACAAAACCTACGGGGACGCCGGCGTCTCCCGCTATCTTCGCGAGCGGTTCGTTCTGGTGAAACTGAACCCTGAAACGGATGGGGTGCTGACCTACAAGGGCACGACGTACCAGGCGGCGTATTTCACGCAGATGATGGGTGTCAACGGCTATCCCGCCACCGCCTTTTTCGCCTCCAATGCCGACATGATCACACTCGTACCGGGCTACATCCAGGCAACCGAATTCCTACATATCCTCGAGTTCATCGGCGACAAGCACTACGTCAGCAAACCGTACGAGGCCTTCCTCAAAGAAAAAGGTTATGCGCAGTAGCGGGTCATGAAGTATCCGCTGTTCACCGGCCGCACGCTGCGCATCCTGCGCTGGGAGTATACACAGCGCGTGCGTTCCCGCGCGTTCTTGTTCTCCCTGATTCTTCTTCCGTTTATCATCGCGCTGTTTACCGTCCTTCCGACCTGGCTTGCCAGCGACGCTTCCGACGGTGAGATTCATCTGGCGGTTGCCGACCGGACGGGCTGGGTGGCCGTTCGGATGGAGGAGAAGCTATCGACGGACACCCCTTACAAATTCCAGTGGTTGGAAGTCGAGGAGCCGGACTCTGGGCGCGCGGCGGCTGAAGGAAGATCGTTGATCGAGGCCGGCGCTGCCGACGGCTTCCTGTACCTCGGTGCCGACCTGGCGGTCTCGCGCACTGCCGTGTTCCACCGTTCCTTCCAACGATCCGCCGTCGCCGCCTCTCTGGAATCGGCGCTGCGGGAAATACTTATGGAGGAACAGCTGGGCCGGGTGTACTCCGATTCAGAGACCCTGCGTCAGGTTGTGCGTCCTCTCCGAATGATCGAGGTGGCGGTCCGCGGTTCGGATGAGGAACTGCTCCGGCGATATACCCTCGCCATCACGGTTGTACTGATGCTCTCTTTTTCGATCATCAATTCAGGCGGCGGGTTCCTGAGGGGCCTGCTCGAAGAGCGCGGCACAAAGGTCCTCGAGATGATCCTGTCTTCGGTCAGCGCGGGGGAACTAATGGCCGGCAAGATCGCCGGTTTGGGGATGGTGGGCCTGACGCAGCTGGCCGTCTGGACCGCCGCGGCGCTGATTTTCGCACGAAGTACGTTTGAAGTGCTGACCGACCCGACAACACTGCTGCTGTTGTTGCTGTACTTCGTCCTCGGCTATCTCATGTTCGCCGCCCTGTTCGCCACGGCGGGCGCCGCGCTGGGATCGGAACAGGACGTGCAATACGTGCAGAGCGTGTTGTCGCTGCTGGGTGTGCTGCCGACGGCGTTCGCGTTCCTCGTCCTCAGCGATCCCCATTCCTTGCTCGTCCAGGTGCTGTCCTATGTCCCTCCGTTGACGCCGACGTTCATGATGTTGAGAGTGGCCGTCTCGCCGCCGCCTTGGTACCATGTGCTCGGCACCAGCGTGGTCCTGGCCGCGTTTCTGACCATTTGCCTGCACGTCGCCGGCAGAACGTTTGAGACCGCGCTCCTTCTGCAGGGCCAGCGTTGGAGCCCGGCTGCCATGTGGCGCCGTTATCGCCGCCGCGCCGCTACCGGATGATCCCGCGCCCGGTGCTGCGACAGAATTCCACGACGTTCGTCACTTCTTCTGAAGCCGGGAGATCCTCCGCTATCCTCGACAATGCGGCAGAAAGGGGCAGCTTCGATCGATAGATGATGAAGTAAGCTCTATCCAGCCTCCGAATGGCTTCTTCGGAAATCCCACGCCGCCGAAGTCCGACGTAGTTCAAGCCCTTGAAGGTAAGCGGTTCCCCGGCGGCCAGAACGTACGGGGGAACGTCCCGGGCAACACGGAAGCCGCCCCCGACGAAAGCGTGCGTGCCGATTCGTACAAACTGATGAACCGGAACCAGGCCGCCGATGCCCGCATAGTTCTCGACCGTGACGTGGCCGCCCAGCTGCACGCCGTTCGCCAGTATTACATGGTTGCCCACGCGGCAATCGTGCGCGACATGGGCGTATGCGAGGATCAGGCTCTCGCTCCCAATGCGTGTCAGGCCGGAGGCGGCTGTTCCGCGGTTGATGGTCACGTACTCGCGAATCGTCGTCCGGTCGCCGATTTCGAGTGCGCTCTCCTCTCCGGCGAACTTCATGTCCTGCGGTATCTCCCCCAGTACGGCTCCGTGGAACACCCGGCAGCGAGCGCCGATGGCGGTGTGAGCGCACACGCGGACGTGCGAACCGATCGTGCAGCCCGCGCCGATATGCACCGGTCCGTCGATCAGCGTATAGGCGCCAACGGCCACCGAGTCATCCAGTGTGGCCCGGGGATCGACGATGCTCGTGGGATGGATGGAGGCCATGCGGACAGGCTCAGCGCCTTCTCTTCTTGTCGATTGCCTTCCTGTACAGGTCGACGTACTTCTTCGCGGAGGCCGTCCAGGAATAGTCGCGCAACATCCCGTTTCGTTGTATCTTACGCCAGATGGCCTTGTCGTGGTAGGTCTCGATGGCCCGCCGTACGGTCGTGTGCAGGGCGTATCCCGTGGCATCGTTGAACGAAAAGCCGTCGCCGATTTCCCTGCCCATGCCGTTGAATTCGTGCCAGTCCTGCACGGTGTCGGCCAGTCCCCCCGTCTTTCGTACGATCGGCACGGTCCCGTACCGGAGACTGTACATCTGGTTCAGTCCGCACGGTTCGTAGCGCGAGGGCATCAGGAACATGTCCGCGCCGGCTTCGATCAGATGGGCCAGTTCATTGCTGAAGCCTATGTAACACCACACCTTGTGCGGGAGCGACTGGCCCATCCCACGGAACAGATTCTCATACCGATCCTCGCCGCTCCCGAGAATGACCCACTGGGCGTCGAGCGACGTGAGCTCGCCGATGGCATCCGCTACCAGGTCAAAGCCTTTTTGAGGAACAAGCCGCGACACGATTCCAATGACGGGCGTTTCTTTGCGATACCGGATCGTTGTGTGGTTGAGGAGGAACTGCTTGTTCTTCTCTTTTTCCTCCAACGTGTCGGCTGAATAGGGGTGGGGAATATGATGGTCGGTCTCGGGATTCCACACTTCGTCGTCGATCCCGTTGAGCACTCCGAAAAGGTCGTCCCTTCGGCTCCACAGAACACGCTCCATCCCGTGGCCGAATGCCGGGGAGAGGATTTCATGCGCGTACGTATCGCTGACAGTATTGATGATCTCTGAAAACACAATACCCGCCTTCAGGAAACTTACCGACTCGTAGAACTCCACAGGACCTCCCGGCGACAAGTACTCCGGCTTCAGCTCCGCCGGTCCGGAAATCCGACGGTCGAAGCGTCCCTGGTAGGCAATATTGTGGATCGACATGACGGTGGCTGTTGCATCGAACATTCGGTCCCAGTTGTAATTGTCCTTCAGATAAAGCGGCAGGAGGCCGGTCTGCCAGTCGTTGCAGTGCACGACGTCCGGGGCCCACTGCATCCGCTGAAGGGCTTCGATCACCGCCTTGGAGAAGAGCACGAACCGCTCGGGCTCGTCGGGATCCATCGTGTAGAGGTACCGGCGGTGAAAATAGTGGGGACAATCGAGGAAGTAGATATCGAAGCCGTTCTGTGCGGGCGTCGAGCGCAGCACATGTACGGAACGGACGTGCGAACCGACCCGTACGGGCATTTCGCCGATCGAAGATTCGTAGTGAAGCTCGTACCGGCTCTCGTCGATGCTGGAGTACTTGGGGATGAAAACTTTTACCTCATGCCCGAGCTTCGCCAGCGCCTTCGGCAAGCTGCCCACGACATCCCCCAGGCCGCCGGTCTTCGCGTACGGAGACGCCTCCGACGCCGCTATCGCGATCCGCACTAGGCACCTTCCATCTTTTCCAGCTCGGCCCGCACGGACCCTATAATAATGCGGCTTTTCATGAGCACCGGAATCCGCCGGTGATCGTCGGTCAGCCAGATATGGAGGACGGATCGGTTGGAGAAAGGCCCGACGGGAGTCTGAACGAGGATGCAGTCGAACTCTCCCGCCGTCACGGAGACCTTTTCCTTCTTCACGACCTTCACCGAAACATCCCTCACTTTTCCGTTGTCAAACGCCGAAACGCTGATGTCCTGTCCGATCACCATGGGTTGGTTTCGAAGAAAGTAGAAGGCCGAAATAATGTCCTGAACAAACGCCGGCACGTCGACTTCGGAGTTGCCGGAATCGGCGTCTGCAATACGTGCCTTGCCGAGCGTGTGGTCGAATTCCACCTCAAAATCCCTTCGCGCACCTCCTTCCTGCGTCTTCTTCCGGTATTTCAGCGGATACAGTCCCTCGGCGTCGACATACGTTTCGAGACGGTCTCGCACTTTGTAGAGGGTGGAGAAAAAAGCGTTCGAGTTCGTTGTGGCGGAAATGTGATAGGCGTCCCTGTCCCCGATCCGCGTGAGCTCCTCCACGTGCATGACCGCTGTGCCCGCATCGATGAATTCCCATCCGATCGAAAAGGTCAGTTTCTCTCCGACCTCGAAGGCCCTGTTGTCCAGAACACGAAGCGGGCCCGCTCCTTGATTCTGTGCGGCCAACCCCAGCGTGAGACCGCAGAAAAGCATCGGCCAAAGCGGTATCATGGATTTGCCGCCGGGTGTTCAAGCTTCTGGCGGGCCCGCGCGGCGATCTGCTCAAAGACGGACTCAATGGCCTGATCGATCTCGGTGAACGTCTTTACGTAGAATTCCATGGAGAAACCCATCGGGTCGGGAATCGAGTCCGACATCGACACGGGACGGTCCTGCAGGAACGCCTTGAGCAGAAAAGCTTTGCCTTTGGCGCTTGGGTAGTTCTCGAGTATGAAATTCAGGTGGTCGATCGACAGCGCCAGGATGATATCCGACTGTTCCACCAGAACGCGGGAAATCGGTTTTGACCGGATCGAGGAGATGTCGACGCCGTGAGACGAGCAGACCTTGACGGCGTTCTCGGACGGTTTGTTGCCGTCGTAAGCGTAGATGCCGCATGATTGAATCCACATCTTCGACGCAAGGTCCCGGGTCAGTGAGTCGTTGATTTTCTTTTTCAACAGGCCCTCCGCCATGGGGCTCCTGCACATGTTGCCCGTACAGACAAACAAGACCGAATAGAGATCGCTGAAACTATAGGTTCCCATGTAACTTTCCACGAGGTTAAAGGGCCGGTTGAGGTTTTCGAGCGGCGATCGTGGGGTGGATTTCACCGGTGTGCGCGCCGCCGGTCTCGACGAGGTCCTTGGCCTGGCGGTCAGGGTCAACGCCCCTCGGCTCGCTATAACGCCGGCAGTTGAAGACTTGGCTTCCGGCCTGGCGGAGACCGCGTGCTTTTTTACGCGAACAACCCCTGACGGACGTTTCCGTGTCGAGGTGTTTCTCGGTTTCTTCCTTGCGGGACTGGAGGTGCCGGGCCGACGCCGTCCGGTTCTCTTCCCGTCCAGCCGCGCCGTTACATTTCGCGCCGACCTGCGACGGCGGAGGGATTTTGACGTTCCTCCGCGTCGTGCGGATGGTCTGCTACGCTTCTTCGTCCTGACGGGCCGCTTCTTGTTTGTTTTCCTCATGGCCTTTCCTGGGTGCTAGCGTTCAAGCTTGTACGAATTCCTTTTCGAACACTTCGACTTCCAGGCCTTCGGAGCAGTTGGAGCAGATTGGAATGCTCTTCCTTCGGGTAAAAACCCTGCTGCGGAATTCCCGGTAGGGCCGGTCCCTCCAGACGCTCTTCAGGCCTCCGTTTGTGAAGACGTTACCCAATCCGTAATCGGCGTTCTTATCAAAGCAGCACGGAGAAACCGTGCCGTCCCAGTTGATGACGGGACACAACAAAACCCAGCGGCAAAAGTTGACCTCACGCTCCTTGGTCTTCAATTCACCGTTAGGTCCCAGCGCGTATCGCCGATACTTCTCAACGGTTGGAAGGAATTCGTCGGCTTGCTCTTTCGTATACACCTGAGCGGTCTTGAACGAAAGCACGTCCGCTCCACACTCGTGGGCCAGCGTCCGGATCGAGTCCAATTCGTGCTCGTTGTGTTTCATGACGATGAACTGGAGTTCTACGCTGGGGCGCGTGGAATTCAGCCGCTTCTTGGCATCACGAACGGCCGTCATGCCTGAATACACTTTTTGAAACTTACCGTTCACCCGATACCTCTCGTACGTTTCCTGTGAGGCTCCATCGACGGCTACGATCAGCGTGTCGAGCCCGGACTGTACCACCTGTTCTGCGCGGTCGGTGAGAAAATGGCCGTTTGTGCTCGTCATCGTTTTGATCCCTTTGGATGCAGCATACCGGACCATTTCGAGGAATTCGTCGTTGACGAAAGGTTCCCCTTGGCTCCATAGCGTCAGGTGTACCAGGTAGCGATCCATTTCGTCTATGAGCGCCTTGAATTGATCGAAGGACATGAAGCCGTTCGGCCGCGTCATCAGTTTGCTCCCGGTAATGCACAGTGGACACCTCAGATTACAAACGTTCGTGGGCTCCAGCATGAGCATGAAAGGGTAGCCCCACACGAAGGCTCGACCGGTCATCTTGCTGAACAGGAACGCAAGTATGGTCTTTGCGGCATTTGGCAGGCGGCCAACATTCCTCGGTTGCTTTAAAATGTAGAGAGCTTCTTTGACGATATAGTTCACGTGATCAGACGTGTCAGCAATCTGAAAATGATAATGCTTTTGACATGAAAATGCAAGGCAGCAAACCCGCAAGATGATTTCTTCCTGATATAGAATGTTTGTAGTAGTAGTAGTTGTACTTCGACCGTTGAAATGTTAGCAACACAGAAGGAATGTTGTTTTTACACAGATTATTTAGCGACAGGATTATGAGCAAGATGTTAACGATTGAGGCTTCCACGTTCAAGATCATGCAGTCGTCAGTATGCGACACCGCTTATCAACAACCACCACGCGACATTTTCACACCCAGGAAACCTCATTGTTAATAAAACCTTGTGACCCGTCTTGACTGTTGACAACATGTGGGTAGGGCACGATGATTACGTACCAATAGATATATTTATCGTTAAACCGCCAAGAAACGTAGACGTTCTGCCGGTGGTAAAGCTCTTCGTCTGTCCGTACTTGAGGAAGACGCCGCCGGTGAGCCGGCTGGTAAACGAATAATCCATTCGGGGTTGTATGGACCAGGAAGAATCATCGCTGATCTTTTCTCGGGGTTGAAATTCACCGGTTCCCAGTTTGTTGCGATTATAGCCGAGACGTTTGGTCAGACTGAAAGTCGCCGCGATGCGTATCTCATTGTCGAGCTGTTTCTTCTTGAGAAACCAGAGCGGAAGCCTCAAGCCACCGCGTTTGCTAAATGAGAGTGTTGACGAGACATTGATCGTGTTGTTGGTCTGTATAGACGAAACCGTTTCTGTAATGTCCCTGGTTTGGGTGTACGTGAAATTATGGCTGACATTGCCCTTCCACATGACGTCCACATTGATCTGGGGGAACGTCCTGTTGCGGGTAATCGATTCGACTTTGAAGTCTCGGCCGCCGCTCCTGAACCGGCGTATGCCGAGATCCTCGTCGTTGATGGGCTCTCGGATGGACTGGATTTCCTTTTCCGCAAACGAGATCGAAGCCCCGACATTGTTGGCCAGACTGAAAACCACACTCAGGACTGGCCAGCGTGCAAGGTTGGAAAAACGAACGGTGACATCATAGAAAATCGGGACCGGAGACGAAGCCAGCCACGGGAAAAGAGCCGAGCGGCTTATGGTTCGGGTTTCGCTTCCGTCCACAGACCGGGCGCGCCGTTCGGAGCGGTCAAAGCGAAGATCGATGGTTACGACCTGGAAATTCAGTCCGTATACGAAACCGTACGTGATCGACTTCGCCGGAAGGTACTGAAAAAGTCGATTCGTATCCAACCCGGTCCGGCTGAACTGCTGCACGGTGTCCAGATCGAAGGTGAACAGGTGGTTGAAAAAACCGCCCTGCGGCGTGGTAGTGTAACCGAACCACTTGTACGCTCCGCCCGGCACGTCGGACAGCCCTCCCATCTGGATGTTATTCTCAAATGTGATGTTAAACCGCGTATCGTTGATCGAGTTGATCATCTTCTGCGCGAAGTTACCCGCTCCCTTCAGTACATCCCGGGCCCTCTGCAGCCCGCCCGCTTTGGCGGTATCGGGCTCGGCAGACTCGGTCTTCTTGCCCTCGTCGGTTTGTTGATCGCCCTTCCGTCGAGTGCGGCCCCCGGTCGGAGGCCGGGTTCGCCCGACCGTCGACTTGCCTCCCGCCGAACCGAGAACAGATCCGACAAACTCGCGGAACTTGAAACCCACGTCGGCCTGGACCCGCCTTGTCAGAAGGGAGGACTGAAAGAAGATCGTCTGGGGCGGCCGTTGGCGGGAAGAACTGTGCGTGGCCGAATAGTTGGCGGTGTGAGTGAGAAACGTCAGCGTCTGAGGAGCGTAAGCGAGTGTGAACGTATTGACGACGGAATAGTCCCGGTTGAACACGTAATACAGCGAGTCCTCGATACCGCGGCGCCGGACTGTGTCCACCGGCGTCTGGAACTTGAAATCATCGAAACCGTCCAGCGGGTTCAGTCCCGAAAAGACCCCCTTGAGAATCTCCGTCGCCGAAAGGCCTCGGAGGTCGGAATTGTATCTGACGCTTATGTTCGACGTAAGGGCCTGAAAGGGACTCAGTGCCATTCCGTATCCCCGGCTCGATGTCAGCGAAGTGATCGTTGGACGCCGGAATGGATTGCCCGACGCGTCACGCTCGATCACCTCGCTCTTTGTGGAACTGAGGGAGAAGTCGGTCGAGACACTTGTGATCAGCGTGTAATGGAGGTCCGTTTCGTTGATGTTGCGGAAGAGCGGACCCACGATGGGCGCGTTTCCGAACGGCATCCACGCGAACGGCTGCCACCTGCGCTTCTTGAAGCCCAGCGTGTAGGACGAGGAACTGGTCCAGGTCGTGGAGCGGTTGCGGGCGTACTGGGCGCTTCGTTGATCGCTCACCGAATAACTGAAGTTGGAGGAGAGATTATCGATCGTATATCGCCACAACCAGAAGTTCTGTTCGCTCTTGGTTTTTGAGAAGTTGAGACCGAAACCGCGGCTGGTACTTACGGTTTGGACCGTCTTGGTGAAATTCTCGGCTGAGCCGATCAAACTGTCCGTCCGCGTGCTATCCGCTGCCAGCAGACGAAGGTACGTCGTGTCCTCGGGGGTGGTCTGCCGGACAAGCGCCAGACTGTCCAGGATGGTCCCAAAGCGGTCGCGCAACGCGATCAGGTTGAGCCGGTTCTGCTGCCTGGCCGTGCTCACGAGAATGTCGTTGTTGGGCAAATACTTCGGGTCGGTCACCCGGTGACTGTAGTTGAAACTCAGCGGCAGACTCAGTCCCCATCGTTCTACGTAGAACTTCTGCAGCGACAGACTGCCCCCAAAATTGAAGCCGCGGTTGTCCCCTGAATTTGCATCGAATCGTTGGTCGATGGTCCGGAACTCCGACGTCCGGTAGTCCACCGACGTGGAAAAACTGGCGAAATCCGCCATGTTAAACGAAAGAAACGCTTTCGCCGCATATCCGGATTCGTCGTTGGCGTCCGTCACGCGCAATTCGTTGAACCAGATATCCCCCGAGTAGTCGTACGTTTCGTCGACGTTGACGGCACCCAGATAGATCTGGGTGATGTTGGCCAGGGACGGACTGCCTCGGATACGAAGAAGCTTCCCCCCGCCGATATCAAACGTCCGGCTGTTCGTCGCCGAATCGAGAGGCACGGTGGAGTCGAACTTCTTCGACGTGAGTTCCGTGAAGTCGATATCGATAGAGTTACGCTCGGTCGTCCAGTCAACGAACAACGGCTGTTCGATCTCGTAATAGTTGTACCGATTGCTTCCGAAACGCAGGAAGACACGGACCGGGCTGTAGTTCGTCTGTTCATCACCGGTAGGCAGGCGAAGCTGGCCGTTGATCGATGGGTCCCCGTGGATAAACATCTTCAGTCGACCGTAATTGCGGAAGTCGGAAGAGATCAGATTCTTCACAATCAAGGCCGTTGCCCCGGCTCTGAGTTCGTTTAAACGAAGCATCAGCGATTGCTCGCGGGCTCGCCGACGCTGGCTCCCCGATTGGCCCGAGATGTACTCTCGTTTCACACCGGGGGGCAGTGTGTAGTCGGGCGATTCCTCGGTGTTGATGTTCGAGATCTCTACGATCTTGTGAAGATTCGTCGTGTCAACGCCGGGGACGGTGGTGTCGATGATGACACCGGTCGGGTTCTCTCGCGGAAAATTCCATTCACTGGTCACCAGCTGAGGTTCAGATAGCCGGATGGAAATCATCGAGTCTTGAAGCGACCCCGGTGCAAGCCAGAAGCGAACGGAATAGAATGA
>JBBIJR010000098.1:0-11378 GCA_037445875.1 Bacteroidota bacterium | reverse complement strand
CGATCCTGTGGGGTCTGTACTCCCTCGGCCTGATCGCGTACGGTATCTGGAAGCGCCGCAAGGTCCTGCGCCTGCTTGCCATCGGGCTGTTCGCCGTCACGCTGACGAAACTCTACCTGGTCGATCTCGGAGACATCTCGACCGGCGGCAAGATCATCGTTTTTCTTTCACTCGGGGTACTGTTGCTCCTTGTGGCCTTCTTGTACCAGAAATTCAAAACCATCATCTTCCAGAGCGATGAAACGACTGCTTGACACGCTGCTGCTGCTTCTGGTCTGCGTTTCCACGGTCCGGGCGCAGATCAATACGTACCGGTTCAAACGCCCCCTGCCCGGTGTGGGCGCGGCGGGATGGTACGAAGTTCCCCTCAGCCTCGAAGTGCAGGCGCGGTGCGATCCCGGGCAGGCCGACGTCCGCCTCTTCCGGATCGGAAAGGACACGTTGGAAGTGCCGTACCTGCTGCGCGTCGCCAGGCCGTCCGCCGAGCCGGTCCCCGTCGAATTCCGGATCATCAACAAGAGCCTCGACAAGCAGACCGGTTTGTACGAACTCACTCTGCACCTGCCGAAGCG
The DNA here is from genome assembly GCA_037445875.1 of Bacteroidota bacterium. GTDB lineage: Bacteria > CLD3 > CLD3 > SB21 > SB21 > JBBIJR01. The sequence goes on along the minus strand of JBBIJR010000098.1, from coordinate 10,806 downwards.
GGAGACGGTCAGCAGGATCGAGTTCGATTTCTTCGAGGACAATTATGACTGGAACGCCGTAGAGCTGGAGGGCGGCTTCGACCAGAGAGAATGGAGAACGCTGGCGGAGAACCTGCGTTTGATGAGCATTCACAACGAGGAAGTCGACTATCGTTACAACCGGCTGGTGTTCGAACCGGCGAATTACCCGTACTACCGCGTACGCATCTCGACGCGAAGCCTGCGGACGGACCATTCTCCGCTCGAAATCCGGCGCGTGTACGTGACCCACATGATCGATGCCGCTGCCGTGTTCGACACGGTGAAGGCAGCCGTCGACGTCACCGAGAACACGAAAGACCGTTCCACCGACATCCTGCTGACGCTGGACCGGCTCGTGGGCGTCGATGAGGTTCGCCTCGCCGTCCGGTCGGAAAAGGACTACCACCGCACCGTCAGCGTATCCTATCTCGCGGACAGCGTGAAGTCGGACGGAAAAATGCACGAGGTGTGGGCCTCGCTGGCGGGCGGCGTCTTGAGTTCACTGGAACCGTTCGCACTACCGGTGGGCGGTGTCCGAACGCCCGGGCTCAAGCTGCGGATATTCAATCGCAACGACCGGCCGCTTTCGGTGGAACACGTCCTTGCTTTGCGTTATCAACGCGTGATCCTGGCGGAACTTGAGCCGGATGCGGACTATGCTCTTGCGTACGGCAAGGAAGGCGACTTGCGTCCTGTGTACGACCTGCAATACTTCGCGGAGAAGGTGCCTGCTCGAGCGGAACGCGTTGTGCCGGGAGAGGAAGTCGTTCTGCGCGAGGAGGCGGCCCGCCGTCCGTTCTTTGAGCAGCCGCTCTGGATCTGGGGCGCGATGGCGGCGATCATGATCCTGCTGGTTTTCTTCAGCATTCGGATGCTGAAGCGCACGGCACCGCCCCCCTGACCAACCGTTCGTCAGAGCAGGTCCCGGAGCGCGGCTTCCAATTCCAGATACCGGAACGCATAACCCTCCTGAATCAGTCTGGAGGGAACCGCCCGCTGCCCTCCAAGCAAGTTTTCCGCCATCTCACCTACCACGAGCCTGAGCGCAAACGCCGGCACCGGCAGCCAGCTCGGTCGCCGCAGCACATGGCCGAGCGTTCGGCAGAATTCCCTCATGGTAACGGGATGGGGTGCCGTCGCATTGAACGGCCCGCCGATGCCGCGGCTCAATACGAATCGTATCGCCCCCACTACGTCGTCGCGGTGGACCCACGGGAACCACTGGCTGCCGGATCCGAGCGGACCTCCGGCGAAAAGCCTGAACGGAAGGACCATCTTCTCCAGCGCACCGCCACCCACACCCAGTGCGATGCCGATCCGAATGCGCGCCACCTTCACTCCAAGTTCCTCCGCTTTCATCGCCTCCGTCTCCCATTCAAGGCACACCCGGCCGAGGAAATCCGGTGACGCCGGCCAGGATTCGTCCACGGTTCCGTCGGGAACGTTCCCGTAATATCCCACCGCGGACGCGTTGATCAGGAGCGGCGGGGGTTTTGCGGCTTTACGCATGCTCTCAACGAGGGCGCGAGTGGCAAGAATCCGGCTTTCACGAATGGCCTCTTTGTGGCGCGCATTCCACCTGCGGCCCGCGATGGGCGTCCCGGCGAGATTTATCACCGCATCGGAGCCGTCAAGGTGGGAGGACCATTCCCCTGTGCGTTCCCCATCCCACAATTCACACACTGCGGCGTCACCGAAACGCTGCCGTGCCCGGACGGCATCTCGTGTCAGGAGTACGAGTTCGTGTCCGTCCTTAATCAGATCGCGGACCAGAGAAGAGCCGATCAAACCGGTTGCGCCGGCAAGAATAATCTTCATCCGACGTCCTTTGAATGAATGGTTCGGTTTCTGCCGAACGGCCAGCGAGGCGGAAACAAGACGAACACCACCAGCACCACGGCCGTGAAGGCCACGTAAATGACAAGAAACGTCTCCTCGTCCAGGTCGTAGTAGAGGAGCTCATGCATCCAGTGTCCGATGAAGCTGCGGTCGTAGAAGTCTTTCCTCAACGCGCCTTCCCACAGCGTGAGCGGGCAAACGACGCCCATCACTGACTCGAGTGCGACGAGAGCCATGGCGGCTAGATGGGCGATGCGGAACCAGAAATTACGCACCCAGTCCCACCGCAGCACCCATCCGAGCAGAATCGCCGCAAAACCGACGACCACGAACGAAACGTACAATACGTGGATGAACACGACGAGATCAGCCATGTCCTTTACCGAACCCCTCCCTGTCCTCCCCTTGTGCGAAAAGGATTATCTGGATATCTGAAACCTGACCCGCGCAAGGGGAGGGTCGGGGAGGGGTTCGGACCTCGTGCAGTGTTGTAATCATCCATGAAGCGATTGTTCAACCGTCAACAAGTAACGACTGTGCGGAATGCACGTACCGTCGTCAACCATTTCACGTTTCCGTGGGTAAAACAGGTCGGAGTGATAAACAAGGCAGATTCGGTGTCAATCCGCCTGGATCAGTGATAATCTGTGTTCGGCTATTCCTTCGTGATTCTTGACGGTGCAGATGACTGTTCTAAATTCACCGGTTGAAACAAGGTATCGATTCCCAGCCCTAAAGACAAATCGTCGACGTTGTCATGGGGTCCCGGAAGCGCCGGTTCGGACCTCTGAACGCTTTCTGCAACAGAAGCTCCTCGACTCTCTGCATTGTGGCCCACAGCCTTTCTGCCGATAAGAGACAAAAACCGGGGAGATCCATGGGTTGATACCTTCCATTAACATAGGTAGGCGGTCGCCCGCTTTACCTGTCACACCACCGTGCGTACGGGTCCGTACACGGCGGTTCGGTAGATTAAGTTATGAATGAACAACAAGACGTGGAAGCCCGAGCGCCGCGAAGTAACTATTGGACAAGGCAATGTTAAGCGCAGGGGAACAGGCCAGCCGCCAAGGGCCGTGCGCACTGCCGACCGTCTGAGCGGCCAGGTCATGTCCCACGCCGCGCTTTCGCAGTTCAGCAAATCGCACTTTCGAGCGTCTCCACTGTTTCCAAATCACCGCACGAAGTCCCTTCCCCGGAAGTCTTTAGGGCTTCACCCTTCTTCTCCTCCGTGAAGGCCATTGCAATCTGGCTTTTCTGCTGCTTTGCGTCTTTGAGTTGCACCTGCTTACTCATCTCTCCTTAAACCGTTCCGGCCTTCGATGTGACGAGGCTCTCATCCTGTCCTTCAAGGTTGACTCGTTACCTGCATCTACTATGCCTTCTGCTGACTTCTGCCGTCCGCTCAGGGCTGATCGCTCAACCCTCAGTCCCAACGTTTCGGGACAAACGGCAGATCTCCCAAGGTAAGCTCGATCACCTTCCACGCACAACCGCCGGATTTACTACCAACGCCCTTGATGGATATGGACTTCGTAATCAATTGCTCACTCGTCCGACGTCGTATGCCTCTTATCCGGTTCTTGTTCATCGGCTCGCGTGTTTGCTCCACGCTTCCTTCAGACCTCATCTCGCGATGACGCCCTTGCCCTTCGCTAACTCTTCACCTCCATCAGGTTGAGTAGAGGACTTGCACCTCCAAGTGGTCGAACATGCTTGGCACACAAAGAAAAAGGCGGCCAGTTGACTGACCGCCTTTCTCACAAACTTGAAGAACGCGTCGGATTACTTGACCAACAGCATCTTCTTGGTCTTGGTCACGTTTCCGGCCTTCAGCGTGTAGAAGTAGATGCCCGAGGCGAGGCCGCTGGCATCAAATCGCACGTTGTAGGAACCGGCCGTCTGGAATTGCTTCACCAGCGTAGCCACTTCCTGGCCGAGGACGTTGTAGACCTTCAACTCGACCCTGGCGTCCTTGCTCAGATCATAGGCAATGGACGTGCCCGGGTTGAAAGGATTCGGATAATTCTGCCGCAGGGTGACATCCGTCGGGAGCACGTTTTTCGGCGTCCCAATTCCCGTGATATCTTCTTCGGCAGCCCTGACCACCCGGACTCCGACCGAATTCTCGTAACCGGCCTGGAATCCACTGCCCGGCGTTTGGTCCACATTGACGACGGCCCAGTAGTCATCGCTGTTGGCCGTGCTGCCTACCCATCCCGCCATACTCGGGTACGTGTAGTCCCATCCATACGTAGAACCACCGCTCAGGTCGGTCGGCGTATTCCAGGTATTGCCACCGTCTTCCGACGCGCAGGCGTACATATGATAGTAGAACGCCATGGTGCCGCCAAGACCCTGTGCGGCGGTGTCATCCAATGCATGAACGCCCTGGAACGTCACATACAGCGTCCCGCTGGCATCCACACCACCGGACGGCACACCAAGGTAGCCGATATTCTGATCGGCACCAACTACCGTCGTTGAGTCCGAGACCCAGTTCGGAAGATGCGTACCCAGATCGACCACAACATCCAACCCCGTTGCAGCACTCCAGTGCATGATCGCATTGTTGTCCGAGTAGTACAACTCGTCGTCATTGGCAATGGCCGTCAACGTGCTGAAAATGATGTGCGGATTGCCCGAGCCGTCCAGAAAGATGTACGGATCGACAAAGCAGCGCTCCTGTGGGAACGTTCCACCGTTCGTGTGCACAGCCGTGGAGGCCCAGGTCGTGCCGCCGTCCGTCGAAGTCATCAAATACACATTGCCAAAGACCGTGCCGGAAACTCCACTAAATAAGGAACCCTCGCTTACCGTCACAACATAGAGGTTGTTGCCGTTGGCGACGATATCATAGCCGTCTGCAGCCCGCAACGAGTCGGCAAGGCCGGTGGCAAAGCGCAGGTCCATGTGATCTACGGCCACGGTCGGCGTGCCTCCCACGTCGGTAATCTTGCTGTACTGCGGACCTTCATTAGCGCCGTCCGTTGCGATAAAGTGGCAGGTCGTGCCGGACATTACCATCGACGGCCAGGTCCCGGAACCCATGGCGGAGAACTCATCCCAACCAAACGTATTGGCAGTCTGGGCCCGCTCCAGGAATCCTCCGGTGTGCGAAACAAGGACTTCCTTGCGATCCGGCAGTACGCCGATGTTGCCCCAGCCTTTGCGGACTGTTTCGACGCGGATCCAGTCCTCCGTCCAGGCTAATCCATCGTAGTACGCCCAGTAGGTCCCACGAGCCGCGGTTCCACCGCCGTCCCACGTCGACGATGCCATACGACCCACCGATGCGGTGCCGTCGCCGTAGTTCCAGATATTACGCTTGGAGTTTCCGTTCGAACCAAAGTCATAATAAGTGAAACCAACGGAATCGGAATTGATGACCATGGTCCTGCGTGAATTCGGAACCTGGAAGTTCGGCACTGACTTCGTTGCGACATCGTCCGGGTGAACTTTGTACGCCGGCTTGCTGTACTTGACGTACTTCGGCCCTGAGCTTGAGAAGGCCGCCAGGCTGAAGACTACGCCAACGGTCAGCGCCAGGATGAATAGTTTTTTCAATGCCATATTTCTAACTCCTTTGTTAAGAGTTAACTGAATGAAGTGGATTGGATTAGGGAAGAACAAGTAGAGCCTCCTTCGTAACCTCCTTTCTTAGTCCAAGTTTGAAACTGTGGATCTTACAAAGCCAAGGCCAATCTGCCAAAAAACAAAACGTCTTGTAGAGACAACAATACCACTCAACCAGAAACGGAAGAGCAGTGCTTCAGAAAACCCTAAAGATGAGCGCTAGTCGTTTACGATGTGTATTATGTATGTATCATGAATGTAAAAAGCAAGCGAAATAATGTCAAGCATATTTTTATTCGATTTGTCCGCCTGCGGACTCCCGGGCGCGAAGGTTGCAAGCGAGTTTCCAAGCGTGATCGAAATCGCGCAGCGTGTAGGACGGTGACGTCGTCCCCAGGGGCGGTTGTCCGGAACTCAGGACTTGGACGCTGGCCCACCGGTAATCCGAATGTTCATCGGATAGTATGACGTTTCGGTCGTCCGTCACGGTCAGGTAGTCTATGGACATGTATGTCCCCCGGCCAAAGTCGCCGTACCAGATGCCCGCGATGCCAATGATGGTCACCACAAGACCGGTCTCTTCCAGGGTTTCACGCAAGACACCCAGATTCGGGTCCTCGTCGGGAAGGAGACGCCCTCCCGGCGGACCCCAGATCTCAGGACTCCGGGCTCTGCGCAGCAGGAGGAACTCATCCCCACAGACGACATAAGCGCTGACCGCTACACGATGGGTATACTCATCCAACGACCTCATCCGGCCGTTCCCTTGGAGGTCATCTCGCGATATCGGCTGTGAGCTCGTTCCACAGCGGCCCGCGCAAACTCCGCCGGCTCCCATCCGAAACTCCGTACTTCCTTGCCCTCGAGATGTTTGTACGTAGCGAAAAAGTGTTCGATTTCCACCAGAAGGTGATGAGGCAGCTGCTCCACCCGAAGGAGCTCGCGATAATGTTCGTCCCTGACCGCGACCGCCAGAATCTTGTCGTCCGGTCCCTTGTCGTCCCGCATGCGCAGGACGCCGACCGGGCGCACTTCGACGACCACCCCGGTCTGCAGCGGCTGGCTCGTGACGACCAGGATGTCCAGAGGATCCCCGTCGTCGTAATAGGTGCTCGGGATGAATCCGTACGCCGTCGGGTAGTGGACAGCCGAGTAAAGCACACGATCGAGTTTGAACACCTCCAGCTCCGGATCGTATTCGTACTTGTTTCGGCTGCCCTCGGCAATCTCTATGACGGCGTACACGGAATCGGGAAAGCCCGGACCGATCGCCAGGTGCTTGAGATTCATCGGGAGTACTTACTCAAAGCGGGCGCAAAAAACAAGTCCCGGATGGGAAGTCCGGGACTCAGCAAAGCAAGCGGAATATCTGTCTATTCCCATCGCAGAGATTCGATGGGGTCCAGCCGGGCCGCTTTCGAAGCGGGCCACAGTCCAAACGATATTCCGATAAGGCTGCAGAACGCGAGTCCGATGAACGCCCACAGGTAGGGAACGGTGAACGGCACATCCATGAACACGCTCACAAGGTTACCCAGACCGATGCCGACGGTTATGCCAATGAGCCCACCGATCTCGCACAAGACCACCGCCTCGACCAGGAACTGCACAAGAATGTCCCTTCGCCGGGCGCCGATGGCTTTCCGAATACCGATCTCCTTGGTCCGCTCGGTCACCGAGACGAGCATGATGTTCATGATCCCGATTCCGGCCACGACGAGTGCGATCGCACCCATGGCGATGGCCACGAGTCGAATCACGGCGGTCATGTCTCCGAAGGCGCGCACCAGGCTGTCGTTGGAGAAGAAGTCGAAGTCGTCTTCGTCGAGCGGCTTGACGTGCCGTACCGTCCGCAGAACGCCCCGGACTTCTTCCAGAACGTCGTCCATTGCGAAGCCGGAACGAACCTTCACCGTGATGTTTACCGAGCGGTCGAAGCCCTGATTGTCTTTCAGACCGAATTGGTCGATGAAGGCTGTGATGGGCATGCAGGCCACGTTGTCGCCGGAGCCGAAGGAGGTCTCGCCCAGTTCCTCGAACACGCCGATGACGGTGTATCGGATGCCTCCGATCTTGATCTCCTGGTCGAGCGGGTCCTTGAAGGGAAACAGCTTGCTCAGCACCTTCGTGCCGATCACGATGACCTTGCGGCCAACCTTCACGTCCTCTTCCGTGATGAACCGGCCGTACGTCACCAGCTGGTTATTATTGATCTGGAACTCGGGCGTGCCGCCGGCGAGCGTGACGTTGGGATTGGTCTTATTGTCCTCGTGGGCCAGTACCTGTCCAAACTCCCACAACTCGGAGCCGACCAGGTCCGCTCCCCGCACCCGATCCCGGATGATGTTGGCCTGTTCGATGGTGAGGGGCTTGCGGCGCATGATCTTTCGCCAGTTGGTACCCGGCCCGCCGCCCATGGCCGGCCACTTCTGGACTTGGAACGTATTGCTGCCCAGCTGGCTCATGTCCGCTTCCAGTTTGTTGCGTATGATCTGAATGCCGGTCATGACAGCGATGATCGAGGCAACGCCGGCAATAATGCCCACGAGCGTGAGGAGCGACCGCAGTTTGTGCGCGATAACGGACGCCAGCGCCATCCGGATATTTTCAGCGACATCGAGTCTAAGCATAAGAGGTCACCTTCCGCGGTTATTCGTATCGCAGCGACTCGATCGGATCGAGACGCGCCGCTTTGAGGGCCGGGAAGAAACCGGACAGCACGCCGACCATGACGGAAATCAATATCGCCATCAGCACAACGTCCCACGACAGCGTCGCAGCAAGAAACACGTCGATGATCATGCTCAACCCGAAAGAGAGCACCAGCGCGATCGCACACCCGATCAGGCAGATCATGGACGCTTCGAACAGGAACTGAACCAGGATCGTCCGCCGCCGGGCACCGATGGCCTTCCGGATACCGATCTCCCGGGTGCGTTCCGTCACCGAGACGAACATGATGTTCATGACGCCGATGCCTCCCACGAACAGCGAAATGCCCGTGATCATCAGACCGACGATCCCGACGACGCCCATCACGCTGTCGTACATCCTGGTGAACGTGTCCTGCCGATTGATCGAAAAGTTCTCGGACTCCGTCGGAGTCAGTTTGCGAATCTTCCGCATCGCCCCGATGATCTCCTCCTCCGTGTCCTCCATCGCTTCCTTGGACACGCACTTGACGGCCAGCTGCAGTCCCCGCTGGCGTCCGAAGCACTTCAAGAACGTCGTGATCGGGATGGACACCTGCACGTCGAGGTTGGGGCCGCCCAGGCCGCCGAGGAACCGGCCCTGTTTTTCGAGCACACCGACCACCCTGAAATTGTACGCGCCGATGCGCAGTTTCCTGCCGATGGGATCCACGTTGGCAAACAGCTTGTCGCGGATTTCCGATCCGATCACACAAATGAATCGTGCGCTCTGCACGTCGAGGGCATTGATGAAGCGCCCGAATTCCGGCAGTGCCGTCGACGTGAACAACTCCTGGTCGGTCGTGCCGCGAATGAAGACGTCTTCGTAGGTTTCGGATTCGAACTTGATGTTCCGCACCGTACCCACCGTAGGATTGACGGCGACGACTTTGTGATTGAGCAGACGCTTCAGTTTGTCGGATTCCTCCATCGTGATCTGACGTCGGCCCCGATACTTCCACCACTCATCCGTCTGAATCCACGGCATGCGTGAAACGTACAATACGTCCGATCCCAGCGCGGACAATTGGGACTGAAAGGATTTCTTCATTCCCACCATCACCGTCATCGTCGTGGAAATGGCGGTGATGCCGATCACGATGCCGAGCGTCGTGAGGAACCCGCGCGCCTTGTTGGCCCGGATCGCATGCAGCGCGATCTTGAAGGCCTCGGAACATTCGTAGAGGAATCTTCGCATCGTGCCCTTCAGACCTGGGACTCGTCCACGAGGACTTTCTTGAAGACCTTGCGGCCGGAAATCTTTTCGTCGACCTCGACCATGCCATCTTTGAGGCGCACCACGCGGCGCGCATGGGACGCGATGTCCTCCTCGTGGGTCACGAGGATGATCGTCTGGCCCGACTTGTACAGGTCCTCGAAGACTTTCATGATCTCTTCGCCCGTCTTAGAGTCCAGGTTGCCGGTCGGCTCATCGGCCAGGATGATGGACGGGTTGTTGACGAGCGCCCGCGCGATCGCCACGCGCTGCCGCTGTCCGCCGGACAATTCATTCGGTTTGTGCTTCACACGATCAGCCAGTCCGACCTTTTCGATCGCCTCCAACGTCTTTTTCTTGCGTTCCTGGGCGGAGAAGCCGCCGTAGATCATGGGAAGCTCGACGTTGTGAAAGATATCGGAGCGCGGGATCAGATTGAAGTTCTGGAAGACGAATCCGATTTTTTTGTTTCGAATATCCGCCAGGTCGTCGTCCGTGAGACGCGCCACGTCCTGGTCTTCAAAGAAGTATTCGCCGCTGGTGGGCGTGTCCAGGCAGCCGATGATGTTCATCATTGTGGATTTGCCGGAGCCCGACGGACCCATCAGCGCAATGTATTCGTTCTTGTCGATCCGGACCGACACGCCCCGGAGCGCATGGACTTCTTCGGTTCCGATCTGGTAGATCTTCGTGATATTTCGAATGTCGATGATCATCGGCGGCCGTCTCCCGGGGGCTAGTTCTGCGATTCCGTTTCGTCGCGCTTCACGGTCTTCTTTTCGTTGTTCACGGTGACCGGGGAGCCGTTTTCCAGCGTTTTGCTGATGGCGCGGTAGCTGCCCACGACGACTTCGTCGCCTTCCTTCAGCCCTTCCAGGATTTCGATGTGCGACTCGCTCTGAATGCCGGTTTTGACGGCACGCGCCACGGCCACACCGTTTTCCACGACAAACACGATTTCCACCACACCGTCCTTGTTGGGCTTGAACTCGTTGGCCGTGTCGTTGGCCATGGCCGCGTCCTTCTCGACGCCTTCCTTCCGTTTGAGACGTTCGGGCTCACGTACGGTCACGCACTGGATGGGTACGCTCAACGTGTTGGTGCGGACATCGGTGGTGATGTCGGACGTGGTGGACATGCCGGGACGCAGGCTCGGCACCTGGTCGGCGACCGCGATCTTCACTTCGAATTCCGTCTTTTCCTCCTGGGTTCCGGCGGCCGTCACGTTGGCCGAATTAGCGATCTCGGTGACGAAACCCTTGACCTTGAGGTCCCGCAGCGCATCCACCTCGATGGCCGCCGAATCGCCGAGGCTCACCGCCACCACGTCGTTCTCATCGACGTTCACGCGGGCCTCCATCTGGGACAGATTGGCGATGATCATGATGACGTCCTGAGAGAACTGGGACCCGAGGGCGATTTCGCCGACTTCTTTGTTGAGCTCGCTGACGGTACCGTCGATGG
>JBBIJR010000097.1:0-11647 GCA_037445875.1 Bacteroidota bacterium | reverse complement strand
GTCGTATTCGGAGATTCCTACCGTGCATACCGCACGGCTGTTCCCATGCTCATCCCGCGTATGTTTCGTACCGGGGGCAGGTCGTAGAACGGTTCTTCTCCTCAGGGTGGTGACCGAAGCCGCAGTGCTATTCCGTCGGCGGTGGGACTCCCTCCTCTCTATCCCACTCGTCCAACCTGGCCCGCTGGACCTTCCGCTTCCAAAGCCACGCAGCAATGAATAGAACCGGAATGATGCCATACCAAATCAGGGATTCCAGGTAGGTTGTCCATGCCAGAGGGGAGCCCGTCTCCACCGATGCATGCCATGCTGTCTCAAACTGACTGAGGCGCATCCCGGTGACCTGCAGGAACGCCTCCTCAAAAGGGAGCCCGCGCTTGACCTCGCTGAGGATCCCCGCCACAACTCCGGTGCCGAACTGTTCCGTGAGGTATCGGACCGCAGAGTGGCTCTGCTCGTACGCCAGTTTCGCTCTCACGCGGTCAAAGCGAAGAACGTCGTCGATCAGGGCCAGGTTCATGAGCGAGCCGGTAAGTTGCGCGCCGGTCATGGCCTGTTTCGACGGCGGTTCCGCCCCGAGCACCATGGCACAACCCTCGTTCAGCCAGACCGGGACGCTCGGCCGGGCCCCGCCGGCATCGGCAAAAAGCACGTGAGCATACTCGTGCATGACGATCTGTGCCGGAGGCGATACGGTGTATCCTTCATCGCGCAGCCAGGCAGACGTCTTCATTACAATTCTGCGCCTGTCTGGAATCGCCACAGCCCCGCCCCAGTCGGGCACAGCTTCCCCTCCGAGCCGAAGGAAGTCTTCCTGCGCACGGGCCAGGAAAACCTCCACCGGATCAGGATTCAAAATTCCAAAAAAAGATTCCGCTGACAGAGCCCGCTCTTGCAGCCCATCGATGACACGCACCGCCTCCGCACTGTCTGATGGATGGAACCATATTCTAAAATGGCGATAGCTGAGGTCGGATGCCTCCAGCAAATTTCCGCCGGGCAGCCACAAGATTAGAATAAGTCTGACCGGATGGCAGCAATCCAGGACGAAGCCCCTCAACGCCCCGGACAGGAAGGGACGGACGAAAGGTCTCACTCCTTTTTCAGCCCGGCGACCGATCACATCGTTGCCTCCACAGGATTCGTTCGGACAGACGCTCCCCGATCAAGCCACGAATAAGAAACCGCCGCCCGCCACACAAAAGGCGGGTGGGTCAGTCCGTGCTCTATTTCTGTTCCTGCGAAGCCTGCAGATTCTCCCTAGCCTTCGGAAGCCACTGGAGCGCAAGGCTGTGATTGGGATCGACTTCGAGGCACTTTTCCCACGCGTGCACAACATCCGCCCATCGTGCCTGGTTCCAGTAGACGAGGCCGAGCGTGTACCACGCGAAGGCGTAGCGCGGCTTGATCTCCAGGGATCGTTTTAGATGAAATTCCGCCTCGTCCCATCGCTGCAGCGTGACATACAGGTTGCCGAGATTGGATTGGGCGAGTTCGTACTCGTCGTTGCCGATGAGCGCCCGCTTGTAGTATTCCTCCGCCTTGACGTAATCCTTCGCGTCCATGTACGAATTGCCCAGCGTAAGATTGGCGACCGGAAGATACGGACTGATTTCCAGCGATCGCTTGATCTCCTCCGCGTTCACGTCCGTACTGTAACTGCGCCAGAGTTGATACCAACCTTCGGCGTCGTTGGCGTTGAGCTCCACAGCCTTTTTGGCTTCCGCATTCGCGTCCGTGAAGCGTCGAAGCATCTGATACGTGGTGGCCATGTTGCGATGGATGGAGCCGATATTGGGAGCGATCCCAAGTGCCCTTTGAACGTTGGCGTAGGCCGCATCGTACATGTCCTTGTACGGCTCCGCATTAAGTTCCTTCTGATATCCCCAGAAGGCCTGCGCCTCCCCCTTGGCTCCCAGCGCGAGAGCAAAGCTCGGATCCAGTTCCAGGGCCTTGTCATAGAAACCGATCGCGTTTTCGTAACCCTTTACGGAATACGTCAGGTGTTCCTTCCTCCCCTTGATGTAGTATTCGTAGGCGCTGAAGTTTTCCGTATTGTTGGTGATGGCTTTGATCTGCTTCTGTTCATTGGCCGTGATGGTCACGTTGAAGCATTCCGTCTTGCACACGGCATCGATGAGTTTGTCGTACACTTGCCAGAGATGGCCGAGCGGCTTGACCGTGTTCGGGCTGCAGGTCTTGATGTATTCGCCCTTCTTTTTGCCGTCGACGACGATGGCAAAACAGTCGATCGTGTCTTTCTTGATGTTGAAGGCACCGATGATCACGTAGTCCAGACCCAGCGTGCTGCCGATTTCGTAGGCGGCCTTGGACGTAAACAGATCGTCGTTCGTGTATTGCCCCTTCTTCACCACGCTGTTGACCTGATTCCGGTCTGCCACGTAGATCGCCTGGATTTGTTGCAGGCCCTCGGTCAGCGTAGTTGCAAAGCCCTCGCTCAACCACGCATACTTTTCCTTGCCTCCCTTGTTCTTGAAAGGCAGTACGGCGATGCGGGTTTTGTTCTGGGCGAATCCCTCCGCCGTACCCATCGCCAGGACGGCGATCAGGGTCCATACGATCCATCGATTCCTCATGACGGTCCTCCTCCTGATGAGTTATTTCTTGGGATACTCGTAAAAGCCACGACCGGTTTTCACACCGAGACGGCCCGCGGTAACCATCTTCTTGAGCAGAGGGCATGGCCGGTATTTATTATCGCCCAGACCTTCGTGCAGCACCTGCATGATCGACAGACAAACATCCAGTCCAATGAAATCGGCCAACTGCAGCGGGCCCATGGGGTGGTTCATGCCCAGCTTCATCACTGTATCGATCGCTTCTCGGGATGCCACACCCTCCATCAGGCAGAATACCGCCTCGTTGATCATCGGCATCAGTACTCGATTGGAAATGAAACCGGGATAGTCGTTCACTTCAACGGGCGTTTTACCCAGCTTCTCCGAAAGGACCCGGACGCATTGGTAAGTCTCGTCGTTGGTCGCGAGACCCCGAACGATCTCGATCAACTGCATGACGGGAACCGGATTCATGAAATGCATCCCGATGACCTTCTCCGGGCGTCGAGTCGCAGCAGCAATCGTCGTGACCGATATCGACGACGTGTTGGAGGCCAGGACCGTCTCCGGCGGGCAGATCTCATCCAGGTGTCGGAAAATCTGCTTCTTGATTTCCGTCTGCTCCGTCGCGGCTTCAACCACCAACTGGCATGCCTTCAACGTGGTCAGGTCCGTCGTCCGCTGAATCCGTGCGATAGCCGCGCTCTTTTGTTCCTCGGTCAGAAGTCCTTTCGAAACTTGACGCCCCATGTTCTTGTCGATCATGGCGAGAGCACGATCGAGATATTCTTTCTTGACGTCACACAGACATACATCAAATCCGTTCTGCGCAAAAACGTGCGCAATGCCGTTACCCATCGTTCCGGCACCAACGACACCTACCGTCTTAACTTCCACGTTCCATCTCCTTGTCAAACCGGGTTGAAGGAGGTCCCACGACCGTTCCGCAGCATTCCAATGTATGCGGGTATTCGAACATTCACAAGGCCTTAATATCCGTTGCCTGCATGAGTGACCGGGACAACCGGAAGGACGCAAAGGCCACAAACGGAGCGACGGCCACATCCACCGCATAGTGAACATGCTGAAGCACGACGCCCAATCCCACCAGCAGGGTAGCGACGTAAAACAAACGCTTTCTCCACCGATGGGAACTCACGAGTCCGAGCAAAAAAAGGGTCGATGTGTGGCCCGAGAAGAACAGATCGCGCGTCAGGGCCGGATGGCTGTTTAGTTTTTCCACCAAAGGGTCCGCCAGCACGATCATCGTCGGCGGAGGGTCCAGGGGGGCCAAATACATCAGCACCATCCGAAACCACACGAGCAGGATATAGGCCAGCAGCGCGGTCAAGAACCGCACGGGATTCGGCAGTAGATCGACGAGGGCAAGCACCATGGCGCCGTAGATCAGGCCGAAGATCCACCACGTCAAATCGACGGGATCGAACAGATACAGAACAGGGTCATCGATTACGGCGCCCTTTCGGACCTCTATACGCTCCAGAAACATGCCCAACGAATACAGTGTGAGGACCAACACCGCCACCACGATCGCGAGCTTCCACCGGTTCCGCCGGGACGTCCAGAACACGCGCCACTCGTCTGTTCTCACCGGACCGGTCATGAACCGCGCCACATCGCGTCCGGGACCAACACGGCCGCACCCTTTATGCGGCCACCCCGAAATCTTGTAACGGCTTCGTTGGCACGGCTGAGCGGGAAGAGCTCGGTACTCGTTCTGACGGGAACCCTTGGAGCCAGCTGCAGAAAACGTCGGCCATCGTCCCTCGTGAGATTGGCCACAGAGCACACGGAGCGTTCGCCCCAGAGGATCGAGTACGGGAAAGACGGAACATCGGTCATATGAATGCCGGCGCAGATGACCTTTCCACCCGGGCGCACGTCCCTGAGGCTTTTTGGTATAAGGGCGCCGACGGGAGCAAAGACGATGGCGGCGTCGAGCGGCTCCGGGGGAATGTCGTCGGAGGAGCCCGACCAGTACGCCCCCAGTTCGCTCGCAAATCGCTGGCCCTCGATGTCGCCCGGCCTGGTAAACGCGTACACCCTGCGGCCTTCGAAGACGGCCACCTGTGCGATGATGTGGGCCGCTGCGCCGAATCCGTACAAACCCAGCCGCAGCGCTTCTCCGGCCATGCGGTAGCTTCGAAACCCGATGAGGCCTGCACACAACAGTGGAGCCGCTTCCCGGTCCGAATAAGAATCGGGAACCGGGAAGCAGTAACCCCCGTTCGCGACGGTGAACTCGGCGTACCCTCCGTCCATATCGTAACCGGTGAATCTCGCCTGCTCACACAGATTCTCACGTCCTCCGGTGCAATACGCACACGTACCGCACGTCCGACCGAGCCACGGGATCCCCACTCGTTCGCCTTCTTTGTGTTCCGCGCCCGGGCCCGCCCGTTCGACGATGCCCACGATTTCGTGGCCTGGAATCAGAGGCAGCCTGGGTTTCGGCAGGTCCCCGTCGATTACATGAAGGTCGGTACGGCATACGGCGCACGCCGATACCCGCACCAACACCTCACCGTCGCCCGGGTTTGGAATCGGACACTCGGACTCCCGAAGAGGCGTCCGTGTCTTCTCCAACACCATCGCCTGCATACGTCAGGCAGGGCTTGCCGAGCCCTCCGCGCGTTTGTTGAGCTCGGTCTGGACGATGAACCACACAGCCGGAGAGAACACCAGCCAGATCAGCCACAACAGCCAGCGATTGAACTGGCCTGCCGTGACCTTCTCGTACAGTTCACCATACTTGTAATAGGAGTAGAATGCCCCGAAAGGAATGAACAACAACACCGTGAGCAGGGCGGGCGAGGCTTCTTGATCGTTGGCCAGAGCTTTGAGTTCCTCGCACGTCGAGTAAAACCAGTACAGAATGTAGAGTCCGCAGGTAATGACGGCCAGTCCAACCTGTGCAATCATATTTCGTTTCTTAACCTGAGCGGCCATATACTCCTCCCTTGGGTTGAGATGGATCTACTCCGAACACACCGCAATGTACCAAAAAGACCGAATGCAATCAATTGGAATGTCCGTCCCTCGACCGCCTCGCAGACTGACACGCATTCAGCGATCGTGAGGAATGGTTCCCATGGGTGACCGCGTACGGGAAGCAGCCCGTGCCAGCGGTCAACGTTCGAAGAACTTCCCCGTCAGGATAGTCCAGTCCTTCTCGTTCAGGTGTTCCATTTCGCCCACATGCAGATCTTCCGACGAGCCATTGCCTTTGGCTTCCGTGGATGCCATGCCTTTGACCGTCTCCCGAAATTGTTCGATTTCCTGCTGGTAGAATTCAACGGCCGATTTTCCGATCTTGAGCGATTGGAGATCGTTGTCAACGTTGTCCGGGTCGATCACGCAGACCCAGTTGTGGTCGTACGGGGTGACGTTGAGCCGGGCGACGTCCTTGGCCAGGGCCGCATTCACTTTCGAGACCTTTCCGCTGACCGGAGTGTTGAAATGGATCGTTCGTTGTCCCTGTCGAACGGAGAACAGCGGCTGCCCGGCCTTCACGGTCATTCCAAGGTTTGGAAAGTCGATCGAATCGACGGTTCCGATCAGCTTCTTCGCAAAATCGTCGATGCCGACGTTGACGTGGCCGTCGGTCTCCAGACTGATCCAGCAATGGTTTTTGGAGATGAACACTCCTCCCGGAATGGCAAATTCGGTGGCGCGGAATTGATCGGCGCCGGGGAATTGCGTGATGTGCACTTTGGGCTTTAACTGCCTCTGGATCCTGTCCTGTCGCTTGATCAACGATCTCTTGACCATTGAAAGCAATTCTTCTTCCGTGAACGGTTTCTGGATATAGTCCATCGCGCCGAACTTCATGCACTCCACGGCCGATTCGACCGTGGCATAGCCGGTGATCACGATCACGTCGATGTCCGGGCGCAGATGCTTGGCTGCCTTCACGACATCGTGGCCGTCCATTTCGGGCATCTTCAGGTCCGTAAACAGGAAGTCGTAGTGGTGGGTCTGAATCAGTCCGAGGGCCTCCTGCCCCGTCTGGACGGTATCGACGTTGTAGCCGTCCAACACGATGATCTTCCTGAAACTGTCCAGGATCACCTCTTCGTCGTCCACGCACAGGATACGGGCCTTGGGATTGGCCACTTCTGCTCGTTTCAGCGATTTGGCTTCCCGGCTGTAGTCGAGCCTCAGGCTCACTTCCAGAGCCCTGGCGCGCTCCTCCTGGGTCCTCTTTTCCTGGATCCGCTTTGCAATGATCCGGATTGCGATGTCAATGATCACAAACAGGATAAGAGCGATGATGAATAGTGCCATGACAACTCCTCACGATCTTAAGACATGGGTTCGCTCGTTGATTGTCCTATCAATCAAATCCGATCCGAGGAACACGGAATCAGATGCTTCATTTCGTATTCGAGGTCGGACGGAATCAGGCGGTAAAACCAACTCCTGAAGAACGGATCTTTCTGAAGCAGCATCGGGTCGTCCGCAAGGTCCGGGTTGACCTCGATGACGCGTCCGCTCACCGGACTCAGGACCTGATGTTCCAGACCGTCCTTGGACACAAGCGAAGCGCAGGAACTGCCCTGTACCAATTCGTCGTTGCCGTGCCGCAGCTTCAATTCGCGAATCGCATCCAGAGTTCGGAGATAGAGATCCGTGACACCCGTCCGTACCGATCCATCGTTCTCCAGCGAGAGCCAGCTGCCGTATCCCAATCTCAAGTACCGCGTCGGACACGGAACGTATACGATCGAATCCGTCGATCGAGCCTGGCGCAGCGCAGCCTGGATCTCGATGTACTTCATGGCCCTGCTGACGGAAGCCAGCAACTCGTCCACGGTGAACGGTTTGGGGATGAAGTCGATGGCGCCGTCATAAAGCGATCGCACGGCATTCTCCAGCGTCGAATACCCTGTGGTCATGATGACCGGGGTTTTGATCTTTCGCCGGTCCATCTCGGCCAGAAATTGGAACCCATCGAGGGCCGGCATCATGATGTCGCAGAGGATCAGCCGGTATCGGCGGTTATGCAACTTGTCCAGGGCAGCCGAGGCGTCAGCGGCGGTTTCCACCGAGTAGCCTTCCGTCGTGCAGGTCCTTTCGACCGCCTCAAGCACTACCGGCTCGTCATCCACAGCCAACAGGTCGACGATCTTGCTCATGTCATTCCTTTACGGGCAGGCGGATGGTAAATGTGGTGCCTTTGCCTCCCTCACTCTGGACCGTGATGCTCCCGTTGTGATTGTCAATGATGCCCCAGATCACGGACAGGCCCAGTCCCGTGCCTTTCTGGCCTTTCGAGCTGAAAAACGGCTCGAAGATGCGCGGAAGGTCCTCTTTGGGAATTCCGCAGCCGCTGTCCTGTACGCGGATCTCGACGTAGTCCTTGTGGCCTTCTTCGTCGACGGCCGCCCATCGCTGCCATTCGCAGCCCTTTCGGCTGCAGTTCTCGAACTGGCCCTTGCCGGGAATATCGAAGCGGAAGACGGGCGCCGAGCACACCGGGCATTTCTTCTCCGGGTCCATCAGCGAAGTGTGGCACTGCGGACACGACAACTGCAAAGGCTCGCCGTCGGCCGCCACGGTCTGGCGATGGTGGTGGCTGCCGTACAGAGGATCGAGATACAAAAAGCCTTCTTCCTCGTTGCTGACCATTCGCAGTTTAACCGCGGCCCGGCCGTCGATCTTGAACTCATTGTCGATCAGATTGTGGCGCTTCGGGCACTGGGCCTTCCTGATATTCAGCATTCCGTACGGAGACAGACAGAGCAGAGACGTCTGGACGGTAATCGTACCGCCGTTTCTCCCGATCGCGTCGGCCGCGTTGACGAGAAGGTTGATGAATACCTGTTGCATTTGATTGGAATCAACCGTGATTCGCGGCAGACTCGAGTCCAGCTGGCGCACGACGCGGACTTTGTTCAGGCTCAATTGGTTCTCGACCACGGCCTGCGCCCGGTCCAGTATCTCGTGAATGTCTGCTTCGGTCTTCTTGGGTACCGACTGCCGGGCAAAATCGAGAAGGCTCTTGACGATCTCGCGGCTGCGCAGTGTTTCCCGAACGATGACTTTCAGGTCTTCCTGAATTTCGGGCCGGTCCTGGGTCCTCTTGAGCAGAAAACTGGAGTACGTCAGCACTCCCGTGAGCGGATTGTTGATCTCATGGGCGACACCCGCGGCCAGCCGGCCCAGGGAGGCCATCTTGTCGGACTGAAACAGCTGCAGGCGCGCCTCGGACAACTTGGCCGTCATGTGATTGAACGAGCGAGCCAGCAGTCCCAACTCGTCGGATCGCTTGGCGGGAATAGTGTGGCTCAGGTTCCCAGAGGCGACCTCCTCGGTGGCGCTCAGCAGATCGCGCACCGGCCAGTCGACCCACCGTTCGACAAAAACGGCCACGATGAAACTGAGCACGACGATCGCCACAACGGCAAAGATGAGCATTTCTATTTCACTTTGCCGGATCCGCTGATCGACATCTTCGAGGGACATCACGACGTCCAGCACGCCCAGAACGGTTTGCCCTTGATCGTGTTCATGACAGGAGGCTTCCCAGCAAGAGGGCTCGTTGTAGATCGGGTTGATGATGCCGAGAAAGCGGGTGGAGTCTGCGTGCACGCGGTAGATCCTCGTACGGTCCTCGATGGACAGCCTCTCCAGCGGCTTGTCGGCCGCATGGCAGGCGTAACAAGCTTCGGCCTGTTTGTCGACCATCTGGCCGATGTCCTCCTCGCGCGACGAATACACCACTTCCCCGCTTTTGTTCAATACCCGGATCCGGTTGATGCTCGGCTGGGCGGCCATGTTTCGGACGAGCTCGTGAATCCGGTCGCGCTGGTTGAACAACATGTCGTACCGCGTACCGTATTTCACCGTTTCGCTCAGCTGGTTGGCGTGGCGCTCCACCTCGCCTTCGAGTCCTCCGCTAATCGACCGCACCATGAAAAACGAGTAGACGCCGATGCTGATCACCGTCGTGATCCCGACCGCCAGAATCAGCTTGAAGCCTATTTTGTTCATCACTTTCATCCTAACGGACCGTCCGTCCCGGTCTGTCCCTGGGCCAGGCCTTGTCGTCGTGACAGTTGCCGCACGAGGGTGCAGCGATGAAGTTGTTTTTTGCATGGCAATCGTCGCAGGACAGGCCGTTGTGATTGTCGTCCAGAATCAACCCGGTCACCTGATGACGGAAGGAGCCCGAAGTGGCCAGCGAGTGACAGGCATTACAATTGGATGAGACCCTGGTGAACCGGGCTTTAGACCCGTGACAGTGCTGACAGCGCAGATTGGCATGGTATGGTTCGATGGCCCACCCTGTCCTTTCCCGATGATTGAATGGTCTTGTTTCATCGTCGCGGTGGCATACGGAACACCGATCCTCTTTGTGGCACGAGAAGCAAGCGGCATGTTTTTCCTTCTCGCTTCGGGCGTCATCGGAAGAGACGACCAGTTCTTTGGGTGCTCCCTTGTTCACATCGTGACACTGGATGCACCCCTGGCCGCTGTGGCACTGCGTGCACGCCAACCCGAACAGTTGGGTGTGCTGGTCGTGATAGAACGTCACGAGCCTGCCTTCATCGTAATTCGTGTCGTACAGCCGTTTTTTGGGTTCGACGGCCACTTTGTGCGCTTTGGTTTTCAGTAACGCCGCCCGCTCCCCGTCCGCTACCAGTTTGTTCCCGTGAATCGGCGGATGACAGGATTGGCATTCCACCGTCTGGCTCCATTCGCGGTGACACGAAATGCACTGCCGGTGATATGCGGCCAGAAGACCCGGCCGTTCCAGTTCCTTCCGGTCGGCCGTCTCGTGGCACACGCTGCACTTGAGCACGGGTCCCGTCGTATTATAGTGATGGCAGCTTTCGCAACCACCACCCATGCCAGCCATCTCCGCGTGCAAGCGATGCGAAAAGATCACGGGACCGTACCGCTCTTTGAATGCGTCCATGCGGATTACGGTGGGACCCGACGCCGCCGAATGGCGTACGGTGATCAGATCCTCTCGCGGACAATCGATCAGGCACGGCACCTGGACCGTAGGGTACTCGCACGTGTGGCAGGTCTTACAATTGATGGTGGATTTCGTTGAGCCCTTCATTCCGTGCTGCTGCGCCAGCAGCGGGCAACCGAAGAGTATCGTCAGCAGGATCCATGCGCGGCGTATCATGGCTGAGTTCCTCGTATGGCGTACTTGGTGAGGGATCGTTTTTCGCCGTTGGGCAGGCTGATGACCGGAAAGAAGAGAACGATGGCCCGATACGCAAGGACGAGCATCGCCGCAAAGCCGACGGTCACCGATATCTCCCCCACCGACGGCACATACCTGCCGTCGGCGTACGGCGGCGTGTAGGCTACCACAAAATTGTTGATCCGGTTAAGCAGAACACCCAAGACCACCAGCGCCGAAGCGGTGAACAGCAGCGGGACCGAACTCCGCACCGCAGGCGACATGAACATGCGCAGCGGGACCACCACGCCGAGAACCACTTCCACCACCCACATCACGCTTTCGAGACTGACTTCGTTCAGATAGACGAAGGTCTCGCGGATGAATACGTCCCCCAGCTTGAACGCCAGGTAGATGCCGAGCATGGGTGCGACGATGCGCCCGAGTCGCGACAGTACCTCCATTTCCGGTTTGAGCCCAAAAGACCGTGAAGCGAGGATCGATTCGACGATCACCATCGGGTAGCCAACCGCAATGGCGCTGATCAGGAAGAGCAGCGGCAGGATCGGCGTCTGCCACAGCGGATGCATCTTGGATCCCGCAATGACCATCAGCGTGCCGAGAGACGACTGGTGCAGCGTGGAGAGCACGATGCCGGCAATGATGAACAGGAACATCGTCTTGTCCAAACCACGGTCGAGCAACCGAACAAGGGCATCGATCGGCCGATTGAGAATCCCCAGCGGGCCGGGCAGGTTTACGCGCCCGACGAATCGCTCCGTAACGATCGGGAGAAACTCGATGTACAAGACCGACATGTAGATCATGACGCACATGCCCACTTCGAAGAGCGCCGAGTTACCGTTCCACATGAAGATCGGATGCCAGATATAGTAGTAGCTGC
>JBBIJR010000096.1:0-11655 GCA_037445875.1 Bacteroidota bacterium | reverse complement strand
CCTTCCCGTTTCGGTTTCGGAAGCGTTGGCGTTTCTCTCGGATAAGGGCGCCGTGGCCAAAGCGGGTGGCGTCGACCTCCTCGACCTCATGAAGGAGGGAATCGCGGCGCCTTCGCGTTTGGTAAACATCGGATCGCTGAAGGAGTTGTCGTATATCCGGACGATACCGGGCGGCGGACTGTCCATCGGCCCGGCCGTTACGCTGGCGGCCCTGTCCGAGAACGAGGCCATCGTGGAAGGTCCGTTTCGTGCCCTTGCACAGGCAGCGGCAGGAGCGGCCACGCCGCAGATCCGCAACATGGCCACATTGGCCGGCAATCTGTGTCAGCGGCCCCGGTGCTGGTACTTCCGCAGCCGGGACTTCGACTGCGCGCGAAAGGGCGGCGCGCAGTGTTTTGCCGTCGATGGAGAAAACCAATACCACGCGATCTTCGGCAACGAGGACGGATGCGTGATCGTGCATCCGTCGGCTGCCGCGGTGGCGCTGCTGGCGCTGGACGCGCGATTGAAAATAAAGGACGAGAAGGGCGAAACCGATGTGCCGATCGCAGAGTTCTTTGTCGCACCGGCACGCGACATTACGCGCGAGCATTCGCTCAAAGAGGGACAGTTGATTGTAGAGATCGTACTGCCGCCCGCGTCGTCACGCTTTTCCAGTTATTATCTCAAACAGAAAGAGAAACAATCGTTCGACTGGCCGATCGCTGAGGCGGCCCTGGCCCTACAATTCGACGGCAAGTCGGTGAAAGAGGCCCGCGTCGTACTCGGTGCGGCAGCGCCCATACCGTGGCGCGCCACGAAGGCCGAGGACCTATTGAAGGGAAAGACCGTTACGAAGGATCTGGCCCGCCAGGCCGCCGAGGCCGTGATGGCCGATGCTCGTCCGCTGTCGCAGAATGCATACAAAGTGCCCGTCTTCAAGGCCGTGATCGCGCGCACGATCTGCCTCGCAGCCGGGATCGATCCGTTTTCGTAGTCGGGCCGGAAAGGAAAGAACCATGGAAGGCATCAAACCTTCGCGCTGCCGATTCCTGAGGACCAAAGCGACGTACACCCCCGACGCCGATTTCTCCGAGTCCTGGCGAAACGGGAACTCCAGTACCGCGCAGTACTGGTGCCTGTGCACGATGGGTTCTTGCGGACCCGACCAAGACCTGGTCGCTCCGGAACTCTGTCAGATCGATCGCCGGTGCTACCGGTCCGCGGACGTGCTGGCTTAGAGCTAACAGTCAACAGTGAACCGTGGTCTGTCAGCGGTTATCCGTTGTTCGCGGTCCGGTTCCTCTCTGTCGCGGTCCGGCGAAATGTCTTCCCGCAGTCACTTAAGAGTCTTGAACCACGTCCACCTGAGCGCAAGAAAGCCCTTCGCTTTCATCCGTGAATCTGCAGGGTGCCTTGCGTGAGAGGTCCCCGCATGGTTCGGTACGTGTTTTCGCGGATTGATGAACCGGGCGCTGAAAGAGGGGTGAACGGAGGTCCCGGCGGTGTGGTTGCGAGGGGGATTGGCTTGCTCGAAATTTGAGGGGAAGGTTCGCGGACAACTCCATAGTCGAACCTGGCTTCTTTGTCGAGGATTCAGGATAAACGAAGACAGAGGGTGAACCTCAACTTGCGTCGAACAAGACAAGAGATGAAATCACGGCGCGTTGATGAAACAGGAAAACGGGTACCGAAAACAGGGGTTGTTGCCGGAGTTCCGGCCAATTACGGTGTCGCTTTGAGCACCATCGTTCCCCCAGATTTTTTCATCTCTTCGCCGTACTGGAGGATCGTCTTTTCCGACAACATCTTCCGGATTTCGTCGCGGAACGGTTTGTAGCGGTCGTGGATGGGGCACGGCTGAGCGTCCGAGCAGGCCTTGAGCCCGATACCGCAGCGATCGAAAATTTCCATTCCCTCAATGGCCGCGACGATATCCAGCAGGGTCGGATTCTGAGCCTGCGGATTCAGTTTGAATCCTCCACCGGGACCTTTCACCGACAGCAGGATTCTGCGCTTGGAAAGGATCTGCAGGATCTTACTCAGGTAGGGCGCCGGCACGTCGAGGTTGGCGGCAATCTCCTTGAGTCCAATCAGTTTCCCAGGATGCAGTGCAATGTACAGCACCGCCTGTAAGCCGTATTCGCAGGACTTTGAGAAAATCATGTTAACCTCTGCCTTTTGTTGGGTCGTCTTCCTCTCGATCCAGATAAGAGAATAAAGAGATATACGCCTCTGGGAGAATAATGAGAAAGGAATCTTCTTGCAAGGTTATTTTTTTGATCGATCACTCCAACTCATTGAATTACTGAAATTTTGGTCTTCCGAACTTTGAACTTGCTTTTGAAAAATAAAGTATTAAATTAGCGACTGATTCGTGGTTTTTGAGTATCGAAGAAGAGAAGGAGAGGTCATCTCATGATTACGGTACAAGTCGGCGAGAATGAGCCTTTTGACAAGGCACTCAAGCGGTTCAAGCGAAAATGCCTTCAATCGGGTCTCATGCGCACGCTTCGTGAGACAGCGCATTACACCAAACCCAGCGAGAGGAAGAAAGCCGATCGTTTGCGCGCCATTCGCAAACAGCGACAACTCCAGGCCGAATTGGGCGACTGATCGCCCTCGGTTTTCTCAAACATTCGAAAACCAGAAAGACTCTTGAAGGAGAGTTTTTCTGGTTTTTCTTTTTCCGCAACCACGACGAACATGACCTTGAAGCCCCGGACATCCGAATTCCGCCTCTTGCCGATCATCCGGCGTGTAACGGGCTCGGCAGAATGCAGTGGACGCGGCGTGACCATCGCATTGCTCGACAGCGGATTCTATCCCCATCCGGAACTATCGAACATTGTGGAAATGATCGACGTTACGACGGAACGGTTCCAGCCGTCCGATTTCAACAAAATCCGCGCGTCCAGCTGGCACGGAACGATGGTTGCGTGTGCGGCCTGCGGCAACGGAACGTATTCGAACGGCTTCTATCGAGGCCTGGCCCCCGATGCGTCGCTGGTATTGATCAAAGTGTTCGACGGACGGAAGATCCGCTCCACCAGCATACTCCGCGGACTGCAGTGGGTGCTCCGTAACCATATGCGGCTGGGAATCCGGATCGTCAACATTTCCGCGGGCGGAGACCGGAGCGAAGCCACGGACAAAGGCCGCATGGCTGAGGCCGTTCGGGAGTTGAAGCAGCAGGGCATCACGGTCATAACGGCCGCCGGCAACAATCCTTCAAGACCGCCGGTCCCACCGGCAAGCTGCGCGGACGCGATCACGGTCGGAGGCATCCACGACGCGAACTCGACGGACCGGTCACAATGGACCGAATACGGGACCAGCCACGGCCGGACGGCGGACGGGCACTGGAAGCCGGATATCGCGGCGCCTGCGGCGCTCCTGCCCGTTCCGATGTTGCCGGACAACGCCCTCTTCGAGGAGTCCATGGCGCTCTTCACGCTCGCGCGTACGAAGAAAGCGGACCTGAAGAAAACAGCCCGACGTCATCTGAGGAAGACGAAACTCCCGTCGAGCGTACTGTTTGGATCCGATCGGGCCATCATGCGGGCGATTGTCGATCGAATGCGGGCCGAAAAATTCTTTGCTCCCCGGCACCAGCACGTGGACGGCACCTCGTTCGCGGCCCCCATCGTGGCTTCGGTGGTGGCGCAGATGCTCGAGGCCAATCCGTCGCTCACACCCGGCCTGATCAAGTTGATCCTCCAGACCACCTCCCGTCCGGTTGCAGCCATCGCCCGCGAGGCACAGGGTTACGGCATGCTGGACGGAGGGGCCGCTGTGAAGGAAGCGCGCATCGAACACCACCGAAACGCGCCGGACGCTTCGCCGGTTGTTGGAAAAGACCGAATTACTTTCTATTATCATGATCACACGGCCCGGAAGGTCTGCCTGATCGGAGATTTTACGGCCTGGCAAAAGGACGTGATCCTCCTGCACAGCATCGACCACGGGCTCTGGCGAGCCGACCTGCCTCTTCTCGCCGAGGGGAAATACCGGTACAAGTATCTCCTCGACGACCGGAGGTGGATCGAAGATCCGGCCAACCCGGACAAGGAAAACGACCGGTATAACGGACTCAATAGTTACTTCGTAATCGGCCCGAAGCCATGAGCAACGCGCTCAAGCAACATCGCGAATTCGTCCAGAGGCTCGCCCGGGAAGGTACGTTCAAGAGTAGGGCGGTCGAAGAGGCCTTTGGCCGGTTTCCCCGCCATGCGTTCCTGCCCGATGAGACCCGATCGAGCGCGTATCAGGACCATGCGGTTGCGATCAAGACCCAGACTACGCGCGACGGACACCTGGAATGCGTCGCTTCATCCAGCCAGCCGAGCCTGATGGCAATGATGTTGGAGCTGTTGGACGTCCGGCCCGGCATGCGGGTCCTCGAGATCGGCACCGGCTCCGGTTATAACACGGCCCTGCTGTGCCATCTGGTCGGGACCGACAGCGGCGTGTACAGCCTCGAAATTGACGGGGCCTTGAGTGCGCGCGCAGCGGAGACGCTGAAACAGTTTGACCTGGAGCCGGAACTGCACGCGGCGGATGCCTTGAGTCCTTTTCCGTTCGACGAGACCTTTGACCGGATTATCGCCACGGCGGGAGTATCGTATTTCCCGCGGCATTGGTTCGACGCGCTTTCATCCGAAGGCCGTGTGGTGATTCCCTATCACTGGGGCGGCGTGGATTACCTGCTCCGCGCCGACCGCCTGAGCCCAAGCGCCGTGGGCGGCCATTTGTTGTGTTTCACCATATTTACGGGCCTGGACGTTCCGCGCAGCGGGACCGGCCGTGCCCTGATCATTGCCAGCGGTCTCAGGCATGCGCTGTTCTACCATGCGGACGATATCCTGCAGGACCCGGAGGCCTTCCGCAAGAGACTCGAGTGGAACGCGGCACGTACGGAACGTTTCACTCCGTTCTCCAGTCACGATCACTTCGAGGGCTTTCATATCTTCACGCTCCTGCAGAGGCCCTTTGCCGGCCACGGTCTGTCGCTGTGTTACTCCGACTCGGATGAGTTCGGGTTCGAGGGGTACGCATTATATGCGGCAGAACCCGCAACGGGCAGCCTGCTGCTCCTCCCCATGCTGTATTCGGGTCGAACTGCAGTACTTCTGGGCCGGACCGGGCCTTTGCTCCAGGCATTAGCCGATTGCCGTCAGCAGTGGCAGGACGCCGGCCACCCGAGGCTGCGCGATTACGAAATGCACTTTGATTTTTCCGACCATCCGGTGTTGCCGGCGGGGGGATGGATGTTCCGCAACCGCGACTCTTCCGTGAGCATCACACTGCCATCCATCGCCGAGGCGGTTTGATGGATCTTGTGCAGGCCGTCGTCATCGGATTGGTCCAGGGGCTGACGGAATTTCTGCCCATCAGCAGTACGGCGCATGTCCGGATCATTCCCTCCCTGTTTCACTGGCATGATCCCGGCGCCGCGGTCACGGCCGTAACCCAGCTGGGCACGCTCGCGGCCGTCCTTCTGTTCTTCCGCCACGAGTTGTTGAGATTGCTGCGAGCGGGCTTGATCTCGGTATTTCGCTATCCGCATAGGAGGCAATGGAATGAGGCCCTGCGCGCGGATGTAAGGCTATCCTGGTCCATCGTCCTCGGTACCGTTCCGATCGCGGTATTCGGTTTGCTCTTCAAGCAGGCCATCGAGAAGGACCTGCGTAGTTTGACGGTCATCGGAACGAGTCTGATCGTCCTGGCCGTTCTGCTGGCGATCGCCGAGTTGGCCGCGCGGCACCGGCGCCCTTTTGAGAGAATCGGTTTCGTCGACACACAGGCGATCGGCCTGGCCCAGGCGATGGCACTGGTTCCCGGTGTATCACGGTCCGGCGTGACGATCACGGCCGGGCTCTTCCTGGGCCTCACGCGGGAAAGCGCGGCCCGCTTCTCCTTCCTGCTGTCGGTCCCCGCGGTACTGGCGAGCGGCATGTTCGAACTCGTCGATCTGATCGAAACGGGACTGGCGGGCGAAGGGCTGGTTCATCTGATCCTCGCAACGCTCGTCGCCGCCGTTACGGGGTACGCCAGCATCGCGTTTTTGCTCCGCTGGCTGCAGACGCGCAGCACATTCGTATTCATCGTATATCGTATCGCGCTCGGCAGCTTGATTCTGGGCCTGTCGGCGCAGGGACTCATTCGCTGAGGATTCGCCATGAAGGTGCATGGAAAGGAGATGCAGATTCCCACCGAGGGATTCTCGGACATCAAGGACCTGACGACGAACGTCCGGGACATCGTCGGGGAGTCGGGAATCCGGAACGGTCTGGTCCACGTGTTCGCCGTAGGGTCGACCGCTTCCATCAGCACGATCGAATTTGAGCCGGCCCTCGTCGAGGACATGAAGGACCAGCTGGAACGTTTTGCTTCACGGTCGCTTCGGACCCGTCATTCCGAGACCTGGGGCGACGACAACGGCTTTTCCCACATCCGGGCGACGTTCATGGGTCCCGGCCTCACGGTGCCCGTGTCCGGCGGCGAGCCGGTACTCGGCACGTGGCAGCAGATCGTCCTGATCGATCACGACAACCGGAGCCGACAGCGGCGTGTGTTCGTGCAGGTCCTCGGTGTGTGATCATGCCGTCATTCGATGAGACGCTCCGGTATCTGTACAGCCTCCAGTTTTTCGGCATCAAACTGGGTTTGGAGAACACGCAACGGCTGGCGGAATTGCTCGGCCACCCTCATACCCGTTATCCCACGATCCACGTCGCCGGCACCAACGGCAAAGGTTCCACCTGTGCGATGCTCGACGCGATCTTTCGTGCTGCCGGCTACCGGACAGGTCTCTACACTTCTCCTCATATCCGAGCTTTCTCCGAGCGCATCCGGGTGAACGGCCGGCCCATTCCGCAGGCCGACGTCGCGAGGTTAACCGAGACGCTGCGCCCTAAGATCGACGAGTGGAAGTGCACATTCTTCGAAGCCACAACGGTCATGGCGTTCCGCTATTTCGCAGAACAATCCGTGGATGTGGCAATCATCGAGACGGGACTGGGAGGGCGATTGGATGCTACCAACATCGTGACGCCGGAGATCGGTATCGTCACGACGATCGGACTGGAGCATACGGAGCACCTGGGTGGAACGCTGCAGCAGATCGCGGAGGAAAAGGCCGGGATCATGAAATCCGGCAGGCCTTTTCTGGTCGGTCGCATCCCGCCGGAAGCCCGGCATGTCTTTACGCGCAGAGCAGCGGACCGGGCCGCTCGATGTATCCACCTTGAAGAGATTGCGGACGTCGAGAACGTGCAGTACGATGTCAAAGGCAGCCAGCTTGATTTGAAACTTCATGCTCCCGACCTGGACAAGACCTTTCTTCGTCTGCGCATCGGCCTCGCCGGAGGGCATCAGGTCCAGAACGCCTGTCTGGCCGCGGCCGCCGCTTTTCTTCAGAACAGGCTGCCGGTTCACGACAAGCATGTTCGACAGGGGTTATCAACCGTGCAGTGGAGCGGACGCCTGCAGTTCATCGCACCCGACGTTCTGGTCGATGCCGCGCACAATCCGGATGCATGGGCGGAACTTTGCCGAAGCATTCGGCAGATCTACCGGCCCGGATACAAACGGTTGTTTCTGATCGTTGGAATGCTGGCGGACAAGGATTACCGCGGCGCCGCAGAGATTCTGGCGCCCGTTTTCGATCGCTTCTGGACGGTGACGCCGGCGAGCGACCGCGCACTGAACGAACGGGTATTGGCAGAGCTATTCGAGGAACGGGGAAAAACGGCGAAATCTGCGGGGACCGTGGCGAAGGCCCTGGAGCTCGCGCGAAAGGAACGCGGCCCGGAAGACCTGATCGTCATCACAGGCTCACACTACGTCCTCTCGGAAATCCCCTGTTGAATTGACCATTGTCAGTTCTCAATTGTCAATTTCTTTCGGTGTTCGCAGGCGGCAGTGTTGATGCACTCGTTTTTCAGCGCGAGGCGCTCGACGACCCGGTCTTCCGCCAGCGCTGCGACGATCTCTTCCACGTCCTCGTCCTTTATCCAGCCGTACCAGATCGCATCCGGATAGATCACGACGTTCGGGCCGTGCTCGCAGTGATCGAGACACCCGGACTTGTTGGCCCGGACCGCGCCATCCAATCCGTGCTTCTTCAGCGCCTCCTTGAACAGCTTGATCAAGCGGCTGTTGCCGCCGGGATTGCAGCAGCCACGCGGATGGCCGGCCTCGCGGGTGTTCTGGCAGATGAAAATATGATGCTGGAATTTCGGCATGAGGGGCTTTAGAGTGCCCCGACGCGGTCGATGATCCTGGAGATCATCCCGTAGGCTTTGGCTTCCTCCGAGGAGAACCAGTAATCGCGATTCGTGTCCTCGGCCACCTTCTCCACGGGCTGCCCGGTTTCACCGGACAGTATCTGGTTCAGCCGGTCGCGCAGGCGCACGATCTGTGACGCGCTGATCTCGATGTCCTTCGTGGTGCCGCGCACGCCGCCGAGCGGCTGGTGGATCATGATGCGTGAGTTCGGCAGCGCCATGCGGTTCTCTTTTTTCGCCGCGACCAGCACAATAGCCGCCGCACTGGCCGCCAGACCGGTGACGATCGTCTTCACCGGCGCATCGAGCATCTTGATGGTATCGTAAAGGGCCAGCCCGTCGTCGGCCACGCCGCCGGGGGAATTGATCAATAGCTTGATCGGTTTCTTGCCGTCTTGCTCATTCAGGAACAGAAGTTGGGCCAGCAGGCGGCGAGTGATCTTCGGCTCGATCTGGTCGAACAGCAGCACCGTGCGCGAACGGATGAGGTACTCGACCATTTTCTTGCCGAGCGCATCCTCCTTCTTGCTCCCCTTCTTGGACTCCTCTTCTTCTTCCTCTTCTTCTTCCTCGTCCACCCGATCCCGCGTGAAATCGTCGTTCAGCAACAGTTCGTCCGACATGCATCGCTCCTGTGGGTTGTTCCGGTTAAAGCGCACGAATATAGGCGAACAGGTGGTTAATTGCAAGATGAAGGGCAGCTACTGCTTCTTGAAACTCAGCGACGCCGAATTGATGCAGTAGCGGAGTCCCGTGGGTTTGGGTCCGTCGTCGAAAACGTGCCCGAGATGCCCCCCGCATCGCGCGCAGTGCACCTCATCCCGCACCATGCCGTAGCTGGTGTCCGTTTCCTTCTCCACGGCGTTCTGGGCAATCGGTTGGTAAAAGCTCGGCCAGCCGCTACCGGACTCGAACTTGGTTTCCGAGTCGAACAGCGCAAGATCGCACGCGGCGCAATAATACACGCCTTTCTCGTGCTTGTCCCAGTATTGCCCGGTGAAGGCACGTTCGGTGCCCTGCTCACGCATAATATGATAAACGTCCTCGGGGAGGACTTTTTTCCATTCGTCGTTACTTTTCACGATCTTGTCCTTTCGGCCCTGTTGATCCTGAGCGATCGGCGCCTCGGTCGGTTTGGCGCAGGAAATCATCATCAGGAGCATGGAAACGATTGTGTAAAACATGATATACCTTAATAGACGGTTGACGGATATCAGAAACCAAAACGACGAAGGCGGGCAGGTTATTCCCGGCTTTTCAGGCGGGCAAACGGTTGGAATTCCGAATAGCGGTCCTGCGAACTTTATGCGGGCAGGCTGCCCGCCAGCTTCTTCGCACCGATCCCGCTCTTGCCGTCACCTTTTTCCTGCTCTCTGGCTTCGAGCGCTTTGAGGATCTTTTCGGGCGAAAACGGCGTCGTGTCCATTCGGACGCCGATGGCGTTATAGATGGCGTTGGCGATAGCGGGAATGGCCGCGTGCAGCGGGCCTTCTCCGGCTTCCTTGGCGCCGAAGGGACCTTCGGGATCGACGGATTCGACAATGATCGACTCGATCTCGGGCGTGTCGAGGATCGTGGGGATCTTGTACTCCAGAATGGACGGATTGCGGTGCAGGCCGTCCTTGCTGAAGATATGTTCCTCAAACAGTGCCTCGCCGACCCCCATGTATACACTGCCCTCGATCTGTCCCTCGACGATCAGCGGGTTGATGGCCCGTCCGCAATCGTGCGCCGACCAGATCTTCTCCACGGTAACGACGCCCGTCTCCGTATCCACGGTCACTTCGGCGATATGGGTCGAGAAGGAATACGACGGCGAAGGTCCCGCGCCCGAGCCTTTGTACGTGCCCCCCAGTTTCGGAGGCTTGTAACTCCCAACGGCGCCCACCGTCCCGTAAATCGATTCAGCCATGTTCGCCGCTTCGACGAAGTCCATGAACTTCTCCGGATCGCGCTTCGAGAAGATGATCCGGTGGCCGCAATCGAGTTCGTCCTTGTTGATGCCGAGTTTTTGCGAGGCCATCTCGAAGATGTGCGACTTGATGCGTTCGGCGGCCTGGATACACGCATTGCCCGCCATGAACGTCACCCGGCTCGAGTAACTGCCGAGGTCCACCGGCGTGAGGTGCGTATCCGTCTGGCAGACGTGAACGTCGGAGACTTCCACGCCGAGCACTTCCGCCGTCAGATACGCGAGCATCGAGTCCGAGCCCTGCCCGATGTCCGAAGCGCCGCAGAAAACCGTCACGCCGCCGCCGCGGTCCACCTTGATCTGCACACCGGAGTGCGGCATCTCGTTCCAGATGATCGATTTCCCCGCGCCGCTGATGTACGTGCTTGCCGCCACGCCGATGCCTTTGCGGATGAACTTGTTCGGCTGACGTTTGTACCGCTCGAATTTCTCCTTCCATTCGGACCGCGTTCGTGTGCTTTCCAGGCACTCCTTGATGCCGCACGAGGTGACGCGAAACTGATTGACGGTCATGGAATTCGGCTCGATGGCATTTCGCAGGCGCAGCTCGATGGGATCGACGCCGAGCTGTTCGGCGGCACGGTCCATCTGGCATTCCATCGCAAATCGCGGCTGGACAGCGCCGTGGCCGCGTTTGGGTCCGCCCGCGGGCTTGTTGGTGTAAATCCGGTACCCATCGAACTTGAAGCGCGGAACCTTGTACGGCAGGGTGAGGAACACGCCCGAATAGTAGGTGGTCACGAGACCATAGCTTCCAAAAGATCCGCCGTCGAGGAAGGTCCGCATGTGAATGCCCGTGATCGATCCGTCCTTTTTGAAGCCGGTCTTGAGCATCATCTTCATCGGCTGGCGCCCGCGATGAGCGTAAAAGACTTCCTCTCTGGTGTAGAGAATTTTCACCGGGCGGCCGGTCTTCTTCGACAGCCACGCCGAGCAGAATTCCAGCGCGAACGGTTCCGACTTGCCGCCATATCCCGCGCCGATATGCGGTTTGATAACACGGATGTGACTGCGCGGCATCCGGAAGACCTTGGCCAGTGCGACATGCAGGTAATGCGGAGTTTGCGTGGACGACCAGATCGTCAGCTTGCCGTCCTGCCCCCACTGGGCCAACGCGCAATGCGGTTCGAGAGGAACGTGTGTATTGCCTTCGTAGAAATACTCGTGCTCAAGCACCAGATCGGCCTCGGCAAATCCTTCCTCCACGTCGCCGAACGCCTGATGCACCTCCTTCATTACGTTGGCCGTCTTGGTGTGTTCGTGGATCTTCGGCAGGTCGTCGCGGAAGCCGTCTTCGATCGTCAGGCACGGCTGGAGCACTTCGTATTCCACCTCGATCAACTCACAGGCCCGTTCCGCGGTTCCTTCATCCACCGCCGCCACGGCGGCGACTCCGTCTCCGATGTACCGTAC
>JBBIJR010000095.1:0-11669 GCA_037445875.1 Bacteroidota bacterium | reverse complement strand
ACCAAGCGCACTGACATAACCGCACCTCTGTTCTGGGACCAGCCCCCGATCCTCTCCTTGCGAATCTCCGGCACCCGAATTCCGAGGGAGCTATGCGCCCTCAAGAAAACTGAAAATTTCTCTTTGAAAAGTTCTTTCTTTGAGAGATAATATGGCTGGTAACACCTTTTACCCTAACGAACAGGAAAGGAACTATGGCTAAGAAGAAGAAACGAGCGAAGAAGGCGGCAAAGAAGAAAGCTGCCAAGAAAGCTGCTAAGAAGAGCGTGAAGAAAGCAGCGAAGAAACCGGCGAAGAAGAAAGCCGCGCGCAAGCCCAACCCCGCGTTCATGGCCAAATTGACGCCCAGCGGTGTCCTCGCGGAAGTCATCGGTGGCCAGCCGATGCCGAGAACGGACATGATCAAGAAGATCTGGGATTACATCAAGAAGAACGGCTTGCAGGACAAGATGAACAAGCGAATGATCAATGCCGACGACAAGCTTCGAGCGCTGTTCGGCGGCAGGAACCAGGTATCGATGTTCGACCTGGCGAAGATCGTTTCCAGCAACGTCAGCTGATTTTTTCGCAGGTTTGCGAATGACAGAAAAACCCGCTCTGAAGGGCGGGTTTTTGCTTTTCGTGCCCGGCCAGCCGGCAGCGGTTCCGCGAGCGTTCTGACGTGCGATGGTCCGCTACGCAGGCACTTGACGCCAGACCATCGGTAGCCGAACCCTACAGGGTTCGTCTTTTCAATAATCAGATACCGTGAACAATTACCGGTAGAAGCAAGCCGGTTTCGCAGGCCCTTCCAGCCCGAGATGCTCCGTTCCATCGAGCGCGCTTTCAACGATCGCAATATGACAGGCCCTGAAGGGGCCGGATAATGCCATGCGGAGAGCATTGCCCTCAGCCCGCTTGACATCACGCTGCAACACAACCCTGAAAGGGCGGAATAGTATACGAGCAGCAGGCGAGCTTTACAATGAACAATGATCAGTAAACAATAGCCAGCGGCAGCCGAAGGTTTCAGGGCTCGCCCAACGCCAACCTGCATCATGGTACAGCTTGGCACCACCGACGCGACCTGAAGGTCGCGACTACAGGCCGGAACCCAACGGTCCAAACAACCCGGTAGGCGAACCCTTCAGGGCTCGTCCGATCGCAGGCGACGGGACAAAAATCAGAAGTCGTAGTTCAGCCGCCCAGCGGTTTCGGTGATTTTGCCTGTCAGGAACAGCTCTTCGATGATGCTTGTGACCTCTTTGGGGCTCAGCTTTCGGCCGAGGGCCCTTTCGATATGCTTGCCGAGCGTGTTGCGCGTACGGGGGCGGCGGGACTTGTCGATCTTCGACAGGTTCGCCAGGGCGCGCTGGAGGTGAGGATCCTCCTGCGTCCTGCGCGGTTTGACGGCAGTTTCCTTGAGGCTGTTCACGCGCTGGCAGCGGCGCCCGCGTTTGTTCACGTACTCCACCAGCGGATCGTACCCCGTGTCACGGGACAGCAGCGTGAACGAGACGTTTTTGGGGGCGGTCTGGTTCATCTCTCCCAGATAGAAGGCGATGTGGAAGTCCAGCGCGTTGCGGCCGTGGCCGGAGATCTGGATCCATTTGAGCGACTCGCCGCGGGCCTGCGCCTTGTCCACAACCTCCATAGGAATCTTCTTCTGCTGACTTCCGACGAATACGAATACCTTGACGCTCTTGTCGATTGCGTCCAGATCGAAGGATTGCACGTTCTCGAAATCGATGAACAGATACCGGGTATAATGCATGTTCTTTCCTCTCTGGGTGAAGCCTGCCGCAGCTTCGGTTGTATGGATGGTCCTTCGGTTCATCACACGCCGAACTGCTTGAAATGATGGTCCGTGTGCTTGTACATCAGCAGACCCCAGTCGTGGGTAGTCATCGGTCCGAAAAACGAATGCTCGAACACCTTGATAGCCTGTTCCCCCGCCGCCAGTTTGCGGAACGCGGAAAGAAATTCCGCTTTTTCGACGTCAAACGACCGGTCATCGGACACGACAAATTCCGGCGCCGTCGGTGAATTCCGAGAGAACGGCCGTTCGCCGAGGAGGGACTTTTTGACCATCCGACCGATAAACCGCAGCCAAGTCCGCTTGAGGGACAGTTCGCCCAGCGGCACTTTCATGCCGCGTGTACAGTGGGTCAGCATTTGCGCGCTGTTCATCCGGCCCCAGATCGGTTTCGCATCGGGCGTCAGGTTCTCGAGCCGCTGGAGGAGTTCTTGTTGAGCGGCCGGGTCAAAGCAGGTTTTCATGAGTGCGGCTCCTGGAAGTGGTAGTGACGGATATCGGCAAGCAGTGCCGGACCGCCTTAGGGACGAGAGCTTACACAAGCTTTAGCAGAAATACAAGGAGGTCACGATGTGAAGAGCGGTGAGGTGGACGGCCAATCCGGATCGCATCGATCATCAAGAGTGTAGCACAAGGCTGCCTGGCCCCGACACGAGGGATCAACTTTACCACACCGTGAAGTCGAATTCGATATTCTCTCTTCGCGACGTCGGGTTCTGCTTCCCCTGTGTCAAATCCCGGACTTTGTCGGTCACGTAATCCCTGAGCTCCGACACCACGATCTGCCCGTCCTTGTTCGCATCGGCCGACCGCGACTTCAAACCCTCCAACAGCGCATAGGTGAACACCCCGTTGTTCCACTCCGCCGATTCGAACGCATATTCCGCCCCGCTCGCCGAGGCAATCACCTGCGCACCCGACCCCCTCTGCAGGTTGGCGAACAGCTCCTGCATCAGCTCGAAGGAATTCTCCAGACCCAATCCGGATTTCTTCACGACCTTTGTCTTGAACGCCCGGCTGGTGACGTTGCTGCTCCCTCCCGACCCTGCGGAGCTCAACCGCACGCTCTCCTCCTTGTCCACTTCTCCCGAATGACACGCATCCATCAGCAGGAGCTTCTTCCGCGCCGGTATGCCGTCGAGCAGACCTTCCAATTCGTCGTACGATACCCCGCGGTCTGAGGGACGCTCGAAATCAACATCGTGCGTGGCGAAATACCAGTCCAGCTTCTCGTTCAATAGACCGTGACCGGCGACGAAGAGAATCACCTGGTCGTCCACACCCGACTGCATCAGGAATTCTTTGACCTTCAAGATGTTCGCCCGCGTCACCTCCTGGTCGACAAGACGCACAGACTGGACCTTCGAGAACGTCTGCGCCTCTGCGAATCGGGACAAGATATCGTTGGCGTCCTTCGACGCGTACTTGAGATTGAACTGCGACATCCGATATTCGGACACACCGATGGCAACGATCCAGAGCGTCGGCTTCTCTGGCTCCCCCTCCCGAAAAACCTCAAGTGTTTCTTTCACGCTTTCGACGCCGCGTTCGTTGTGTGAGGAAAGCTGGATCTTGTTCCTTCCTGCATTGAGCACCACGTCGACCGTCTGTACCGTCTCGCGAGTTACTCGATCTCGAAGGGAGATGCCGGATACGCCGTAGAGGGGAACGTCATTCACAAAGACATTGATACGATCAAGGCGATACTTGCTGTCCGACGTTCGGACCTGTAAGGTAATCTGCTTATGACCGGTCCTGGCCGGAACGTCGGCATTCACCATGACGAGTTCGGGCAAATGCATGTCGGGAGTGACCTGTCCTTCCTCAAACCCGAATCGCCGCAGTCTGCGAAGATACGCCTGCTTCACGGCCTGAATGAGCTTTTGGTCCGCAAGGCCCAGCCGCTGAAAGATCACATCAGGACGGTTGAAGATGAGGTCGAAATTCTCAAAATAGAACGTCTTGAGCCCTTTGACGAAGTGGATGTGTCGGGATATGCCTCGGGATGCAGTGTAATAGCCGTCCGGGGTGACGATGCAATAATCGCCGGGTCCGATGGCGAGCAGGGTCACGATTTCCGCTCCGCTTATCGCATCGAGCAGCCGTACAGTCCCGTCCTCGCTGCCAACCAGTACGCGTTTCCCGTCTTTGTCAAATTCCACTGCCGTAATGGCATTCGAGCATCCATCAAAGGTCCACCGCGGTTGTCCGGAAAACCGAAGCTTCCGGTTCGTCCACATGTCAAACCGTTGGACAGGAGATCCGAGATCCCACAGAATAACCCGATTGTCATTTCCGCCGGTAAGAGCGGTCCTGTTCTGCGGACCAAACGCAGAACACAAGAAATGGCGCCGATGCCCACGGCAGGTCGAATCGCACGGTCCACCCTCAAACTCGTGATTGTGGTAGCCCAGGATTCCCACTTCCGAGCCATCCTGCATGTCCCACACGTGACCGTATGCAAAGTCTGTGGTGAGCGCCAGACGGTTGTCGAGGCTGAACGTCACGGACGTCAGATCGTAAACATGCGGACCGAGCCGGTACTTTTCCCCGCCGCTCCTCGGATCGAAAACCGCCACCTCTCCACTTTGAATCACGGCGATCGACTTCGCGTCTGGACTGACCCGGAACCGATAGCTGTCATCTGCGGGAATGGGAAGGTCCCGAATCTTGCCTCCCGTGCTGGAAGTATCCCACAAGGCGTATGGCGCAGTCCACCAGTTCTTGACCACCACCTGGCCGGTACCGGGATAAAATTGTCCCAGGGCCACTCCAGCTTCGGTTCCCTCGGACGCTCCCGTCAAGGTCTTGATCCGTTGACCGGTCCGGAAGTTCCACAGGCCGGCGTTTCTTCCATCCACGATGAGCGAAACCGACCCCTCGCAGAAAGCAGGCCCGTGCTGGGGCAGGGAGCGGATCTTCCGTCCTAACATGAGGTCCCATACATGCGCCCGTTCCGCCGTACCGGCCAGCACCTCATGATCCGAGGTAAACGTGGCGGACTTGACGGCTGGAACCATACCGGTCAACGAGCGTACCCTTTTTCCCGAATGCACATCTACCAGATGAGCAAATCGATCGTTTTCCTGAAATCCTCCGGTAAAGCCGCCCCCTACGACGCCGAGCATGGTTCCGTCGGGGCTGAAGGCGACATCCGCGACGTTGAACGTGTCGGCGTCGACCACGCGTCCCGCACCCGAGGAGAGATCCCACACTTTGACCTCATAACAGTGGCGCTTCCGGGTGTTCGAGAAATAGCGTCGACCGGTTGCGAGCAGGAGACCATCGTGCGTCACGTCCATACACACGACCTCTTTTTCATCCGTCAGGGAGAACTCCACCTGCTTCTTGCGCCAATCCCACGCTTCAACCTGAGTATCGCTCATCACCAGCAGTCGTCCGTTCGGCAGCTCGCGAACAGAGCGCGCTTTTTTGCGCTCAAAGGAGGCCTCGGGTGCTCCGCTCGTTTGAGACCATATTTCGATTTTCCCGTCGGTCGTCACAGCGGCGACGGACTTGCCGCCCCCCAGAAAGACGCAATCGTAGAACCCGACGGAGACGCGGTTCGGTCCAAAACGCCGCCGCTCCTCTCCACTCAGGAGGTCATACAACCTGGCTCCCTGAGTCTGGCTGCAAAGGAGTATGGACGTCCCGTCGGGGGAAACCCGACCTCGCTCGGAATAGAAGTCCGTCAACGCTCCGGTGATCCGATAGCGTCTCACGATCTTTCCCGTTTCGGCTTCCCACAGGAACACTTGATTGTAAGTCAGTCCGTGGTCCACACTGAGGATGGTATGACCGTCGGGCGCATAGACAGCGGAAGGCACATCCTCGAGGTGGTGTTTGAATGTTCGGATTTCTTTACCTGTGCGTGTGTCCCAGATTCGTGCGGTATGGTCGGCGCTTCCCGTCACGACAAAATTTCCGTCCGGGCTGAACGAGATGCTCCGGATCGTCTTGCTGTGTCCTTGCTGGACGACCACTTCGAGATCCTGAGCCATCTCCTCTGCCAAAGGAACGAGAACCGATAGAACCAGGAAAGCATATTTTCCGGCTATTCTCATGATATGTTCCGTATCAAGTAGCGAAAGTTCCGCGGCTCGCGGCCAGCGATCTCCCGTTTCATCCGCCACTCAGTAGCCCACACGATTCGCGGTAGCCGAGCCCTTCAGGGTTCCGTCCGTGTCACTTCGCCAGGGTCGTGATGACCAGCCGCTTTTCGGTCTGCTGCACCGTCTCTTCGTTGACGGGTTTCTTCTTCATGCCTCGAACCCCGGCCGCGGCAAGGCCTGCGTCTTTTTCGTCGAGATACAGCACACCGTCCCGTTCGTACGTCTTGGTCTCAGGGAACGCCGTGGTCCGCGCACAGACCATCAGCATCTCGGCCCCGAACGGAGGCGCGCACTCGAACTCGGCCGGAATCTCCACGACCTGGTTGGCCTTGCCCTCGTCGATGAAGTGGTCGTTGAACAGGAGCGTGCGGGCTCCGTCGGCGAAGGTGTATAGAATGCGGACGTGGCAGGATCGGTTGGGACGTACGTAGATCTTCATGATCTCACCCTCTGTGAAAACGAGATTCTCGTTACCTTTGTTCGTCCATACGTCAAGCTGGATGTCGGCGGTGACGATTTCGTCTTTGGCGAACTCCCTCTGGTCGGCGAGCGCGGCCAGGTAGTTTTCCGGCTTCGGGCTCAGGTTCCGCTCAGCGAGCAATTTCATTTCCATGAGCACTTCCCCGCCGGCGACCACCTTGCCGCCGGTGACGTCGCGCAGGCGCCCGATGATCTTGATCTTGTCGCCCTGTTCCCAGTAACTGCCTTCCACGATATGCTGAGCGCCCGACTCGAGTGTGAGTTCCTTCATGATTTCCGACGATTTCGGAACGAATGTTTTCGCCTGCTGCGCGATGTCCCACACGGCGTACTTCTGCATCTGCGTTTCCACGGCCTGCCGGAAGTAGCGGGCAAAGGAGCTGGTCATTTTGCTGTCCTGGTACGTGAGCGGAGCGACGATCACTCTGCCGATGGGGTTCTTGACCTGTTTAGAAATCTGATAGGCCAGAGCCCGCGCCGCATCGTCCACCGAAGCGACGGTCTGGGCGAGCAGCTGGTCGATCTTGTTCGCCGCCTCGGTCTTGGTCAAGATGCCCTCCGCCGTCATGGCCCCATCCACAGACGATTTCGAATCGGCCACAATCAGGATGCAGGTCGTTTCGTTCAATTCCTCGTAGAGCGGAAGCAGAGAAAGATATTTGGCGGCCGCGGATTCAATATGAGAGGATTTTTCGTCCTGCGCGGCGCTCTCGATCAGACTCTTCATTTGCGCGACCAGGTCCGTACGCTTCTGTGCATAAATGCGCATGAGTTCCGCGCGGCTCACGTACGCCAGCGCGTGGACGTTTCTGCCCTTGGTGTACGTTTCCGTCTTGACGCCGGAAATCTGCAGGGATGTCGAACTTTGGGTGACCGAACTGAAGTATTGCGACGCTTGCTTTCCCTGTTCCTCCAATTTGTCGACAACCTGGCTTTTTACGCTCACGACGATCGTGCTGGCAAGTTGTGCGCGGGCATTGGCCTCGGCGATCTGCGCCGCGTCTTTCTCATGCGTCGACGCCGTGCCATAGCCGGTCAGGAACTGCTCCGCCGGATATTTAGCCGACTTGCCGGGAGTCGTGACCCAGTCGGGGTCGCCGGCGGCGAACAAAAAGGGAAGATTAAGAAGTGTGCTCAAGAAAATCGTTCTCATGGGTTGTCCTAATTGATGTTCATTTATGCTTCAATTCTCTTAAATCATGGTCCACACAAAACAGCCAGGCCATTACGCATGTCGCTCAATTGCAAAATCGAACAAATTCGCTATGGCCATATTGGAAAATCATACTCCACAAAATCACGGCGCACGGTCGGGTTCTGCCTGCCCTGCGTCAACTTCCTGGTCATGTCAATGACATAGTCTCGAATTTCACTCACAACGATATCGCCATTGTTGTTCGAATCGGCTTTTCCTGTTCTCAGCCCCTCCAGAAGGCTGTAGGTGAAAATGCCATTTTTCCAATCAGAAGATTCGAACGCAAATTCGGAACCGCTGGCTGACGAAATCACGTAAGCGCCACAGCCATGCTGAAAATTGGCAAACAAGTCCTGCATCAGTTGAAATGAACCTCCAGGGCTGATCTTTGCCCGCTGGCTGGATTTGAAGGCTCTGCTCTTCACGTTTTTTTCAAAGGTGGTCGCCGTCGACTGAGTACCGGCCGATACTCCATTTTGGTCAACCTCCCCGGAATGGCACGCATCAACCAACAGTAGCTTACGCCTTGGGGCAATTCCGTCAAGCAGGTTTTCGATTTCTCCATACGAGACTCCTCGCAACGACGGATGGCTGAAGTCTATGTCCTGCGTCGCAAAGTACCACTCCAGTCTTTCGTCCAGAAGACCATGTCCCGCGACGAAAAGGAGAACTTGATCATCGGGAAGAGCGTGATTTAGTTCCGCTTTAATCTTCAGGATGTTCTCCCGCGTAGCGTCTGCATTTGTACAAACGATCGTCCTTGTGTTCTGAAATCTGGAACCAGTTGAGTGAGCCCATTGTGTCGCAATATCCACAGCATCCTTGGCGGCATATTGCAGATTCATGGCCTGATCCTGATAGGTGGAAACGCCGATGGCGACAACATACAGGGTTCGCGGCGTCTGCGTCTGGCATGTGACAAAAATGGTTTCCTTCATGCTCTCAACCCCTGAGCTGTTGATCGCTGAAATCTGTATTTTGTTAAGTCCATCGGTCAATTGCAGAGGAATTCTTGATGTGATCTCCTTCAGTCCTTTTTCTCGGATTGAAAAGCCGCCGGAACCGTACACGGGTACGTCGTTGGCGTAGAGGTTGATTCGGTCCAGTGTCAGGGACGGATCTTTAGCATGCACCTCAATCTCTACATCTTTTGATGACGTCTCCGACGGAATGTTGCCGGCAAACATGACTTCAGGCAAGTGCTCACTCGACGACAGGTCCTTCTCCTGAATTTTGAGTCTCTCTAATCTCTTAAGGAAGGCCTGGCGGTACCCCCCGATCAGGGCTTCATCTTCGTTGGCAAATCTCTTCAGAACGATATCGGGACGGTTCCATACAAGATCGAAATTCTCCAGTGTGAAAACCTTCAATCCTTTGACAAAATGAACTGACTTAACTCCCTCCCGGGTTGATGCATAATATCCGTCGGGAAGAACTAGGGCAAAATCATTGTCACCTCTAATGACCACTGTCGCAATTTCCTGGCCATTCTTAAGATCCCACAGTTTAGCCACGCCATCTGAACTTCGGGACACGATTTGCGTTTCATCGGAACTGAACAGAACATGCCGGACCGACTGCGTATGTCCACTGAATGAACCAATATGCCGGCCAGTCAACGTTTCCCAAACGAATATCTTGTTGTCATTTCCGCCCGTTGCGATGAGTTTGCCTGAAGGACTGAACGCTATGGCCGTCACTTCCCCGGCATGTCCTATGCAGGTCGCAGAATGTTTCGACATGGATGTATGGTCGTGAAATCCATACACAGCCAGTTCCTTTCCAGTTGCAACGTCCCAAAGTCTGGCAAAATCGTCATACTCGATTCCCATTTCAAGCCACGAATCCCCACTCCCGGACGCGACGTATTTGCCGTCCGGGCTGAATCGAACCGCATTGATTTTGGAGAGGTTACCCTTAACCTGGATTCCATTAATATCAGAAACCGGATGGTCAACGATACGAAGCAGTCGACCAGTCGCGGCGTCCCAAATACGTACAGCATTGTCCGGATATCCCTGTCCGAGGAGAGTTCCGGAACCCGTAACAACATATTTTGAGTCCGGACTGATATCCACCGAGATTGTGGGATCGTATTGTTGTGGATCGTGGAAGGTGCGGATCACTTGTCCGGACATAAGACTTCGAAGCGCCACACCCTGCTCGTCACTGATGACCAGAAACGATCCATCGGAATTCAACGCATACTTTGTATTCCAGGAACTGGCCGTCGAAAACAACGGCATCCCTACATTTTGATCAGTAACGCGCAGACTGTCGACAGCGCCAATGGCATATGGCCCTCGATGTGCCTCCCCAGTAAGGGCTTCCCAGAGAAGCTCACGATTCCAATTCTTGTCTGAAAAATAGGTCAAATAAGCCGGCCTCCGTGGATACTCCGGTCTGGGCATGCGTCTTTCTGCTGAAAAAGGAGATTTCACCCTATGCGCCATGTGCAACCAATCCATCCCCTCCCCGAGAACAAGTAACTTCATTCCATCATTGGTAAATCGAGCGACTCTCACGTCCTCCTTCCAT
The DNA here is from genome assembly GCA_037445875.1 of Bacteroidota bacterium. GTDB lineage: Bacteria > CLD3 > CLD3 > SB21 > SB21 > JBBIJR01. The sequence goes on along the minus strand of JBBIJR010000095.1, from coordinate 1,549 downwards.
CGTTGCGATAATACCTCTTCACCCGATTGGACGTCGTACACGTGGAGGGCGCCTTCTGGATTACCGGTTTCCGTTGCATAGCCGCCGCCAATTTGAATGAACATCGGGTGCACAGAAACCAACTTCTTGTCATCCGAGCTGAATGCGACCGAACTAATATGACCGCTCTTCGTCTCAATCTTTGACAACAAACGACCGCTAAACACATCGAATAGGCTGATGCCGCCATTTGCATTTCCAACCGCCAGAAACTTTGCGTCCGAGCTGAAACTCAGTGTTGTTCCACTGGTGTTTGCGTCCAGTTGCCTGATCTTCTTCCCTGTTGTTGCATCCAGCAGCCATATTCCGGACCATTCGTCGCCGCCCCAATTGGAATAAGCAAGGTATTTGCCATCCGGACTGAATTGGAGCGCATAGATTCCTCCGCTAAATGAATAAAGTTTCTTCGATATCCGGATATCCCACACAGCAAGTTCTCCATACATGGATTCCATTTCAAAGCCGCCGGCAGCCAGAAATGTTCCATCGCGATTTACACTTATGCATCGCACGGATGATGAATGGTCAAAGCTCTGCTGATGGTCACCGGTTTCCGCATCAAACATTTTAATAGTGTGATCTTCGCTCCCGGTAAAAACATGCTTGGTTTTTGAATCGATAACAACCGACGCAACGCCTCCGGAGTGGCCACGGAACGTCCGGATTTCTTTTCCGCTGCGGACTTCCCACAATTTTGCGGTCCGGTCTGTCGAGCCCGTCAACAAATATCGCCCATCTTCGCTGATTGAACAAGACGTGATCGTCCCCGCGTGAAGACGCTGAATTACAAGATCGAGACCTTTTGCCTTGATGCCTGTCGAGAAAGTGGACGCCGTGAAGTCGGTATTCGCTTTTCTTTTTTTTGGTAATTCAAAAAAAGTTTCATTGCTTGCAAAGTAAGAATGATCAGAACGGACAAGACCATACCGAACCGAGTAGACAGCGGTGTTACCGTATGAATCGTCCCAGATCGTAATCTCGTACCCTGATGGGAGCCGTCCGCAGACGGATGTGCCGCCATTTTTCCAATCGTATTCGTGAATGATGGTTGCGCCAAGGGCCGTTAGTATCCGCTTGATCTCTTCTTTGTTTGCCGTGGTTGATCATCCCACTCAAAGTGAGTCAGAGCGTTGGCTATCTGGATTTTCGTGGGTGGACCGTTGTTAGGAAACTCATTACCGCTTTTTTTCTCGCTGTATTTTGCCCGAGATGATGCTGGCCTGCCAACGGCCTCGGCAAATTCCGTCGCCATGGTCTCTATGATCAGCGGCAAGTCGTCTGCTTTGCCCCGATTAGTTGTACGAGCAATTTGTCTGGCATTGATGTCGACAAGTCGCAGATCAATGGTATACGTCTCACCGATCATTCGCACCTCGCCCGCGATCGCCAACTGTACGCCAAGAAGCAGACCTATTTGAGCAACACAATCAGCGGAATTACAGGCGTCAGAAATGAAGAAATCTTGCTCTTTGAAGATGTCTTCCATTCTGTCTCGCTCAAGAACTCTAAA
>JBBIJR010000094.1:5812-11692 GCA_037445875.1 Bacteroidota bacterium | reverse complement strand
CGTAGTTCCCATCCGGCACGGGTGTGCCGTTCGCATCCGCCAGCACGCCCTGGTAGCTCATCGTCTCGGGCACCTGAGCGGCGGCGAACGAAAGGTTCAGGATAGCGAGAACAATGACTGCATCGACGCGTAACGTTTTCATGACCTCGTCTCCCTTTGTGTGGTGCCATCTCCTGAATTGCCCACGTTGGCTTGAACGCTCTTGATGAAAACTGGCATGTAATCAAGGTAGGAATCGCAGGGAGGGTTTTGCTAATACTGGACGGCCATTGGGTGACACTATTCAGCCGTGCAACATTAATGGAAAAGAAGAAAGGCAATTCCACTTTTCTTCAACTCAACTGGGAAGCGCGAGCGGCAGGGTAAGACGAATCAGTAGACAGACGGGCTGGGGAGACGAATCAGCGCCAGGGGATGATCAGGACTCATCCTCTGAGGGAAGAACTCCGAACTGTTCGCGATAGGACTTGGCGAAATACGACAGATTGCTAAAACCGACGTCAAACGCAATCTCGGAAACGGTGCCGGCTTTCTTCTTCACCAATTGTCTTGCCCGATGAAGGCGCATGGCCCGGAGATACTGCACGGGCGCCTGCCCGGTCAGGGCGTGGAGCTTTCGATGGAACTGCCGCTGACTCATGTTGAACTGCTCTCTCAGCCGTTCCACCGTGAAATCGGGATCCGACAGGTTCTTCTCCGCCACGGTGCGCAGGTTTGTGAGAAACTGTTCGTCGGCCGAGCGGAGTTCGAGTCCTGCAAGACCGCCCAGCAGAAATTCCTTCCGATGCTTCTCCCGCAGAACCAGTCGATTATTGATGAGGTTGCGGACACGCAGCTGAAGTTCCTGCCCGCTGAACGGCTTCGTGATGTAATCGTCCGCACCCGTTTCCAGTCCTTGCAGCTTCGCGTCGTCCGAGGCCTTGGCCGTCAGGAGAACGACGGGTATGTGGGTGGTCAGTGGATTCGATTTGAGTTTCGCCGCCAGTTCGTATCCGTCCATTTCCGGCATCATGACATCGCTCACGACCAGATCGGGCAGCTGTTCAACGGCCAGCTGAAGCCCGAGGCATCCGTTCTCCGCCTCCAGAACCCGGTAATGCTCTTTCAGATGGCTGCCGATGTACGAGCGGACATCGGAGTTGTCTTCGACCACCAGCACCACGGCTTCATCCTGCACGGACATCCTGCGCGGTTCGGGCGGAGCATGAGAAACCGCATCCTGGAGTCCGGCCGCCTCTACGTCGAGACGCAAGCTATCTGCCTGCTCCCCCGGCGGATGTTCGAGCACCTCGCTCGGTTGCAGGTGTCCACGCCCCAACGGAAGCAGGACGTCCATCTCGGTGCCGACGCCGGGTTCACTCTGTACCAGGATACGGCCCCGATGCAGGTCCACGAATTCCTTCACCAAAGCCAATCCGATGCCGGTTCCTTCATACCGCCGTGTATCGGAGGCGCTTCCCTGCGAAAAACGATCGAATATGAATGGAAGCTGTTCATCGGGAATCCCGATTCCGGTGTCGTGGAACCCCACCCGGACGGCTCCTTCGGGGAAGTCCGCTGGATCCGCCGGGACGGCCGCCGCAGTGACGGTCACGTACCCGTGGTCCGGCGTGAATTTGAAAGCATTGGCCAAAAGATTGAAGAAGACCTTTTCCATTTTGTCGCGGTCGAGGAACACCTGGCATTCGTCGTCGTGTTCGACCAGATGGAGGTAAATGCGGCGCGTCTCCGCCAGCGGCGCAAAACAATGAACAACGGTACGAAGGATCGGCATCAGCGGCTGACAAACGGCGTGCAACTCCATCCGTCCGCTTTCGAGTTTGGCCAGATCGAGCAGTTCGTTGATGAGACGCAGCAGTCTTTTGGCATTCCGAAGGGCCACGCGGAGGTCGTCGCCGGCGTCTCCTGCCCGGCCACGGGCCAACAGGTCCTCCAGAGGCGCCATGATCAGGGTCAGCGGCGTGCGGAACTCGTGGGAGATGTTGGCAAAGAACCGCGACTTGACGCGGTCCATCTCCTGCAACTTCTCGGCCTGCTCGGCCAGCAGTTGGTTCTTTTCCTCGATCTCCCGGACGCGCTCTTTTACGATGCCTTCCAGTCGGCGTTTTTCCCGCTCCAATCTGGCCAGGCGCAATCTGACCACGCCGAACACCGAACCGCCGGCCAGGAGCACGTACAGGGCGTAGGCCCACCACGTTCTGAACCACGGAGCCAGCACTTCAAAGGCATACGTGTCTTCCGCGCTGACCCATCCATAGACGTTGCGTGACCTCACGCGGAAGGTGTAGCTGCCTTCGGGAATATTCGTATACACGGCCCTGGACTCTCCCGTCCAATCGGACCAGGATTCCTCGAATCCTTCGAGGCGGTACTGATACCGGTTCCTCCACTCTTGATCGAGAAAGGGGGCGGCGAATTCGAAACGCAGGCCGTTCATGCGGTACGGCAGCCTCGAAGACCGGTCGCTGATACCTGGTACCGCATGTCCCGCAAAGAGCAGGGAGTCGGTGCGTGTAGTGACCCGGCGGATCAGTACCGGTGCGTCCATCGTGTAATCCTCCCGGATTCGCCGGTCGTATCGAACAAGCCGGCCGCCGCTTCCCCCGAGCCAGGCAACGCTGTCTCCGTCGAAAAAGATGGAATAGAGCTCAAAGTCCGAGAGCCCCTTGAACGGCTGAGGATTCCACAGGTAGCGTCCGTCTTCCTGGAGTTCCGCGATACCCGTTTCGATTTCCTTGTCGTCGCCGGACTCGATCCAGACATGTCCCAATGGGTCTTCACGCACAACGAACGCCCACCGGGAACCGTCCGCCAGGAACGAGCCAAATGTGGAGTCGTATGCGAAGCGTTTGGCGTCTTCGTCAAAACGCATGATGCCCCGGTCGGTCGCAAAGACCGCGCGCTGATTCACCGTCGACGCGAGGGGAGTGGCCTTCATCGGCAGGCCGCTTTCCTCACCGTATCGCTCGATCCCTGCGACGATGCGTGCGCCGGCGAATCGGATCTTGAGCGCCCCGCTGTAACGAGTGCACAGCCAGAGGTCTCCGGTGCGGCTCTCCGTGATGCTGACCACTTCATCCTCCACGCCGGCGATTTTTCCCTCGTCCGTCCACCCGCGCCCATTCCAGTACAATGAAGCCAGGCCCTTGGAAAGGCCGACGTAGACACGGTTCGTGTCGCGCCGCGAGGGAAAAAAGACCCGAGATGGGTATGTGTGCAGAATGGATGCGCGGTCATCGACGATCTCATGGATTCCCTTGACGGAAGCGGCCAGCAGCGAGCCTCCCCTGGACAGAAAGCTCCAACAGAAGTCGCGGATGCCCTGTACTCGGTTGAATGTTTGACCGAAGGTCGTCTGGCCCCGCGGCCGAAGATACCATACTTCGGGTCCCTGCGCCACATACAGAATGCCTCTGTGCCGTATCACGGTTTCCACCGTATTATTGCTCAGTCCGCTCCGTTCGTCGAACACGGACAACGGGCCGCGCAGGCTGATGCGGGCAAGGCCGTCGTTCGTCGCGGCCCACAGCGATCCCCGGGGGTCCACGAAAAGGCCCCAGATCAGATCATTGGGCAGGCCCGCAGATTTGTCGAGGATTCCGGTGACACGGCCTTTTCGGTCGATCAGCACAATGCCGCCTTTTTTTGTTCCAAGAGCGGTCGTCCGTTCATCAGCGCACACGCCGCAGTAGAGCTCATTCCGCTTGAGAAAGGCATCCGCCTCCGTGGGATAAGACTCCACCGTCTGTCCGTCGAAGACAAACAAAGCGCGCTCACGGGTCCAAATGAGAACGGCGGAATCGAGAGGCAAGATGGTGTAGACTTTGGTGTCGGCCAGCCGGTCGCCGCCCGGCATCAGGCGCAGCGAATCGCCCGCAAGTTGCAGCAGGCCCGTACCTTCCTCCTGCAGCCATAGCTTCTGATGGACCCAACTGGCCTGCCGAAAGCGGCGCGAGGCCTTCCAGACATGCATGCGCTGGCCGTCCCATCGAAACAGGTGAGTGTAGGAGCAAAAGAACACACCCACCGGAGTCGACAGGGTAATCCAAACGTCGGTGAACGTTCGATGGCTTTCGGGCAGGCGATCCACGAGCGAATGGTAGCTGAGCCTTCCCACCGAGTCCGGATAGAGGTATCCCAGCTCTCCCTGTGCGCCGACGTACATCAGACCGAGGCTGTCCCACGCAATGGATCGTACGATCGACCCATTGGCCACCGGGATCATGCGCCACGAGACGCCGTCGTATTCCAGAACGCCTTGCGTATTGCCCACGTAGAGCACGCCGCGGGTATCCATCTGGATCGACCAGTTCTGAGGATGGGCCCCGTAGTCTTTGGGGGCGTAGTTTTTGATCAGGGGCAAGCCCGCGTCGCGGTGGGAATGCTGGGCAAACGCTGAGGAGGGCGGAACGAGGATGAGGATAATGGCGAGTGTGGACGGCTTCATGGGACTGTCCGCCGTGATACTTCGCGCTCGAACAGATTTATGGGGAAAGGTACCGGAAGCAAACTACTTTGTCAACAGCTCAGATGGGCTGATGTTCTGGCGCCGCAGGACAAGGTTTGACCTGGCTGTCCTTTCTTTTGCTTATCCAAAAAAAACGACTGAAGCGAATGGACGACGGAGGTAAAGACGACAGGCTCATTTTATCCCAGCCGTATCGCCCCACGATCCCAGTTCCCCGAGGATGCTGTCGAGCCGCTGTTGGGCCTCATGCGAGAAGCCGAGACCCCGTGTTTTTCGATGCAACCTATCGTCATACCAATAGCCCCATTGGCCGTCGACCCGAACGGGCATCCACCCGGTTCTTTCCAGATCGGGCGCGGCGCCGAGAGTAATGACGACATGGCCCAGAGAATCAAGCAGCGTCCATGCGCCTCCCTGGACACTCAACAGACCGGGTGCTCCCCCCACATTTGCCCACGTGAGTTTCTTATGGACCTCGACGTGATCAAATTGCGGAGTCTGCTTCCACGTCTCCGACTTTTCGTCCCACAGTCCCCATTGATTCCTGCTCTTGATCCAGAAGAGGTCCGCGGTGTATCGCCGAAATTCGCGAGGTTGGTCCATGGCCGGTTTCATGATGACCGCCGTTTTCCAATCCATCAGTCCCCATTGGTTACCGGCTTTGAACCATGTCACCATGCCGGTATCAAGATCGTTTTCGACGTTCCAGTCGCGATCAACGTAGAACGCATCCATTTCAAAGCTCTCGTCGTCGACCCGGTCGCCATCCCGGTTGATACGAAACGAACGGCCATTTTGCATTACCCAGGCCATGCCATCCCGGTACACATAGTACCAATTGGGGAAAGAATACGGCGGGGGCACGGCGGTGTCAAAACGGCAATCCACCACTACGTCACCGGTCGTGTCGATGAATCCCCACCTTCCGTCTTGCCGGACGGCCGCCCGGTGCTCGGAAAAATCGAGAAACGCTTCAAACACCGGATCCGTCAATTCCAGGAAGACGTCGGACTCCTGCTGCGAGCGCTTCAGCAGTCCCCATGCTCCGCCGGATACTTCATGAACGCTTGTCGAAACTCCCGTCGGACGAACGGTGCGCGTTCCTCCTTCGTTATACCAGACATAGTCGGCATACGCCGCCACGCGGCCTCTCTGCGTGGGATGGAAACCGGCCAGGGATCGCACGGGAACGTTGTCCACGCGCATTTCCCTCACTTCCTTCTGTTCAAAGATCGTCACCTTGCGCGGCACCTTCCCACAGGAGACGCACCACACACATGTCAGCAGGATCACGACTCGCATACGGCCTCCACAGTCATCAAGTACATGGCTCCTCCCTCTCCTACCCCTCCGCCACTTCCTCAAACCGGCAGAGTGTGCTGGCCAGCCCAGCTTGCGCTACGGCTCGTTAC
>JBBIJR010000094.1:0-5765 GCA_037445875.1 Bacteroidota bacterium | reverse complement strand
TGCAAGGGGAGTTTGGGGGGGGAGGGACGCCTGGCTTTCAAGCGAGCTTCAGGATCGGTTTGTGAGTCACCTCTTTGAGTGCCTTTGTCAACACGCCTTCCGGGGTCGCGTAACCGACCACGACCTTGTCTGCCATCTCCATGATTAATCGGTTCCTTGCCATCGCGGTTTGGGGGGTAACCCGAGTGACCTGCCGGTCGAATGGCGACGCAATCAGGATCCTTCCTTCTTCAACGCCTCTGTGAATCACAGCGTTGTATTTCGCTTTCAAGCCCCGGGCCAAAACAATGACAACGGCCTGGCGTCCTTTGAGCAGGTAATGAAGTACGTCCCTTTCAAGCTGTGAATGAAATCCGGATACGATACACTGGCCGGATTCCCTCTGCGCAATGGCCCAATCGTACGACGGTAAGACGGCTGCTGCCGGATATCGGCGGGAGCACATGAACGCCGTCGTCGGCAGATTCAGAATTTCCTTGTTCCCGAAAAGGCGCACAGATTGAGGGCAATCGTACCGATCAGCAGGTTTCTCACAGGCGGTGGTCGGCGCGTCATGATACGGGAACAAGGTATTGGTGAACATCATTTTCGGAGTACAAGTTCATTATTTTCTGTATCGTTCAAAATAGGACAGAAAGCCCATTCTTTTTTCGCAGAATTTGATAGGAAATAAAGCCCAATTGCGTTATATATTACGTATCGTTCCCTGTACTTCTTTTTTTTCAGCAGCAGCTTCAGTCGTTCACTGACGACTCCGGAACCATTCCCGAAAATGTCCACGATTTTTCAAATAGCCGACTACATTGTCGGTCAGTATTCGGGTTATGCTGGCGGGATCACGCCGTTGAAGCTACAGAAGCTCCTGTACTATCTGAAAGCGTGGGGCGTCGTTGCCGGAGTGCCTGTCGTCCATGAGAACTTTCTTAAATGGCAATACGGGCCCGTCAATGAAGATATTTACAAGAAGTACAAAAAATGCGGAGCGTCCCAGATCCCCTCTCCCGATATGAAAATGAAGACGGTTGACCACAAGGAATTTGTCGATTTCGTGCTGGAATCTTACGCGCCCTATTCGGCCCTAACGCTGTCCGCGTTGACCCACAAGGAGGATCCATGGGTTGAAACAGCGCCGCAGCAGGTCATTAAGGAATCTCTCATGAAATCGTTCTACAAGAAACAGCATTTTGCCAACAATTTCCCGCTGAAGCCGGGCGGTCCGTATTATCCTGTCCTGACCGACATGTATTACTCCTTCATCATGGACATGGATTTGACCAAGGCCAAGCCGCCGGTCTACCCGTCGTTCGAGGACTACAAGCAGAAGACTTCGCAAGCCAAAGCGGACATTGAAAAAGCGTTCAGCCCCTTCCTCAAAAAGTATTCCTCCTGAAGAAATCCGCCTCCTCAAGGAGCTGATGGATGACTTTCCGTGCGGCTGCAAATGGTCGGCGGAAGAAGCCATCGGCCAGATTAATGTGCGATACCTGGAACTTGAGAAATTCGCATAGACCGTTCCGCGGTTGTTCATCTCTCCCATGGGTCTTACGGCTCTGGCCATGACCTTTCACAAAGCTCTATTCGACGGTATCCTTCAGAACAGCGGAGAGTTTCGGAAAGTGACTGACAAGGACCAGGGCAGGATCGGTTTCGGCGGCGAGGACTATCGTCACCCCGGTAATCTCAGGTTTACCGGATCAGCGCCCCATGAAATAGACAGGCAACTTTTAGAACCGCGTTCGGACATCTGAAGAAGAGGGACCCGGATCCCATACCAAGTGCACTCCGATTTTACCAGTATTTCGTGAAGATCCATCCTTTCTACGATGCGAACGGGCGAATTGCGCGGCTAATGGTGAGTGCATACTTGTACTATCACGGATTCTATGTTCAGTGGGGGAAAATGCTCGAAGGCGGAGGGCAGACAAAATTCTACAACAAACTCAACGAATGCCACAAGCGGATGGGCAAGCCCGGTTTTGAGAAGTACTTCGAGTATCTTCTGGATTTCTTCAGTCCGTTTGTTGTCAAGAAGGAGGAACTGCTTGGGGGGTGATTCAATCAATCGGTATCTCCACTCCACCAGGATGCCCGCGACCATTGCGACCATCCCTTGCCGACGGGATGAAATCCAACTCCTCCGGCGTGAAGCCGTAACGCTTCGCCAACACCTTGTCAATCTCGTCGATGATGGGCTTGGATTTCTTCAGATAATATTCGTCATATTTTACACGATCTCAACTCCCTTGTCTTTTGCCCGGTCAAGGACTTTTCGGCTCGTCGTCATCAGATACTTGAGATCGTAAAACGACAAAAAATCACTGTCATTGGAGAACACACAAGGAATTCCTGCTGACAATGCGCAATGCCACAAGGCGTGATCTCCGAAATCTGCGGAACTTCCCTTGAAGCCGTCGATTAAGCCGTGCACGTTTGCGGGCAAATCGAGCAGGGGAAAATTCCGGCTGAAGGTCTTCTTAAATTGAGTCATTTGAAGATCCCATTGCGCCATGAAATCAACATCTGAGTCTCGTTTTGTCTTGAAATCCTCCGGGTCGAAAGCCGTCCCTAGGCTTTCCTCAATGTCTTTGGAAACGTATAGTTTGTAAAAGCCGACTTGGATGTGTTTGTAATATTCTTGTGCCGTCGTAATCGTGGAATGGGGACGAACGCCCGCAGATTTCAGTTTGTCAATCGCCTCTGTAATGGTCGCATTCCTTCTTGCCAGAGAAAAGTCAAAAGATGATCGACCAAACGGGTCTTTGTAATCGATGATGATGTTGGTATCAACAAAAAAAGCTTCGCAGGGAAGCTTCTTCTTGTCTTTCACAAGACGCTCGACATCAACGACCGTGAGCATCGCTCAATGCGCGAGATGCGTTGAGTAATATTGATTCAAATCGATCTTCTTATCGAGAAGCTTTTTTCGCATCACAGCGTTCTGAACGCACAGACGGACATCATCGATGTCGTCTTTTTCTAGGCCCACTATTTGAATTCTTCGATCAAACCGCTCTTGGTCGAGATCGAAATCCATGCTGATTTGACCGAGAGACCGATTGAGGAAGGAACTGGACAGAAACTCATATGTGGCAAAATCGACGTGAACCGAATCGTTCTTGCGCAGGGCGTCGCGAATCAGCTCATACAGACGATGGCCAAGGTCGGGAGAAAGAAGTTCGCGTGTGCCCATTGTTTCGACAACGCTAATGCTCTTCATCGCTGACCTCCAGGGAATAAAGGCGTTCGTCAAAAATGATTCGAAGATTTACGAGTGTTCCTTCGATTTTGTTGCGCAGGAGGGCACGGTTGACTCTGCCGTGATGTTCGCCGTAATAGCCGTTTTCAGATGCTATCTGAAAGATACCTCCGTTCACGGTAAGGAATTGACGGAGTAAATGCAAGCCCAATCCGGCAGACTCGGCCAACGGGCTTGTGGAATGGCCTTCTTGAGTGGCCCATGCGATGCACTGATCGTCGCTCCAGTCTTTGCCTGCAAACGTTCGCACGGTATTGGGAATTCCCAAACCGGCATCGTAGAAAGCGATCTCAAAATAGCCGCAATTCGGATAGAACTGACCGCACGTGGTCACGCCATGGGGGCATCGTCCGTGGGTCAGGGCATTATTCACGATTTCCCACAGGTTTTCAGTCACGTGCTTTTTCAAGGCCCCCTTTATCGCCGGAATGAACGGAAACAACTCTTGCTTGACCCACGAGACCACCTGACGCGAAACTGTCGTCGAATCCCCTGCGAATCTCTGCAATTGGATTATCATACTCTGATTGAACGGAGTACTCAGCTCGGCGTCTCCGCTAAGATGGCTGAATCCGGATTGGGCCAGGTATTGGTTCACGGACGACTCTTCGAATTTGATGAACCTTGATGCGGCGAACTTGCTGACAAAATGTTCAAGGTAGCAAACGCAGTACGGTCTCAGGAACTTTGATTTCAAAGTGACACAATCCGATGCCCACGCCAGAATAGTTGACCCCAAGACCCCCAGTTGACCTATGGACTCCGGTTTGAGGCTAAAGTGCGGAAGCTGCCATTCCATTTGCGGTCATCGCTCAACGTAGTGACACAACTTGTCTGTATTCTCTCAGCCGAGCCGATGCCGAGGGGATGAAGTCCAGCTCCTCCGGCGTGAATTCGTAATGCTTCGCTAATATCTTTTTAATCATCGTCGATGATGACTATTCCCGTAGTTCATGTCTCATATGTCTCATAAATGTCCCATTATCCCCGATAGCGACTTAGCGTCCCATATGTCCTATTCTTGTCTCATAAGGGTCGAGCGGAAAGCACGTAATAAGCCCCACGTCGTGTTCCTTTTCTCACCAAAAGGCCCTTCTTCACCAATTCGTCAAGATCACGAGCCGCAGTCTTGCGTGTTGTACCAGTGAGTTGTTGGTAGTCGGAATTCGTTATCCGAAGAGTTGCCTTCACGCGTCTGATCGCCTTGAGTTGTCGTTCGTTCAACGCCATCTTTTCCAGCAAGGATTCCGTGAGCATGTCTCGTGGCAGTATGGTCCGAAACTCCACATTCCTCTTCAACACGAACTGAGGTTCTGGAACACCATGGTCTTTACATTGCTTGATCATCTCCAGTGTCCCAGAGCCTCCAACTCCCTGCCCATCCGACAATTAATCCCGTGCATGGCGCGTATCGTTTCCGCGATTTCTTTCAGCACAGGCGGAGGATTCGTCGTTTTTCGTTTTGTGCTTGTTGATTGTAGATCCTGCCCATGGTGGATTATCCTTGCTTGAAACGCCACGGACAAACTACTGACGCGCGGGCACGATTTCTTTTCAGAATTTGAGATTCTTCCGGCGGCCGGGGTCTTGCGACTTTCCCCTGTCTTTTCAAGGACTACAGACAGGAAACATGAATCGTGAGAGAACCGCTCGCGAAGACTGCGGCCGACAAGAGCCACGCACCGCTACTCCTGATTGTCGAGGATCGTGCCGAGCGGATCGATCATGAGTAAGAATGTCCTACCGAGAATGGACTACGTAACTGTGTGAAATTTAAGATTCCCCCTCGGCAATGTCAATCTTTACAGTTAGCAGTTAGTGGTTACACGGTCCCCTTTGAATTCTCTCCGCAGCGCAGAGAGAATCTGCGAGATTGAAAGACCCCCCCGGATTTCTCGCTTCGCTCGAAATGAAACACCGCCCACCGTGTTCATTGATCACTGTTCATGGATAACTGCTATGCGACCCCTACAGGGTCGGATGGTTTCTCAACCAGCTCGCATGCAACAGACATGGGACGCCTACGGCGTCCGAATCCGCAGGGTTGCATCACCGCGTCGTTCGGTGACGACCCCCATATTCCTCGCTTCGCTCGAAATGACACGCCACCCACCATGATAACCGATCCGTTCGTTGCCATTTGATTCTCACCCCTTTTCTTGTTATGTTTTCACCCCACGAACGGCGGTGACGGCTTGATCGTTATCATGGACAAGGACGCGTCGATCCGGGAGATCGACGACGTGCTCAAGATCGTCGAGGACAACGGGTGCATCCCGCATGTGTCGAAAGGCGAGGAACGTACGCTCATCGGGATCATGGGCGACGACAGTTCCGTCGTGGTCGAGAAGATCCATGCGATGCACGGCGTGGACAAGATCGTGCCGACCTCGAAGCCGTTCAAGCTCGTCAGCCGCGAGTGGAAATCGCAGAACTCGGTCGTCCGGGTCAACGGGCATCGATTTGCGCAAGGTGCCCAAAGGCGCGCACCGGTTGGAGATCACGGTGA
>JBBIJR010000093.1:0-11777 GCA_037445875.1 Bacteroidota bacterium | reverse complement strand
ATCCGTTCGACGCGTTCGAGCGGCTCTGCCGGGAACTGCAGGAACGAGAGACCGCTGCGATCGTGGACGTGCCGGAGTGCCCGTTCCACGGCGGCGCCGTCGGGTACTGGGGCTACGATATGAAGCACCACATCGAACGGCTTCCGTCATTGGCCCGTGTCGAATCCTGGCCGGACGGATACTGGATGTTCTGCGACGCGTGGATCGTGGCGGACCATGCGCAGCAGGAACTTCACCTTATCGGAAGGGCGGAGGGTGCACAGCGGCTGCGCGAGGGAATTGCTCGCGGGCCACTCCCGAAGGCGACGGCGTATCGTTCGACTGTCACGCCGCTTATCGACGCGAAGTCCCATGCGAATAACGTGGCGAACATCCGTTCCCATATCGAGGAAGGCGACGTGTACGAAGTGAACTACTCCCAGCGATTTGACATGCGGATCGAACCTAGTCACAAGTTCACCGACTTCGATGTTTTCGAGAAGCTAGTGGAAGTCAGTCCGTCGCCTTTTTCGGCGCTGCTGAATTGCGGCGCCTTTTCGGTGATCAGCTCGTCACCCGAACGTTTCCTTCAGGTGACGGACCGCACCGCGGAGAGCCGGCCGATCAAGGGCACGCGTCCTCGCGGCCGCACGTTCGATGAAGACGAACGAAATTTCCTCGACTTGCATTTCAGCGAAAAGGACCGCGCCGAGAATCTCATGATCGTCGATCTCGTGCGCAACGACCTGGGGAGGGTGGCGGAACCGGGTACCGTCGAGGTCAGGGATCTGTTCAAGATCGAATCGTATTCGACCGTGTTCCAGATGGTGTCGACGGTCCAGGCACGATTGGCCGAGGGGCACGGCACGACCGATCTTATCCGTGCGTGTTTTCCTCCCGGTTCCATGACCGGGGCTCCGAAAGTGAGGGCGATGGAGATCATCGAGGAACTCGAGCCCATCCGGCGCGGGATCTATTCGGGCGCGCTCGGGTGGATCGGACACGACGGCAACTGCGACCTGTCCGTGATTATTCGCACGTTGGTCATGCAGAATGGCCGGGGTTATTTTCAGACGGGAGGTGCGATCGTCTGGGATTCGGACGCCGGCCGTGAGTATCAGGAGTGTCTGGACAAAGGGGAAGGGATTCGCAAGACGCTGGAAGAATTGAAAATGGAGAATTATTAGTTATGAATTCTCAATCTCAATTCCCGGTTCGCTTCTCCTCCAGGCATCGATAGAGAATTGGTAGAATGAACTTGTCCTTCTCCATGGCCAGTTCCTCCTTAACGCGAATGAGGCCCGACAGCGACTGAATCCGAACGGTGCACGTCGCAAGGTCCATCCTGACGGCGTCAACGGAGAGTTCGGCATAGGTATGATTATTCCCAACGAAACCGAGGATATCCAGTGGACCCAATCGTGTGTTCAGCAGATGATGGCCGGGCCCTGTCAGTGATTCGAACTTCGGCACGATGCGCAGGTCGGGATTTGATCGATAGTGCGCTTCAAGATCGGTCAGGGCCTGCATGAGTCTCGCGATATTGGATGAATTCCGGTCATGAACAATATCGAGATCAAATGTCGTGATAGGCGCGCCGTGCAGGACGCCGCACACACCGCCCGTTACGATGAAATCGACTTGATAGCGGGATAATGTTTCCAGGATGCGAAGGAAATCAGGACTCACGAGATCTCTGTCGAAGTGCGTCGAGACTGGCCAGGGTGTTTTGCAGAGTCTCCAATCGTTCTCGTGGTGTCATAGACAGCATCCATCGAATGAGTGTAAGATCGATGCCTTCAGGACTGATGGCGGGTCTGTCTCCCTCGCTAAGCAGCATCGGGTTGGGCGATCGCTTCATCTTTTAAATGTAGGGTGCGGCTCAGTAACTATCAAGTTTCAACACAATAGTCACACACTCGGGGATTATGAATTCTCAATGCTCAATTCGTTTCAGTCTTTATACGGATCATAAACGTCTTCTCCTGCCATCGCCACGCCGAGTGGGCGCAGGCGGTGAACGACGCGGATCGTTCCCGCGTGGTACTTCAGCACGTCATCCAGCCGCTTGTAACACTCCGGCGCTTCGTCCGCTCCGCCGCCGCGCAGTTCGATGCCCTTGTCCCGAAGCTGTTTTCGAACGGCCGAGAAATTCACCACTCCGCGTGAAGACGAAACCAGCCGTCCGTTCTTCCACCGTCGTTTGCCGGCCGCCGCGGTCCGGCTCATGACGCGCCCGGCTCCATGCACAGTGGAGAACAGGCCCTCTCGGGACCGCTCACTGTCTACTCCTTCGATGATGACGGACTCGTCGCCCATCGTCGATCCCACGAAACTGAGTTGATTGGGGAACGCCGGCGTGCATCCCTTCCGCACGACCCAGAACTTCTCCCCAAAATGCTCCTCTCGCCACAGGAAATTATGATGGTTGTGCACTTCCTGAAGCGCACGCGCACCCAGGATCGCGAGCACTTTCTTGACTACCAGGTCGCGTCCGGCGTAGGCGTATTCGCCCGCCAGCGTTACGGCCTCGATGTAGTCCTGGCCCGTTTCGGACCGTACGTCGAACAGGATCGGCGGCGCATCCATTCCGCCTTCGTGCACACGGTCTTCGAAAGACCTTCCGCGCGAGATAGCGATGAACCCCATGGTGGTGCGGTAACCGAATCCCCGCGATCCGAAATGCACCCCGATCCACAGACGGCGCTGCTCGTCGGCAAAAAGATCGATGAAATGATTGCCGCTGCCGACGGTCCCGAGTTGTTCGGCTGCCATCGAAACGAGACGTCGCTGCGGCTTGAACTCAGATCTCGCAATCCTGTCGAGGACCGGGTGATCGATCGGTTCGGGGTTGGGACGTCCGACACCGAACCCGATGCGCCGGAAAATCTCGTCCATTACGCGCGGCACATCGACCTCATCTGCGCGGAGGTTCGTCAAAACGGCCTTATTGCCGCAGGCGATATCGAACCCGACGCCGGAGAGTGAAATCTTGTCCCTGTATGCCACCACGCCTCCGATCGGATGGCCGTAGCCATAATGGGCGTCGGCATTCAGCACGCCGAGCGAGTCCCCGACCAGGCAGCGCCGCATCTGGTCGATCGATTTCTGGTCGATGATCTCCCGGCCGAATATGGTGAGGTGTTCCATGAATCGAATGTACGAACTTACTTTGAATCGGCGAACAACTATTTCATTTCAACGGTCTTGCACGCGGTCATTAACCATGTTGCGTTTGAACGAAAGAAATCATAAACTCTCGCTAGAAAGGACCATTCGTGACCGTTTCGTCGAAAAGTCGAATCTCGTACGAAGAGTTCACTCGGCTGCCGGAGGGACCTCCTTATTGCCAATTGATCGATGGAGAAGCGATCATGACTCCTTCGCCGCTTTTTGTGCACCACAAGATCTCCATGAATTTTGCGCTGGAGCTGACGTCGTTTGTGCGGCGCAACGGTTTGGGCGAAGTGGTCACGGCGCCGATGGACGTGCATTTGAGTGAGACCGAGTGTTATCAACCCGATATCCTTTTCATCGGGAACGATAATCGCTCGATCATTGGCGACCGTATCCATGGCGCCCCCGACCTCGTTGTGGAAATACTGTCTGAGAGCTCGGCTTACCATGACCTCAAACACAAGAAGAGGGTTTACGAAGCCTGCGGCGTAAAGGAATACTGGATCCTCGATCCCACGGAAAAGTCGATTGAGGTTTTTGAGAACAAGTCCGGACGATTTGTGCCGTACGCCAAGGGAGATAGCGGCGGGACGGTTGCCTCGGCTCTTCTTGCCGGCTTCCACGTTTCTCTAGAGGATGTTTTCCGTATCTGAGGCCCTGCGACACGTAATCTGTCCCTTTACCTCAATCCCACCTTCTCGTACGCTTTGATGAATTCACGAATGCCCGACAGAATGCCCTCCGCCAGTTTGTTCTGGCCGTCATCGGATTTGAGGAACTTCTCCTCGGTGGGATTGGAAATAAAGGCGGTTTCGACGAGGATGCACGGCATGGAAGCGCCCATCAGCACATAGAACGGCGCCTGGGAAACGCCGCGATTCTTGATCGTCAGTTTGGTATCCAGTCCGCGCTGTACGCGGTCGGCGAGTTCCTCGCTCTCCTTGACGAACACGCTCTGCATGATATGGGCGAGGATGAACTTCTCATCGGTGAAGTCTCCGTAGTCGTGTTTCTCGTCTTCCAGCGCGATGACCTCGTTCTCCAGACGCGCCACGGCGAGCGCTTCCTCTGTCCGGCTCGGTGAGAGGAAGAACGTCTCAAACCCGCCCGCTTTCCGGTTCCGAGACGAATTGCAGTGCACGCTGACGAAGAGTTTGGCGTTGCGGCCGTTGGCGAATTTTGTGCGTCCGTTGAGGGAGATGAATACGTCCGTGCTGCGGGTGTACTCGACCGGGATTCCGAGGCGCTGTTCGATCAACTTGCCGAGCTTCTGGACGACCGCCAGCGTGATGTCCTTTTCCTTCGTGCCGTTCTTGCCTTTGGCGCCGCCGTCCTTTCCGCCGTGTCCGGCGTCGAGCACGATCTTGTCGATCTTCCACTGGTCCTTCTGTTTCGCGAGGTCCACTCCTTTTGCCGTGCCGGCGGAACCGAGCTCGAGATCGGCCGGGTCCTTGACGCGCAGCAACACCAGAATGGACGGCTCCGGATCGCCCGTCAGGACTTCATGCCCGGCGATGTCCTTGCTGAGCTGGAAAGAGAATTGCACAGAGCGCTTGTTCTGAATGACCAGCGCACGTTTGATCAGTTTGTACGCCTCGATGTCCTGCAGCGATTCGCTCAGTCCTTTGCCGGCCACGCCGTTCGATACGGTCACGTAGATCCAGCTTCGGTTTTTCCAGATTTCAAGGTCTTGCTTGGAAAACGCACGCGATGTCTTCAGACGAATCAAGAGGCCGTTGCTCTTTTTTTCGGCAGCTGCGTCGAGGAGGTTTCCACCCGCTCCCTCTTCCCCGTCCTTCTTCGGCACGTCGATTCTTGTTGCCACAGAGGAGACGCCGCCGTCCAGCGTAAGCTTCTTTCCGTCGACCAGTACAGGACCGGTTGCGTAGGCATTGAGAATGGGAATAAAAAACTGGATGGGAGCGAACACGACGCCGTCGATGTAGCTCGTGGCCACCGGCATCTGGTGGACCGTCTTCTCGTCCACCACGACGAACGGATTGGCGGCGGTTACCTTGATCTGATGCCCGGGAAGATACAGGACCAGCTTCTGCTTCTCGGCGTTCCAGTACGTGTTGACGGCGAGCAATTCGGCGATGACGCTTACGCTCACATAATCCTGGTCCCCGGAGAACACGGGAACCACCGATATCTGTTTGGATCCGACGCTCAGTCGCAAGGACTGCTGCGCGACGGTTGCTTCCCGGCAAAACAGCAGCGCCAAACCCAGAACCATTGGGAACCGCATTCGTTTCATAGGTTGTTCCTCCGCAGGGCCCGGTGTCCGATGTCGGTCCGGTAGTGCGCTCCATCAAAATGGATCGAGCGCACCGCCCGATAGCAGCGTTCCAGCGCTTCGGGGAGGGTCGTGCCGGCGGAAGTAACCGCCAGAACCCGGCCGCCGGCGGTGACGATCCGATCACCGCTGCGGGCTGTGCCTGAGTGGAAAACGACCGTAGAGCGGTCCGCCGGTCGATCGAGGCCGGAGATGGGTTTTCCTTTCTCGTACGCATCCGGATAACCGCCGGACGCCATGACGACGCACGCGGCATGACGGTTCTCGATATCCGGTCGATACGATGCAAGACGCCGTTCACACACAGCGAGGAGCATGTCCACCAAGTCGCTCCGAATCAGGGGCATGAGCACCTGACATTCGGGATCGCCGAAGCGGCAGTTGAACTCGACCACTTTCGGTCCCTCGGTCGTGAGCATCAATCCGCAGTACAGCACGCCTCGGTAAGGCGCTTCCTCGCGCTCCATGGCCGCGAGCGTCGGCTCGATGATGAGGGTTCGGACCTGTGCCATGACGTCCGGTGTGACAACCGGCGCCGGTGCATACGCGCCCATACCGCCCGTGTTCTTGCCGCGATCGCCGTCGAGGGCTCGTTTATGGTCCTGCACGGCCGGTAATTCCGCATAGTCTCGTCCGTCCGTCACGGCAAACACGCTTGCTTCTTCGCCGCTCATCATTTCTTCGATGACGACCCTCTCACCGGCACTGCCGAACGCGCGGTCCGCCATCATCAGCTGAATCGCTTCGACGGCCTCGCCGGTGGAATGACACACCACCGCCCCCTTCCCCGCCGCGAGTCCGTCCGCCTTGACCACGCAGGGGCGCCCGATCGTTCGCACATACGCTTTCGCGGCTTCGGGATCGGCGAACACTTCGAACGCGGCCGTCGGAATTCCGTGCTTCTTCATCAACTCCTTCGCAAACACTTTGCTTCCCTCGAGACGGGCCGCACGGGAGGTGGGTCCGAAGATGGTCAGGCCCTTTTCTTCAAAACGTTCCACGATACCGAGGGTAAGGGGAACCTCCGGACCGACGACGGTGAGGTTGATGGACTGTTCCTGTGCCCAGTCCGCCAGGCGTTCGACTTGTTCCGGTGCGATCGGGACGTTCTCGGCCAACTCGGCCGTGCCGGCGTTTCCCGGCGCGGCAAAGATCTGTGTAACCTTAGGAGACTGCCGGATCTTCCAGATGAGCGCGTGCTCGCGGCCGCCGCTGCCAATGACCAGAACGTACATCCGCGCTACCGTTGGTTATCCGTGAATTCGAACTTGTGTTCCGTCCAGGCCGGAATCGTCTTCTTGCCGTCGCTGGCGGGAAAAAACCGGCACTTGTATACCGTTTCGACGGCCAGCCGGGTCAGCTCTTCGTTGTTCGTCGTGTTCTGTTTGATGCGGTGCTCGACGACCATACCCTCGGTGTCCACCCGGATCGACAGCACGACAACGCCCCCGATGCCTTTCTTCTGGAGCTCCCGCGGGTATTCCGGGAACTTGCTCACCATGAGGCGCGGGGGATGGTACTCGGTTTTATCGCGTCCCGGAAGCACCGGAGGCGCCGGTATCTCGAGGAGTCCTTCTTCAGTACCGAAGATCACGTCGGTCTCGTCGATGAGCAATTGATCCGGAAGGTCCGATTTGATCGGGATGATCGGGCGAATGGGCTGGCCCTTGACGGACAGCGGTTGGCGCGTCTGTGGAATATCGGTCACTTCAAGAATGATTTCCGGTTTCGGCACGGGTGGAATCGAGGCGCCTCCCGGTGCGGGTCTCCACCGGACGAGCAGCGTGATGAGCATCAGCGAGGCCATCAGTGACGCCTCCAACGTCCTCGTGTAGGACTGACGGCGGAGCAGGAACAGAGGCTTCCGGATGAATGGGCGGCTCTCCGATCGATTCAATGGGTACCCCTTGCTTTCCCCTACGCGAGCACCTCTTCGGTGTAGACCCGTTCCTGCGTCAGCGTGTACAACAATCTCTTCGTGAACACCTTGACCATGCGTTTACGATACGCCGGACGGAAATTGGTAAGGTCCATCGGCTTGGCGACATCATAGGCGATGTCCGAGGCCTCTTCGATTTCTCTTTCTGTGATCTTCTTTCCGACCAGAGCCTGTTTTGCCTCGACGATTTCCCACGGACAGGAGAACACGGCGCCGAGTACGATGCAGGCGTCGCGGCAGATCTGTTGCTCGTCCAGCACCACGCCGACCATCACCCCGAGCATCGGGTAGTCGATCGCCTGGCGGCGGCGCAGTTTCATGTATGCGCCGCGGAAACCTTTTGGCGGGACGGGCACGTGCACTTCCGTCAGCAGTTCCCCTGTCTCGAGTTTATTGAAATGCATGCCGTCGTTTACATAGAACTCGCGCAGCGGTATCGTGCGTTCCCCGCGCGCGCTGACCAGGCGGATCGATGCGTTGAGCGCGTGCAGGACGGGCACGGTATCGCAGGAGGAGATCGCGTAGCAGCGGTGGCCGCCGGGTGCGACGCGGCAGACCGGCCCGTCCTTTTTCATGCAGCCGTTGAGGGCCTTGCGCCAGAAGTAGGACTGGTTGTAGTAATAACACCGCGTGTCGAGCAGGATATTGCCGCCGATCGTGCCTTTGTTCTGCAGCAGCGGCGTGGCGATCTTCCTCGCGGTCTGGGCAAGCACCGGATAGTGCTGCACGATCGGTTGATGTTCGCCCACGTCGGTGAGAGTGACGAGTGCGCCCATCGTTAGGCCGTTGGCGGGATCGTACTTGACGCGTTTCAGTTCTTCGATCCGGTTGATGCTGAGCAGCACCTGCGGCTCGAAAAGTTTATTCTTCATGCTCGGGATGAGGTCCGTGCCGCCGGCGAGAACTTTGGCGCGTTCGCCGTATTGCCCGAGCAACTTCACGGCATCGGCGACCGATTCCGGGGCTACGTACTCGAAAGGGGGCAGGGTCATCATGAACGGGCCGAACTCCGATTGAACGTTTCCACGATCAGGGTTTCAGGCGGCGACCTGGCCGGCCGATATTTTCTTCAATCGTGCGATGCGGTCCTTCACATTCTCCGAACCGAAGATGTAGGACCCGGCGACCAGGACATTGGCTCCCGCCTGGACGACACGGCGTCCCGTCTCGTCGTTAATCCCGCCGTCGACTTCGATGAAAATGCGGCGGTAGTCGATCATCTCCTTCAGCGTCCGTATCTTCAGTACCGACGATTCGACGAATTCCTGTCCTCCGAAGCCGGGATTGACCGACATCACGAGGATAAGGTCCACGTCGTCCAGCACGTAGCGGATCGTCTCCGGCGGTGTGGCCGGATTGAGCACCACGCCCGCTTTCGCGCCTGTGGTGTGGATCAGGTCGAGCGTGCGGTGCAGGTGGACGCACGCCTCCTGGTGCACCGAGATGACATCCGCTCCGGCCTTTCGGAAATCGGGAATGTACCTATCGGGCTGCTCGATCATGAGATGCACATCGAGGGGCAATTGCGTGACTTTGCGAAGATGTTCGACCACGACCGGTCCGATGGTGATGTTGGGTACGAAGTGGCCGTCCATCACGTCCACGTGGATCCAGTCGGCGCCGGCTTCTTCGGCGGCGCGCACGTCCCGTGCGAGGTGCGCAAAATCGGCGGAGAGTATGGACGGTGCAATAATGGCCATCGTACGCTCTTTGAATTCAGTGCAACTTAGAGAAGTTGACCTAGAGAATCAATTGTTTTTGAGAGGATGCAACACCCGAAAACGCGGTAATGGATTCGGAGACAGAAACCGCATATCGCGGAGAACGACTGGAAAACGCAAGACTTCAGCCCCGAGTGGTTGGGTTAAAACCCAACATCACCTTATAGCAAAACGATCTCCACGAGCCAGAGCTCGTGGCAATGAAGAATTTCGGCGGTTGCCTTTCCTGGGGAGGTTCGAAATTGCGGTGTGACGAAAACAAGAAAAACGCCAGCCCTCGAAAGAGCTGGCGTGAATGAGGGAATCCCGGCGGGGTTCACGTGACGAGAAGCATCTTGTTCGCTTTCGTGAATTCCTTCGTCTGCAGTCGGTAGAAGTACACGCCCGATGCTACCTGCTTTCCAAAACCGTCTTTTCCGTCCCAGTAGACTTTATGGTAACCGGCAGCCATCGTCGATTGGATCAGCGTGCGGACCTCCTGACCAAGGAGATTGTAGACGGTCAGTGTGACATCGGTACTTGTTGGCAATGCGTACCGGATTACGGTTCCCGGATTGAAGGGATTCGGATGATTCTGGAAAAGAGCAAATCTCAGAGGCAGACCGGCTACCGGCTCCGAAAAGCCTTCCTTATACGCAGAACCCTTTCCCGCGGCGAGCGAGCTTGAGTACACCGACAGTTTCGTCTGTGAGTCCTTTGCACGGACCTTATAGTGCAGGTATTGCGAGGCCGTTTGCTGCAAATCATAGTCGGTCTCGACCCAGAACGTGTCGGAGACGGTTGCTTTCAATGTCCATGAGGTCGGGAGCGTCGTTGGGCTGGAGGACTGGCCTCTCCAGACTTCGTATTGAGACACGTCGGTCTCCGGGTTCTTAAACCAGATCACCTTGTTTGCCTGGAGATCGATCCGGCACATGAAGGGCTTTGACGGGGAGGCGGAAATCGGACTCGACACGTAGAAGGCGCAGTTGATGTTGCTTCCGGAAGTGCCCGTGACCTCGACGGCGATATTCGTTGACGAACCGGACCAGGAATACGAAGGCGGATTGCTGTACGGAGAAAAGACGGTGTTGTTCGCGTACGGTCCCGAGCTTGTTGAGGGATCAAGACAAAGAAAAGGCATACAGTCTTTATCTTTGACTCTGATATGAGAGAACTTCACTGGGGTGACGTACCGTACGGGATCGGGTGCGATCACTTCTTCGCCCCGGTGAACGCCTCCACCGTCGATCGCTTAGTGAACGGATGTTCGAAAAAATCCAGCAGCACGCGATTGAAAAGATCCGGCCTTTCGTAGGCGCCAAAGTGTGTACATCCGGGCAAGAAGGACCAGCGGCGGGCCCTCGTCACAGGATTTGCAATATATTAATGGTCTCAAAAATAGAGCAGGCAATAGAACTGAAAAGAGTGGTGATGTTCTTTCTTTTGACGCAAAAGAAAGAACCAAAGAAAACAGCGGCTGTGGAAAAAACGTCGGAACCCGAGTTCGCTTGATGGCGGCGGAAAACAGTTCCTAACTTGAACGTGACGGGAAATCTGCATGTCTGTTCCACGTTTTCCGCCTAATTGAGGCGCGAACTCTGGTTCTGTATCGACGTTTTTTCCAAGGCCGCGAAAACCCGCTGATAAAGCATCGACTGCAAAATTAGGCGGTTGCTGTATTGTTAGTTAGTTAGTAATTGTACCGTTGGCTCCTACCAATCCTCCGTTCTGCGGGTTCTGTCCGTACGCGGCGGCGTGTTGTTTGTCTTGCGCCGCTGCCGAAGCGGCAGTCAGCACAAGTAGCACCATCATTCGAGTCATGGGTGATCCGTGTGAGGGTTCGAATTGTCCACGGTATACGGCTCTCACGACAGAGGGTTCCGTGCCAATCGTATCGCGGCGAGGTTCGAACTCTTTCGGGAGGGAGTTATCGGGAAGCTGGATGGACGCTGAAAATCGGCCCGTATCTTGACCTGGAGGCTCCGTGAAAGGTTCAGAATCGCGTGGCTATCAGAAATACCGCTCCCGTTCCAGCCATTTCTTCACATCCGCCGCGATTTGAGGATCCCGGAGCGCGGCTACGGCCTTGATGAATTCTTGAGGCGCTCCTTTGAGGGCCATCTCGGAGATGAAAGAATTGACCAGCGACAACCGTTCGAAATCGGGCTGGCTCACGACGGCGCGCACGAACTTCCCGATCTTTTCGTCCTCGTCGGCGACGCGAATCAGATTGACGAACGTCTCATCGGCGGTCGGTCGCTTCTCTTCCTGCGGCTTGGATTGCATGATCAATCATGGTACCAAAGTGCGTTCGCGAGCGCAAGTCCCGATTTCGACCGGCCCCCGGACTGTATGACTATACGGTTTGCGAGGGCAGGGTTGCCATCATGTATTCTAATTCCGTCCTTGACAATGGACAGTCATGCCATTACTTTCTTCGCACCTACTGAAGTGGCCCGCTGCAAAGCCGTTCTCACTCCTTGCAGCCCTCGGCCGCATGTGATCCATCACTACTTTTTCTCAAGGAGGCTGTCATGAGGCTTCTTACCGCTTTTCTTGTGGGATTGCTGGCGGTGTCATTCCTCCACGTACCCGACTCAATGGCCCAATTGGAGAAGGCCTGGTCTAAACGGGCTTTAACAAAGGTCGAGGTTGATCCCAACCAAACCGCGAAGGCCGATAA
>JBBIJR010000092.1:0-12164 GCA_037445875.1 Bacteroidota bacterium | reverse complement strand
GAACTCGCCCGAAGCGCTCCGCTGGTGCCTCAACCACACGGCCGATCTGATATACGTAGATTACATGATGCCGGACTTGAACGGACTCGAGTTCATCCAGCGCTTTCGGGACGTGGCGGAGGACCCCACCACGCCGATCGTCATGATCACGGCCGACAACGACCGGCGCATCCGCTATCGCGCGCTGGAACTCGGTGCCTCCGACTTCCTCAACAAACCCATCGATCACGCCGAGCTGGTCGCGCGGACCAAGAACATGCTGCAGATCCGCCAGCATCACCGGGAGCTGGTTAGTCGGGCCGACTGGCTGGCCGATGAGGTGCGCAAGGCAACGCACGAGATCGTTGAGAGGGAAAAGGAGGTCATCTTCCGGCTGGCCCGGGCGGCGGAGTACCGGAGCCCGGAAACGGGTCTGCATGTCATGCGCGTCGCGCTGTACAGCAAAGCCCTAGCGAAACATATCGGCATGGGCGTGGACGACCAGGACCTGATGTTTCTCGCCTCTCCGATGCACGACATCGGCAAAGTGGCCACCCCGGACGACATCCTCTTCAAGGGCGACAAGCTGGATATCTATGAATTCGCCCAGATCAAACTACATACCCTCACGGGGTACGAAATCATGCACAACAGCAAATCCCGCCTGCTCCAGATGGCGTCCGAGATCGCCCTGTGCCACCACGAGAAGTTCGACGGAACCGGCTATCCGCGGGGGCTCAAGGGGAGCCAGATACCGCTGAGCGCACGGATTTGTACGGTGGCCGACGTGTTCGATGCCCTGACGTCCGAAAGGCCGTACAAACAGGCGTGGTCTGTAGACGAAGCGTTGAAGGAACTCGATCGGCTCAGCGGAACGCACTTCGACCCGGAGCTGGTGGTCTCTTTTCGACAAATCGTGCCTAATATTCTGGAGATTCGGGAGAAGTTCAGTGAAATCCGGTCCCCCTCAATCGGACCGGTGCGCGCCGCGATGAACTGATCCGGGTCACTGCCCGGGCGTCCCGGACGTAGCGTTCAGGGATGGCTTCGGCGATCCGTTTTCTCTATACGCCGGATCCATGCGTATAGAGAGCCAGCCAGGATGGTAATGATCAGCGTCGAGAACCCCAACCCCCATCTTCGGAACGCGTACTCTTCGACCGCCGCGCGCGCTTCCGCCTGGACAAACGATGTGACGTCCAGACCTTTGCCGACGACGCCGCGGAACTTCTTCTCGTTAAAGGAGTGGACCATCGTTCGCGACTCGAGACGGGCCTGATTGACATCACGCAGTTTGAATTTGGCTTCGCCGACCTCCATGCCCTTTTGCTCGGCCTCGTTGATCAGCGCCAGAGCGACTCTTTCCTCCACCGCGAGGCTGTCGATCCAGCGGCGCATGTCGCGGGCCGCACGATACCCTTTGTCGGACTCTTTCGCGTGGCAGCGGTGGCAGACGGCCGAAGAGTCAACACCCAGCATGCCCACCGTGGCGGGCAGAATGGCATGCTTTCCGTGGCATGTCTCGCATTCCGGCAACTGCTCGTCGTCGAAGGCGCGCTTGTGCGGGCTGGACGAGAACAGATCGGCGTTCAGTGCGTGGCATTTTCCGCAGACCTTCGAGATGGACTCGACGCCCGGCGGTGTTGCGCCGTGATTGCCGTGGCAATCGTTACAGGCCGGAGCCGACAGGTCTCTTTTCTTCAGGAGCGCGACTCCGTGGACACTGGTGGAGAAATCCCCGACCTGAGTGGTCGGAATCCCGTATTCCTTCATATACACCGAGTCCGAGTGGCAATGCCCGCACGTCTCGGGAAGATTGGAAGCAAAGACCTTCGACTTGAAACTCGTGGCGGGAAGAATCTCATGGCTCCCGTGACAACTCGAACACACGGCCGCCTTCGCATCGTGCCGGGCGTGCCGAATACCGTGCACGCTGGTCTTGTACTTGTCCAGCTGGTCGACGGGCAGCGACGGATTATACAGTTTCATGTAGGACGCGTTGGCGTGACACTGGCTGCACGTCTGCACGACGCGCAGCGGGTGAACCGGAGAGGCGGGACTGCGGGCCGAGACGATCCCGTGGGCTCGGTGGCAGGTCGTGCACTGAAGAATCCGGCTTCGTCCGCTGGTCGCCATCTTGCCGTGGGAGCCGTTCATCAACGCCTGTAATTGCCCCACGGGCAGGTTGGATCCGAACTTGCTCATTCGTACGGAATCCGAGTGGCAGCGGGCGCACGCTGCCGAAATTGCATCCCCCGACGGGATTCCGACGAACCCTGCCCTGCGGCTCATGGACGCCTCTATGTCGTCGCTGTTCCGGTCTCCACCGTGACAATCGGCACAGGACAAGCCCCGGACATAGTGGACGTCCTTCTTGAAGAGCGTGGACGCCTTGTCGCCCATCGTCTCATGGCAGGTATAGCACTGGTCAGGAACACGGGCCCACCCCTCCGGGGCAAGTACCGCCACCCACACCACGGTCACGGTCAGCCATCTCCGGCAACGATTCATAACAGCCATCCCATGATCGTCAGCACGATGATGTACGCGACCACCGCAATGCCGATGTAATTGATGGTACGATTAAGTTCTCCGCGAGAGCTCTTCCGGTCCCAGAACGGCACCATCAGCCAGAGGACTCCCGCTACTCCGAACGCCAGCACCCCGAACGTCTCGCCTTCGAGGAACCACAGGTGTGCCGGAATGAGCTTCAGCGTCTGAAACATGAACAGAAAGTACCATTCCGGTTTGATGCCCGCAGGTGCCGGGGCGAAAGCATCGGCCTTCTTTCCCAACTCCCACGGAAAGAACACGGCAAGGACGGCCAGCACATTGAGTACGATCAGCCAGAGCAGAAGATCGCGCAGGAGAAAATTGGGAAAGAACGGCATGGTCTGATGCGACGCGCCGGGCGTCCTTTCATGTTCGAGGGGCTCGCTCATGCCCTGGCGCTGGACGAGCAGCAGGTGGGCAAACAACAGGACCGTGAAAATGCCCGGGAATACGGCCACGTGGAACCCGAAGAAACGCGAGAGCGTGGCACCCGTCACGTCCTCGCCGCCGCGCATGAACACGAGGAGGTGTTCTCCGATCCAGGGCACGGCGCCTGCGATTTCCGTGCCGACCTTGGTCGCAAAGTACGCCAGTTCGTTCCACGGCAGGAGATAGCCGCTGAAACCGAAGCCGAGTGCGAGGAAGAACATCAACATTCCGCTCAGCCAGGTCATCTCGCGCGGTTTCCGATACGCTTTGGTGAAATACACGCTAAACATGTGGACAAAGGCCGCGAGGATGAACAGGTTCGCCGCCCAGCTGTGAATGGAACGGACCAGCCAGCCGAACTGCACTTTGGACATGATGAAGTGAATGCTTTCGAAGGCCAGGTCTTCGCTTGCTTTGTAGTATAGGAGGAGAAGGATACCCGTCACGACTTGAATCAGGAAGAGGAACAAGGAGACACCGCCAAAGTAGTACCAGATGGAGTGGCGATGCACGGGCACGTATTTCTTGCCCATGTACTGGGTCAGTTCATCCAGCTGTACCCGCTCATTGATCCACTCGTAGTTTCGACGCAGGAACGTCTTCATGTCTTCTTGGATATGATGATTTCTTCGCCCTGCACGATCACTTTGAATTCGTCCAGGGGTTTCGGCGGCGGTCCCGCCACGTTTCTCCCGTTAAGGTCGTAGGCGCCGTTGTGGCACGCGCACCAGATCACGCCCATGTCTTTACGGTACTGGACCGTGCAATCAAGATGGGTGCAGGTTGCCGAGAATGCCCTGAAGTCGCCGTCCGCCTTCCGGATAAGGATCACGGGCCGGTTCCCGAAGCGCACAATCGTCCCGCTGTCCTTTTCGACGTCCGACACTTTGCCCACTTTGATGCTGCTTACTTCGACCTCGGGTTGTTTCGGCGGCTTTAGGAAGGACAGGACGGGATACAACACCGAGCCCAGCCATGCGATCGTGGCGCCGCTCAGCACCCATTTCAGGAAATCCCTTTTGCCGGGTTGTGCCGGTTCGTCCGTCTGAGGAACCATACCGACCTCATTACTTGGTGACCGACCTGCTCTTCCGCAGTCAAGATTCCTTAACGTAAGACGGGACTCGCGTTCATACAATGATAATTGTCATGTGATCCGCTGCGAACCTTGTTCGCTCATTCACTGTGGCATTCGCTGCAATTCTTTTCCTGCCACTCATTACCGATATCTACGGGATGACGGTAGTCGATTCCTTGCAGCGAGATCCGAAGGCTTCCTTTTTCCAATTTCTGTGCGAGGATCGTATGACACATGTTGCAATCGCGTGAAAGGAAGCGGCCATCGTCGCTCCGGTGTTTTCCGTCGTGACAGCGGAAGCATCCCGGCGCATACATGTGTCCGATGTTGTCCGGGAAATGCTTCCAACTCACGTTCATTTCCGGAAAGAAATTGCGGGTGTAGATCTTTTGCGCTTCCTGGACGGCGCGATCGATGGCGGTCTTCTTGCTCACCACCAATTCGGGATAGTGCGAGGCATAGAAATCGGCAATCGTGACTCGAATGCTGTCCATCGCGGTTTCTTTGCTGCGATACGGACTTTGCAGGGCCTTGACGGCGACGTTCTTGATGTAGGGCAAACGGTCATCGATCCATCCCACGGACATGGCGTGGTTGACGGAGTTGGCGGGATGGTGAAAAATGTGTGTGGGCCGATTATGGCAATCAATGCAGTCCATCCGCCGTGCCTCACCTGCCACGACGTCCACGTGCCTCGTCGTGTCGCGATACACCGTTTCCGATCCGTCCCGGTGCCGGACTCGCACCCACGGTATGTCCTGCCGCGCGGCGTCGGAGGGCCGGTACGTAATTTCGTTGGCAATATTCATGTGCCAGTGAATGCCGGAGGTGGGACCTTCCTCGTGATTGCCTCCTCCGATCTTGATCAACAGATTCAGGGTCCACCGGGTATTGTGTTCATCGGACAAGTAATACGTCAGCACCTTCTGCTTCTCGCTGAAGAAGTGCTTGGGCCAGTGGCACTGCTCGCACGTTTCCTGCGCCGGCCGAAGATTCTCGATCGGGGTCGGAATAGGCCGCGAGAATTTATTGAACAAGACGGAGTAGACCTGATAGGAGCCGGAGATCTTCGCTTTGACGAACCACTCCGCACCGGAACCGATGTGGCACTGCGCGCATCCCACGCGGGCGTGCGGAGAATACTGGTAAGCGGTGAATTCAGGACTCATCACGGTATGGCACATTTCGCCGCAGAACTCGTCGGAATCGGTGAATTCGTACGCTTTGTAACTCCCGAACGCCGAAAGGGCGAGAAAAACGATCATTCCGAAGGAAACCACCGAAAACGCGAGGCGGTGCCTTGG
Source organism: Bacteroidota bacterium (assembly GCA_037445875.1). Classification (GTDB taxonomy): domain Bacteria; phylum CLD3; class CLD3; order SB21; family SB21; genus JBBIJR01. Next base: position 6,821 of record JBBIJR010000092.1, on the reverse strand, counting down.
GTTGTTGAAATCGATGACCGGCAGGTGGCTCTCCGCCTTGCCCAGCCTGCGCAGCCGGTGCTCCCTCAGGATGCCCCATGCGATCATCAGGATGCCGATGACCAGGAAACCGGGCAGAATGATAAACGTGATGATGCCCATGTACGGCTTCGGCTGATCCGCCAGGGCCTCGAGTACAAAGAGAAAGACGATGAGAGCCAGACTGAGCACCGACAATCCGGCACCGATCAGGGACCGTATGTTATAGAACGACGATGGAAACAGCCGCTTCATGGCACTGCCTTCAACGATAAGCAAACAACATCGCGTAAATGATCCACAACACAATACTGAACCCGACCGTCAGGGCCGACCAACCGAATGCCCGGATCGCCCGCACCACCATCGGAGGATACGGCTCCACGAGGTATTTTTCCAGTTCACCGCTCGCTGCCATCTTCTCGTACTCTTCCGGCTTGTCCCGTTTCCATTCCTCCACCGACATACGCCCCGTGAAGACCACAATATCCATCGGGAACTTCTCCGGCCGAAGGTGCGTGTTAAAAAAATGCACCGTGAAAATGAAGCCCACCGCCAGCAGGGCCTCGTCGCTGTGAATGATCGTCGCTATGTTGATGAAGAAACCCGGCAGCACCTGCGTGAAGAACTCCGGAAACCACAGGATGAGACCCGTCGAACCGATCACGGTAATGCCCCAGAAAACGGCGAAATAGTCGAACTTTTCCCAGTACGTCCAACGGCCAAAATTCGGGCGCTGCCCCAGGCCCAGGAACCACTTGATCGATCCCCAGAATTCCCTGAAGTCCCTCTTCGTAAACAACATCGTATCTGAGCCAAAAAGCAGCTTCTTCCATGTTCCATACTCGGTGCGTTTGCGCCGGACGAGGTCGTAGATATGCGTAACAAAGAGCATGAACATGAACACAGCCGCCACCCGGTGAATGTACCCGGCCGACTCGAAGCCGCCGAAAAAGCGAGACAGCATCTTCGCCCATCCTGTGTGGGAAAACTTGAGGGAGAGGCCCGTGAGTGCGAGGCTGATGAAACTCACGATCATCACGACGTGCAGGACCCGGTTGAGCCGCGTGAACCGTTGAAACTGCCGCCCTTCCGCTTCGGCGGCCTGCACCCGGACTTCCCGCCGCATCTGGAGGGCCCGGGGGAGCCAGAGCAGTGTATGCAGACCGCCCATTGTGAACGTGACAATCGGCAGCCCCGTCATGCCCCAGAATACCCAGAACAGGTAGGGGTATTTCACCGGGTCGTGATGGGTGGCGTGTGTCAGGTAGCCCGCAAACCGGCGATTGGCCTCCGGATGGCATTTCTGGCAGGTCTGCACCACGTTGTCCCTGCTGAGGTGGGAGCGCGAATCGGTGACCGGCAGGATGTCGTGTGCCCCGTGGCAGTCGTTGCACCGGGCCGTCTTCGTGTATCCAAGCTGCGATACTTTGCCGTGGTACGTATCGAAATAGGTCCGGGTGATGTCGTCGTGGCACCTCCCGCATGTATTGGTGATTTCCAGTTTGAATCCCGTCTCGTCGGTTCGGCGAATCGTGTGCGCCGTGTGACAATCGTTGCACACCGGCAGCGGCTCCGTACTGTTCGAGACCTCGCGGGCATGGATGCTTCGCACGAACTGCTCCTCGATCCCGCTGTGGCAGCGGCCGCAGGTGGCAGGCACGTTGGCCGGATGCACGCTAGACAGCGAGTCGGACACGGGCAATTCCCGATGCGCCGTGTGACAGTCCGTACATTTGGCGGTGACCAGGAGTCCGCTTTTGAGAAGCCCTTTGCCGTGAATACTCTCGGTATAATTCTCGATGATCGCATGTTCCGTTCCCTGATATCGCACAGTTGCCTTCTCCCCTTTGCGGTGGCACTTGGCACACAGCGTCGGGATGCTCGTGGGAAAGATCGGCGAGGCGGCGTCCTTCTTGCCCAGGACGCCGTGAGTGCCGTGGCACTCGACGCAGGTCGGTGCGTTGGCATCGCGCTCCGCGAACAACTTGCCGTGCACGCTTCGGCGGTAGTCATCGCCCACCTCCGCATGGCAGGCCGCACAGTCCACCTTCTGGCTCAGCGTCTCGCACGGTCTCGCCGCTGCGGGATCGACGCCCGTATGGCACTGGGTGCAGGCCACTTGAAAGTGCCGTGACCTCTCTACCGATCGTGTATCGACGAACATCGGTTTTCCGCCGGACGACTTGAGGCCGGTCTTGCTGTGACAGGCCAGGCACTCACGATCCGACATGCCCTGCTCGTAGAATACCTTTCGCGCTTTGTGCGGCTGATGACAGTCGACACACGCCGGCAGGACGTGGGCCTCCTTCTCCCATAATTCCCCGCGGATGATCTTCTGATGGACGGCCTCGATCTCCGCATGGCACCGGGTGCACGTGCGGGCGATGTTGACGCGCGCGATCGACGAGCGGTTGTCCGTGTGCGGCAGGATGCGGTGGGCCGTATGGCAGCTGGCGCAATTGGCACTGACAATGAGGCCCTTTTTCAGAAGGCCCTCGCCGTGAATACTCTCGGAGTAGTTCTCGAGGATGTGGGCCTGCGGGATGTCGTACTTGATCTGGACCGGAGAACCTTCGTGGTGGCACCGGCCGCAAAGCGAGGGTATCTTCAACGGGGCAACCGGCGAGCGCGAATCCCGTGAGGACAGGATGTCGTGCGGAGCGCCATGGCAATCCAGACACGACGGGGCCAGGGGGTCTCCGGTGTGGCGGGCGCGGCCGTGCAGTCCGTCGTCGTAGAAGCCCTGGATCTGCTGATGACAGGGCACGCACGTCGCTTTGGACTCAAAGGCGTCGTGCGGCATCTCCTGGCCGGCCAGTTCCGCGTGGCAGCCCGTACACTTGACGTTCCGATGGGCGGTCTGACTGAACCGCTTCTTGCTCACGAACAGCGACACGGTCTTGCCCGCCCTCTCCACTTCCAGCGTGACGTCATCGTGGCAGTCGAAGCAGTCGCTGTTCTCCTGGGCCCGCAGCGGCCCGCTCATTCCGATGGCAACGACGGCCATCAGGAGCGCCCGCGTCCTCATGATGGGCGATCTTCCTCGTGCGTCTCTTTCAACGCCTCCTCCCGGCGCTCCGCCTCCTGCAGTTCCCGGACCCGCATCTGCTCCAACTCCAGCGGATGTTCCTCCTCCATGTCCTTTTCGGAGATCTTCCCGGTCAGCCAGGCGAGACTCATCGGGTACACATCGGGATTAAAGATTACAAAGTAGAAATGCCATACCACGATGGCAAGCGTGGCCAGGACGGCTTCGTAGAAGTGAACGGTCCTCGCGATGTCCCACGCCAGTTTCCCGAATATCGACATGGTTGTGTTCTCGAACCACATCATCGCACCGGTCAACGTCATCAGGACGGTGCCCCAGACCAGCGCCCAGTATTCGCTTTTCTCCACGTAGCCGAAGCGGCCGAATTTCGGCTTCTCTCTGAGCACGCCGAAATTGAAACGGAGAACGTTGAGCACATCGGAAAAGTCCTGCAGCGCCGGCAGCAGGTCCTTGAACAACTGCCTTCCCCTCGCCGTGAACGAAAGGTAGCCCACATGATACACGCTGGCCGTCACCATGACCACGCCGGCAATTCGGTGCAGCCAGCTGCGCAGTTCGAACACGTTGTCGCTCAGGCTCCGGATGCCCGCCACCCACCAGGCCTCGGGATAACGGAGCATGAAGCCCGTGAGAACGAGGGTGACGAAGCTCGTGAGCAACGCCGCATGCTGCAGGCGCTCGTTGAGGGTCATGCGGAGGTACATCCGGTGTCGGACGGGCTCTTCGATGAGGAGGCCTTGCTGGATGAGCAGCTTCCTGCGGATCTTCTTGACGAAGTCGGCCCCGTTGTGGACGGCCATGCCCCCTATCAGGCCGACGATAAGCCAGATGTAGATCGTAGCGATCCAGTACAATACCGGGTCCTCTTCCTTGACCGCCGTGCTCACGTGCACCGACCCAAGGGCAAAACGCGTATTGGCGCCCGGGTGACACTTGCCGCACGTCCTGGCGATGTTTTCCTTGCTGACAGAGGACGTCGAATCGTGGGACCGTCTGATGTCATGCGCCCCGTGGCAGCTCGCACAATTGACCACTTCGATGGCTCCGCCGCGGACGGCCAGCCCGTGATAGCTGTCCGAAAATGTTTGGAAGCGATCCGTGGATAAGCCGTACTTGCGGGTGAGCTTCAACGAGGCGTGACAGGTCCCGCAAACCTGCTGGGAGACGTTCTTAGAGGACACCGGAGATTTGGGGTCCGTGTGCTTCAGAATGTCGTGTTCCCCGTGGCAGTCCGTGCACACCGGCGAGTCCATGTTGCCCTTGTGAAGCGCCTCCGCATGCACGCTGGAGGCATACGACTCCACAATCGATGCGTGACACTGGGCGCAAACCTCCTGCACATTCAGCTTATTCACACGCGAGGTGGGAACAAAACTGCGATTCATCTCGTGGCTGCCGTGGCAGTTGACGCAATTGGCGGCGCTGGCGTTGCCGCGCAGGAGGGCCGCCCCGTGGATGCTCTTTTCGTACGAGGCGATGAACTTGCTTCCCCGCACGGCCTTACCGGCGACACTCGGGTTCTCGATGTGGCAGCTGATACACATTTTTTCCTGTGCGATCTTCAATTGCACGGAATCCTGGCCCGCATGCACGCGGGCAACGTCGCCCATGTGGCATTTCAGGCAGTTGGGCGCCTCGGGAACTCCCGCCGCCAGCGCCTGGCCGTGGGCCGACTGCAGAAAATGCTCGGTAACCGTCCCGTGACAACTGCCGCAAGACTGGACGAGATTCTTTACGTGCCAGCGGGAGCCTTCCGTCTTCGGCGACACGACATCGTGACGGCCGTGGCAGCCTTTGCAGGACACATCCGCCGCACCGTCTACTCCCATCGCCCGGACCATGTTGGGATGGAAGGGATGTTTGAGCAGGGCCTTGTTGTGACACGACAGGCAATTGACCGGCGTGATCTTCGCCTTGTGCGGCACCTCGTACGGATCAAATCCTGTGTGGCATGCGATGCAGTTCAACTTCTTGTGCGTCGAGTGCTGCAGGATCCGGTCTTCGACGTAAAGCGATACCTCTTTCTTGTTCCGGGTCATCGTCAGCGAGTTGTCGCTGTGGCATTCCATACACGTCTCCCTCGTTTGCGCGACCGAGAGAGGTGCCCGCCACCCCGTCAACGAAATGCTTACCAACACAAAGGCGAGGAACTTACCAAACATCAGAACTCTGTAGAATATGAGGAATTGCTGTTCTTTTTTTCTCGTTTTGCCTGCAATAAATTTAAGTTCATGTAAATTAAGTAATAACGACATTTGTCATGGCATCGCATGACTTATGTCATCTCACTCACCTTCGCACAGAAAGAAAACAAAAAGCGCCCCACCACCGGGTCGAGGCGCTCTTGAGATGTTGATCACGTCACAATCACTTCGGCATCGGATGGGTGATCTTCTTCTGCATCTCTTCGAAGTTGAAGGCCTGGAACGAGGGTGACTCTTCGTTGTGGCAGCGCTTGCAGGTCTCCTCTGTCGGTTTCACGAGACCCACGGTGGCCCCGTCGATCTTGCCGGCCGTAATATCGGCCATCACTTCCTTCGTCCAGTAATCCCCGCCCGCGCCGTGGCAGGATTCGCAGCCGACGCCCTGTGCTTTGTTGTATTTCTCACCGAGGAACTGTGCATCCACGCCGTAGCCGTCAATGTGGCATTTCAGGCATTTTGCGTCTTCCTGCGGATTGGTGACGCCCACCCTGGCGCCGAATTCTTTCGCCTTGTCGGTAGCCAGCGTTTCATACGCCTTGGCATGCTTGCTCTCGGTCCATGACTTATACTGCGCCCCTTTTTTGGGAGACATGTGGCACGGCTTGCACTTGTCGTTGCCGACGAAGACACGCTGCTTCGTTCCCTCTTCCTGCCCCATCACCACAGAGACGAACAGGAAAAGACTTGCCAGAACCCATGCTGTTGCTTTCAAGGGAACCTCCTTTCTCAGATCCTTATGAGTAGATGCGAGCTCTCGTATGTGCGTAAACCGGAGTCTGATCTCAGTTCTCCTGCAGGTCATAGTCCACGATCCACTGCCGGATTGCCTCGATCCTCGTATCAGGATAGTCTCCGAGGAACTCGTTCATGCTACCGCCTGACTGGACTTTCACGAGCAGCGGGCTGCTCTCATTGTCCGCGGACGCCCGCGTAATGACGCCTGCGTAGGTACTCATGTCGTAGCCGGCCGCGGCCGTTGCGGCATCGTGGCAGCCGGACGTTGCACACTTGCCGTCAAAGAACGGTTTCAAATACTGGTACGTCACGGGGGTCTGAATCTCCGGACCCGTGATATGGACGTCCTGCCGGTCGCTGCAAGCGGCAACGCCCAGCAGCATGACGAGTAAACCGCAAAGAATCTTTTTCATGTCCATCGCCTCACAGTTGGGGTTACTCACTTGAGTCCGTCCGCGTTGTGGCAGCGCACGCACGTCACGTCGAACCCTTCGACCTGATGACAGGAAGCGCAATTCTCCATGTCCTTCCTGGCGAGTCGGCTGTGGAGCGTCGGAGCGGGCCCGCTGGTGAATCCGGCCACGTCGTGCCAGGCCGGCCGCATGGTCTTGTTGCCTTCCATGTGGCACGTGCCACAGAAAGTCTGGCTTTCATGACAAGATTGACACTCACTCGTCTTCGCTTTGGCGTCGAAGCGGTGCGTAAAGAGGTAGTCCAGCGCATGGGCGCTTTCAAGCACCATCACCTGGTCTCCGCCGATTCGATTGCCCATCGAACCGATGAAGTCTTTCCCCTTCACCGTTCTAAGATCG
>JBBIJR010000091.1:12116-12564 GCA_037445875.1 Bacteroidota bacterium | reverse complement strand
GATTGGCCCGTGAGGGCGAGATCATCATCGCGGTCGGTGGGGGAGGCATTCCCGTTTTTTATATCAAGGAGAACAAGCTGCAGGGCATCGATGCGGTGATCGACAAGGACCTTGCCTCGTCGTTGTTGGCGACTCAGATTCGGGCGGACGAATTCTTCATTTTGACCGATGTTCCCAAAGTATTTCTTCATTTCAATACGCCCCGGCAACAGGCGATCGACCGTCTCACCGTACACGAGGCCAGGCAGTACCTGGAAGAGGGCCAGTTCGCCGACGGCAGCATGGCTCCCAAAATTCTGGCCGCCATCCAGTTCGTAGAGAATGGTGGACAGGAGACGATCATTACGCAAGCCGCGCAATTGAGCAATAGAACGGGAGGAACGAGAATCGTTCCTCCCCAATAGAGGAGGCCTGGCATGGCGTTCAATCTGAGAAACCGACATTTTCT
>JBBIJR010000091.1:0-12106 GCA_037445875.1 Bacteroidota bacterium | reverse complement strand
GATTTTACCCCCAAGGAAATCCGGTTCCTGCTCGAACTTTCGGCGGACCTGAAGAAGGCAAACTACGACGGAACGGAGCAGCAGCGCCTGCTCGGCAAAAGCCTGGCGCTGATCTTTGAAAAAACGTCCACGCGCACGAGATGCGCGGCCGAGGCGGCGGCCCACGACCAGGGTGCCCGCGTCAGTTATCTGGGTCCCGCCGGCTCGCAGATCGGACACAAGGAATCCATGAAGGACACGGCACGCGTGCTGGGCCGCATGTATGACGGCATCCTCTACCGGGGATTCGGACAGGAACTCATTCAGCAGCTGGCCGACTTTGCCGGCGTGCCCGTTTGGAACGGCCTTACGGATGAGTTCCACCCGACCCAGGTTCTGGCCGATCTGATGACCATGATCGAATACGCTGAAAAGCCTCTCCACGATGTGCGCCTGTGCTACTTGGGCGACGCCCGCAACAACATGGGTAACGAGCTGCTGGTCGGTTCGGCCAAGATGGGTATGGATTTTCGGGCAGCGGCTCCAAAGCCTGTCTGGCCAGACGAGCAGCTCGTGGCCCGGGCGCACGAAATAGCCTCCGAGACCGGGGCCAGGATCACGATCACGGAAAACGTCTCCGAAGCGGTCCGCGATTGCGATTTTCTGTATACAGATGTGTGGGTGTCCATGGGTGAACCGGAGCACCTTTGGGGCGAGCGCATTACCCTTCTTAAACCCTTTCAGGTCAATCGGCGCGTGGTCGAGATGACCGGCAATGCACACGTGCGCTTCATGCACTGCCTTCCCTCCTTCCACAATCGTGAAACGACAACGGGAGAGAAGATCTATCGTCAATTCGGCCTGGAGAGCATGGAAGTGACGGAGGAAGTGTTCGAGTCGGAAGCATCTATCGTGTTCGACCAGGCGGAAAACCGCGTGCATACGCTCAAAGCCATCATGGTAGCCACGCTGGGAAACTGACCGAACCGTCGTTCCCCGTGTAAGCCCCGTCGAGCCGTCGGCGTTCGCGGCCCCCGTCGAGGAGACATGGATTCAGCGACGTTGCCCGGCGTCTTGCTTTTCCAGGCGATGTTTCGGATATTTTTGTTAAGGAATACTCGCTACTGGATTGCGGCGTGCGAGGGCTATGTTCGCCGGGCAGGGGTGAGGGGCGCGCCGGGGCCAGGGATGCATGCAAGACGATGCCCGTCTGCAGCAAGGTTTGATTGTGCGCAGCCGCAGTACGTTTTCTTTTGATTGGCAGGACGAATCGTTGTATACTGCCGCGCTTTTGGGAGGCCGAAAGGAGGAGCGCACAATATTGGAAAGACCTTGGAGGTGTGAAAACCCTTACCGTGCTTAAGGCGTCTGTCGCATTTCTGGTCGGCGTGGTGATAACCGGACTGGCCGGATTTGCTGTTTTCTACAAGCTGGTCCTGTACAATGCGCCTCTCCTCGATGCGGAAGCCCTTCCGCTCGATAAGAAGCTTCACATCGTCATTCCCCGCGGCTCATCCCTCACCGATATCGCCCAGATTCTACAAGAAAGCGGCGTCATCGAAAACGCCAGAACCTTCGTATGGGCTGCTCGCTATCTTCGGGCCGACCGAAGCCTCAAAGCGGGCCAATACTTACTCCCCATCCACGCATCCAACCACCAGATCCTCAGAATTCTCCAGAGTTCGGTTCCCCAGGTCCTGCGGGTGACCATCCCGGAAGGCAGCTCGCTCAAGCAGCTGATCCGGTCAGTGAGCGCCAGGATGCCGGTCGACACGAATGCTTTTGCCGCCTTGGTACGGGACACGGCATTCATTCGTGAGTTGGGCCTGCCGGACACGTCGTTGATCGGCTACCTGCTGCCCAACACCTACTTCTTCGATCCCGGCACCGACGAACGGGACATGATCAGGATCATGGTGCGAGAGTTCAAAAATTATTACGATGAGGAATTGAAACGGAGGCAGGCCGAATGGGGGCTCAGCATGCGTCAGGTGGTAACACTGGCTTCGATCATAGAGAGCGAAACCGCCGACGACGACGAACGCTATCTCGTTTCGGCCGTTTACCACAACCGGCTTCGAAAAGGCATGCTGCTGCAGGCGGATCCCACGATCCAGTTCCTCCTCACGGACGGACCGAGACGATTGTACAACAAGGACCTCGAGACGGATCATCCCTACAACACGTACCGGTACCGCGGACTTCCGCCGGGGCCGATCAACAATCCCGGCAAAGCGTCGATCCTTGCCGCATTGTATCCGTCCAAAGTGGACTACTTGTACATGGTCGCGGACGGTACCGGCACTCACCTGTTCTCACGCACGATGGCGGAGCATCTCAAAGCGAGAAAGAAGCTCGATCGTCTTCGTAAAGAACTGGAGAAACACGGGAACCGCTGAGCGGCCACGATGAAAGGAATCTCATGAAGCGGATCTACGTGATCGGTGCGGGCATCTCCGGCCTCTCGACGGCTTTTTTTCTGAAACAACGCTTTGCGAACCACTTGGCCGACGGCGCCATGGAGCTCCACATCCTGGAGCCCTCTTCCCGGGCCGGCGGCCATATTCGTTCTGTCAGGGATGACGGATTTGTGTTCGAAGCAGGACCTCGAGGTTTTCTTTCCAACGGCTATTATACGCTTCGGCTGGCCGATGCGTTGGGTATACTCGATCAGGTCCTCGTCAGCGAAGCCGCGTCCCGAAAACGATACTTGTGGTTCGGCGGCCGACTCCATCTATTGCCCACAAATCCCATCGGCGCACTGACCTCACCGTTGATCGGCTTCAGGACCGTCGGGACGATCGTCGGGGAGTACTGGAGGAGAAATTCTCCCGTCTCGCAGCAAGAAACGCTGGCCCAATTCTTCGGGAGGCGATTTTCCGCCGATCTGGTGGAAAACCTCCTGGATCCGGTCATCTCGGGCATCTACGCCGGCAATGTTCACACCCTCCAGGCTGAAGCGGTCTTTGAGTCCATGGTCATGGCTGAACGCCGACACGGATCGATCATCCGCGGACTGATGAAGAACCGGAAGAGCGATGAACACCAAAGAACGTACCGCCGGTTTGGCCGCCGAGCACTGCTGACGTTCCAGGGCGGCCTGGAGACGTTGACCCAGGCTCTGGCGCGCGATCTAAGCCGCCATCTCCGACTGAACGCCGAAGTCCTCGACGTACAAAGAATGGGAAGCGTGTACAAACTGAAATGTCGAGTCGGCGACGAGGTGATCGAAAGCCAGGCAGACGCCCTGATCTTCTGTTCACCGGCGTTTACGACGGCCCGCATGCTGCGCGAACTCGCACCCGTTCTGGCAGCAGCGCTGGATCGCATCCCGTATGCACCGATCGCGGTGGTCTCGTTGGGGTATCGGAATTACGCTCACGCGCTGGATGGCTTCGGTTTTCTGGCCGCACGAAATCAGAACCTCACGTGCCTGGGTGCTTTGTGGAATTCCAGTATTTTTCCGAGCCTGTCGCCTCCCGGAAGCACCAGCATTACCGTCATGCTCGGCGGCGCCCATCATCGGGATATCGCAAAATGGCCGGATGAACAGATTTGTGAAATTGTGGACCGTGAAATGCGGCTTACGCTCGGCCTTTCGCGGGCGGCCGATGTCGTGAAATTGTTCCGGTACGAGCGCGGAATTCCCCAGTATGACGTCGGGCACTTGGCGATCCGGTCCGCGATGCAGACGGAGTTGGCCAAATGCCCTCGCGTCTACCTGCGCGGCAACTTTGTGGGGGGCATCGGCGTCAACGATTGTACCCGAAACGCATTTGAACTGGTCCGATCGTGGGGAGAGTGAGGCGATCACGCTCCGGGGATAATCGTTAGCTATCCTAACTAAAATTTCTGTGCCCGGAAACCCTTTGCCGGTATGCGTTTACAGACGGCCCGGTTTTTTATGTGTTCCGGGGCGAATGGACCTTTGCGGCGGCACTCTTAACCAGGTCCGAGGGGGCTCTAAATGCAGAATTTAGTTGACTTTCAAAACAAAAAAAGTTAAAATCGTACTGAGAGTTGCACGCAACTCTCAGTAATTAACTAAAGTTTCACAGGTGAAAGGAGTTCAGAAGTATGGCGACCAAGAAAGGTGGCAAGAAGACGAAGAAGTCGTCGAAGAAGAAAACCAAGAAGTCAACTAAGAAGTAGTTCCCCATGCGGGAGCCTTACAGTAATTCCATCTGGGTTACACACTGTAGGCTTAGTTGATCGAGAGGACGTTACACACCCTCTTCGGTTTTGAAGCAGGTATCGATCCCGATACCTGCTTTTTTTTGTGCTCCTTCAAGCATGAACTTCTCGACGGAAAGGTTGTCTTCAATGCGATACGCATGGCTCCTGGTTTGTTGTTTACCGGCGATCCTCACTCCGCCGCTCCTCGAGGCCCAACGGACCTGGGCGCTGCCGGACTCGCTGAGCTTCTGTGGAGAGACGATTCCGCTCAACGACCGCGAAGTCCGGGAGCGACTCGAAGAGGTCTTTGTCACTCGGATCGGTCAGGATGAGCGGCTGATCCTGCTGCTCAAGCGAACGACAAAGTATTTCCCCGCCTTTGAACGTGTGCTGAAGGAGACAGAAGCACCGGACGACCTGAAATATCTGGCGGCCGCCGAAAGCGGTCTCCGACTCGACGCGGTGTCAAACGCCGGAGCGGGCGGTTTGTGGCAGTTCATCCCCTCCACAGCGCGGCTCTGGGGACTGAACGTGAACCGGCACGTGGATGAGCGGTTTCACGTCGAGAAATCCACGCGCGCGGCGGTAACCATGCTGAAGCACCTGCGCGAAGCCTACGGCAGTTGGAGCCTCGCCGCAGCGGCCTACAACACGGGACAGGCGAACATGAACCAGGTGTTGAGGGAACAGGGCCTTGCCGACTACTACGACCTTTTCCTCAACCGGGAGACGCGCTACTATGTGTTCCAGATCGCTGTACTCAAGGAAATCCTCGAACATCCCGATCGGTATTCGCTCCAACTCAGTCCGGCGGACCTCTACGCACCGTATGACGACTCAACCCAGACCGTCACGCTCAAGGGATCGATTGCCGATCTGTCGGCGTGGGCGGCCGAACTGGGATGCACATTCAAGACCATCAAGGTCCTCAACTACTGGATCGTGAAGAATTCGCTGCCGGACGGCACGTGGGAACTCATGCTTCCTTCCACCGTTCAGTGGACCAACGAGGACAGCCTGAAATCCGTCGCTCTCGTTACAGAAGCCCGGACGGATTCCACGCTGCGATACGTGTTCCACACCGTCGAACGAAGCGACTATCTGGAGAAGATTGCGAGACAGTATGACGTTACCGTACGCCAGATCATGGAATGGAACAATTTGAAATCGCCCGTGGCCATGCTGGGTACCCGACTCAAGGTCTTTGTGCGGGAAACCCGCCAGACGTTCTATACGGTGAAGGCCGGAGACACACTGTATCGCATCGCCAGTCTGTTCAAGGTATCGATCACCCAGATAAGGACATGGAACGAAATGCTGGGCGACGATGTACGCGTGGGGCAGGAGTTGGTGCTGTATGTGGAAACCGACGACTAGGAACAAAAAAGCTCACGCGGGCCGTGAGCCTGAACATCAAACCTTGACTGAAGCGTGCGCTATCGGATTTCCAGATAGTTGATCATGTCGAAGAAGACGTAGAGTTCCGGATTCTGCACGACGTCGTTGACCCGCACTTCGTAGTGGAGATGCGGTCCGGTGGACAGGCCGGTACTGCCCACTTCTGCAATCTTCTGGTTCCGCTTCACTTTCTGCCCGGTTCGGACGCTGTAGGCAGACAGGTGTCCATAAAGCGTCTTGATCCCGTTGCCGTGGTCTATGATGATGGACTTGCCGTACCCTCCTCGCCACGTGGTGGCTTCGACCGTTCCATCCGCCGTTGCGTAGACGGGCGTGCCCCACCGTGCAGCAAGATCCAGTCCGGTGTGAGCCTTCCAGGAACGGAATCCTCTACGCACGCCGAAACGATCGGTTACACGGCCCTTCTTGAGAGGGCAGATCGACGGTATAGCGTTCAATCGATTGAGGTTGGCATTGATCTTGTCATGGAGGTCCGAATAGCTCTGCATCTCCAGTCGAACGCTTGCCTCCAGTTGCTCCAGGTTGAGGCGGTTGGACCGAATGATCCTGTCGGCCTCGCTTGAAATCAAGTCGGGGTTGTAGTGGAACTGGAGATCCGAGCCGCCGATGCCTGCGTCCTTCAGGACTTCCTCCACGTCCGGCAGATTGGACACGAGCCGAAGTTCCGCATCCCGCTTTCGCAGTCCTTCAATCTGCTCTCCAACTCTTTGCATGCGATCGCCCAGGTCGGCCAGCTGTCCTTTCAGAATCTGGTTCTCCGTATCCAGTTCGGCAAGCTTCTCGTCCCCATAATAAGCCGACATCATAATGCCTATTCCGCTCATTACGAGAAACAGAAAACCGACGAGCGCCACTGAAAGAAACACCAATCGGTTTCGCGAGATCATCAGTTCCCGCATATCCGATTGATTTTCAGGAAGATAGAGAAGTCTGTATCGATTGTCTTTCATAACTTCATGCTGTTACTGATGGGAGAGAGCATGTCTCACGGCCCACTCCAGGTGCACTCTTCCCTCCTTAGTAAATAAAGTAGCGATACTTCACTTGTAAGTCAAGATTTTTTAATGACCGGGCGCTTTTGCCGTTCTTGGAAGGCCAGGGAAATCACGACGCCGGGGAAGTGGTGCCGGCATCCTTTTTCTTGAGGAAGCGAAGCTGTTGGATTTGTTTGGGTGATTTCTTGGTGACGCGAAACAGGAATGGACCGTAGACTATCTCCTCCGAAATGGCCGGGATTCGGCCCACCAGATTGTTAAGGAAACCGGCCAGGGTCTCGTAATGCGCGTCCTCCGGCAGGGAGGCCTGAAATTGCTCGTTGAAGTCGTGAATGCGCATCTTGGCATTGACCAGATAGCCGCCGTCGGGCAGCACCTCGTAGTCCTTTTTCTCGTCATCGTATTCGTCCTGGATCTGACCGACGATTCGTTCAATGATGTTCTCCAGCGTGACCAGTCCGCTGGTTCCCCCGAACTCATCGATGACAATCCCCATGTGCACCCGCTGCTGCAGGAAATCCTGCATAAGGCGATTGATGCTGGTGGTTTCGGGGACGAAGAACACCGGACGGAGGATCTTCTCCAGATCGAGATTGGAATCCTCGCGGTCGACCTTAAACAGGTCCTTCATGTAAAGAATGCCGACGACCGCGTCGAGCGAGCCCCGGTAGACGGGAATTCGCGTATATCCGCTTTCGATCGCCAGCTTGATGTTGCTTTGCAGATCGTGTTCGACATCCAGGGCGAAGATTTCGGTCCGCGGCATCATGATTTCACGGGCCGTGGTCTCCGTGAAATTGAAGATGTTCTCTATTAGCTTGTATTCCGTTGCGTCAATGACGCCGCTCTTCTTCCCATCTGCCAGGAGAAGGCGGATTTCCTCTTCGGAATGGGTCAATTCCTGTTCGCTCACGGGTCGGATACCGATCATCTTCAGTACCAGATTGGCGGAATGATTGAGCAGATAAATGGCGGGACGGAACACCATATAAAAGAGTCTGAGGGGATGGGACACCCACAGCGTCGTAGACTTTGCATACTGGATGGCCAGAGACTTCGGGGCTAGTTCTCCGAGGACGATGTGGAGAAAAGTAATGGTACTGAAGCCGACTGCAAAAGACACGGCGTGTACGGCCCGCGGATCGCTGATGTCCAGCCAGTCGACAACCGGCCGGATCATGCGGGACACCGCCGGCTCGCCGATCCAACCCAGTCCAATCGAAGTGATTGTGATTCCGAGCTGCGTGGCCGATAGATAGGCGTCCAGGTGCGTGATAACGTCTTTGGCCACCCTGGCACGGAAGTCGTGAATGCGTAGCATCGTCTCAATCTGCGTGGATCGCACCTTGACGATGGCGAATTCGGCGGCCACAAAAAATCCGTTGGCGAGGACCAGGGTAAGGATGGAAATGGCTTCTAAGATGACGGGCCTCCAGTCGACATAAAATAGAAAAAGGTAATCTCGCGGAAGATTACCCTGTCACGGCCTCCTAGGCGGCTGCTGCATGCGTTCAAGAATCAACGCCGGCTGCGAATGAACTCATCCACGATCCGGTGATGTCCTTTTCTGTCAGGCCCGAAGTACCGAACCGCAGATTCGTCTGAGAACTGCCTTTCACAACGGCGGGCGTCTTTCGCGGTCTGGAATCAAAGGTCGGAACCGGTTTCTTTGTGGAGGACTCGACGGCCTTGCCGACGGTGCCCTGGCCATGAACCAGCGACGACGTGAAGGGCCGCGTCTCGAACGCCAGGCGTTTGATATTGATGAGGTGCGTCGGCATGATGTTGTCCGTCGTGATGGAGCCTCCGAGCGTCCCCGGACCCAGGGTCATGGATGGCGCTACGCCGGTCGTGTAACCCACAGCGCCCAGTGTCGCAACGGTATTGACGCAGATTCGGAACGCCGGCTTCTCGAGCCCGAACTTCATGATGACGTCCTTGTCGCTCGAGTGGATCGCCATCGTGTGGCCGATGCCTCCAAAATTCAGGATCTTGATGCTGACTTCGCAGCCCTCTTCCCATCCGTTGACCCAGTAGAGCGAGAGGACGGGGGAAAGTTTCTCCGCCGACAGCGGGTCGCTCTTGCCGACTTCCTTGCACGGCACGACCAACACCGTCGTATCCTGAGGAACCTGGAAGCCCGCCCGTTCTGCAATCGTGGCAGCCGGCAGACCGATGATCTCCGTATTCAGCCGGCCCCTGGCGAACATCAGCTTCTCCAGCTTTGCCTTTTGATCGTCGGAACAGAGATGGGCGCGGTTGTTCTTCAGTTCCTGAAGGACCTGGTCCTTGAGCGACGCATCTGCGACCATGGAGTTTTCGGCCGAGCACAACAAGCCGTAATCGAAGCATTTGCCGGCGATGATGTCCGCGACCGCTTTCTTCACATTGGCCGTCTTTTCGATAAAGGCGGGCACGTTGCCCGAGCCAACGCCGAGCGCCGGTTTGCCGGAGCTGTAGGCCTCCCGGACGATGTTGGGGCCGCCGGTGGCCAGGATCACGGCCGTATCCGGCGCTTTCATCAGGGCCTGCGTTCCTTCCAGGGTCGAGTTCTGGATGCAGCCGATCAGTCCATGCGGCGCCCCGTTCTCTTCGGCCGCCTTGCGCAGGATTTCGCTGGCTTCGCACGTGCATCGCGCAGCCCGCGGATGCGGAGCGATGGCGATGCCGTTGCCGGCCTTAAGCGAGATCAGGATCTTGTACATCACGGTGGACGTAGGATTGGTTGTCGGAATGATCGCGGCCACGACGCCCATGGGCCAGGCGATCTCATACAGCTTGTGCGTCTCGTCGAACCTGATGATACCGACCGTCTTCATGTCCTTGATGTATTCGTAAACGTCTCGAGTTCCAAACTGATTCTTGACGATCTTGTCCTCGTACCGCCCCATGCGCGTCTCGTCGGCAGCCATCCGGGCCAGGCGCTCGGAGGCTGCAAACCCGGCATCGGCCATGGCTTTAACGATCTTGTCAACCTGAGCCTGCGTGAACCTCGCGAATTCCTGTTGAGCAACTTTGGCCGCGCGCACGGCGTCGCGTGCTTCCTGAATCGAAAGTAGGTCTTTATCCATGACGGGCTGAAGTCAAACTTGAAATCAAGTGAACCGGTGAGGCCAATATAGAAACAACCGGAAAGAGTCGCAAGCACTTTAAGCTCAGGCGGTGACCCTCCTTCACACCGCGTGCCGTACATACAGCAACGTCACGTCATCGGAGAGCGATGCCGAGCCACAAAAGGTCTTCACTGAACCTACCATGGCTTCGATAAAAGACGAGGCCGACAACTCCGGATGTTCAAGGAAGAATTCTTCGAACGCCTCATCCGAATAGAATGCACCCTGCCCGTTCTGTGCTTCGGGAATTCCGTCCGTGAACAGGAGCAGCCTGGCACCTGGCGTCAATTCGATATGATCCTCGACAACCTCGCAACCCGTGTCGAAGCACCCCAGGGGCAGTCCCCCGATGCGTCGAGGCTCCAACGTCCCGCCGGGACGCTGAACAAGAGGCGGTGGATGGCCCGCGTTGATGCAACGGACGATACCGGTCGAGGGATTCAGGATTCCCATAAAGAAGGTGACGAAGCAGTCCGGCGTGGAAGACCGGAAGATCAGGTCGTTCAGGCGGGAGGCCAGGTCCGACAGATCGACCTGTCCGACCACGGACGTGTGGACCGATGCGTGCAGCGTACTGACCAGGAGCGATGCCGGAAATCCCTTTCCCGCTACATCGGCCACGATCACGACGACCTCGCCGTTTCCCAGGAGGAAACAGTCAAAGTAGTCTCCGCTGACTTCTTTCGAGGGGATGTTCGTTCCGGCGATTTCGTAGCCATCCACGTGCGGCATGGCCGTCGGCAATATTTTCTTCTGAATCAGGGAGGCGAGGTGGAGTTCCCGTTCGAGATCGCGCTTGTCCAGCAGTTGCGCCTGAAGATAGTCGTTTTCAACGGCCGCGAACACCTGCCGCACCACGGCGTCCAGTATCGCCCGGTCCGTTTCATCAAACGGAATCCAGCCGCTCCGGCTTTCTTTTCTCTGTGCAGTGAACTCAAACGTCTCTTCCCCAAAACTGAATTCCTTCCGTATGGCCGCGGCGCTTCGCAGCGTATCCTCCGACACCGTCTCCGATGAAGCTTTGGGAAATGCCGCTTCGAAAACCAACGTCCCTCCCTTTCGCACACGGACCTCCACAACGGAGGCGTTCAACAAGCCCGCCATTTGTTGTACGGCTAATCCCAGCAGGGGACCGCTACGTTTCAGCCGGGACAATTCGATACCGGTATCGATCAACTGATTCAGCTGGAGGATCCGCTGATTGAGTGAAAACGTCAGCTGCTGCTCGGCCCGGCGGGACGTGAAACTCTGGTACCCGTGGTCGAACAATTGACAGAACAGGTGGATCAGGAGTTCATCCAGTGGGGACCAGGGGCGGCGATCGACCCGCGGGCCTACCAGAAGACAGAAGGAGGTCCCGTCCTTTTCGACGATCCGTATCTGGATGGCGTTTTCTGCGTCCACGCTATGCAGATCGAAGGGCCGAGCGTCGGGAATCTCAACCGGCACCCGATCCCCCTTCTGGACGAAGACGGGTTGCAGCGAGTGGTCGGGCGGACGGTTGGTATAGAGATTGACGTAAGATACGGTCAGTGACCCTCGAGCAATATGGCAGAAGCGTTTGGCGAAGTCCTCCATGGACCTGGCGCGGGACAACGTCTCGAAACCCTCCTGGAACGCCCGGAATTCGAGGGGATCTAAGCGTGTACTGTCCATCTTGCAGAACCCGCCTCAGGTGCGGGTTTCCCCGGACGCCGCCGCCGCGATAGCCTCTTCGACGGACCCGTGTTTGACGGCGTACTGGAATAAGCCCATGATCGCAAACGTCTTCTCGATCGTCTGATCCAGATTCGTCAGAAAGAGTTGACCCTTGACCTCATTGAGTGTCTCAATGATCTCAATCAGAATCGAGATACCTATGGAATTGACCATCTTCGTCTGCTTGAGGTCGATGATGATATGCCGGACACCGTTGTCGATATGTCGGCGGCATTCATCGGCAATCTTCTCCCCTCCAAGGTTGTTCAAATATCCGCTCGTTTCAACAATGAGGCAGTTTTGTTCCAGTCTTGACCGGAGCAAGAACTCGCTCTGCATCTCTCTCCTCCTTCAGGTTAGTCTCTTGATGATCGTGATGCGGGTGCCTTGCCGGTCCGATGTGATCTTGAAATCGTCCGACAACTCCTTCATCAACTTGAGGCCCCATCCGCGTTTACTGGGCAAACGGAGCTTCCTGGCGAGTACGGGTTCTTCGATTTTCGCCATGTCAAAGCCTCGTCCGTAGTCGCGTATAAAGATGACCAGTTGACGGGCGGTCATCGTGAACTCCACGTCGACGCGGGGGTGAACCGGAGTGGCATATTCCATGGCGTTGATGATGGCCTCGGCGATGAGCATGCGGGCCTCGGAAATCTTTTCGCCGTTGATGCCCAGGTGCCGCGCCATCTGTTCCATCCCGCTGATCGCCACCAATTCAATGGTAGG
>JBBIJR010000090.1:0-12638 GCA_037445875.1 Bacteroidota bacterium | reverse complement strand
AATCCAATAGAGGAGTGAAACCTATGAAGGAAACCAGCAAATGCCCGGTACACGGCGGCGGAACATCGAACCGTGATTGGTGGCCGAATCAGATAAACCTGAAAATACTCCACCAGAACTCTTCCCTGTCCAATCCCATGGGCAAGAAGTTCAACTACGCGAAAGAGTTCAAGAAACTCAACCTGAAGGCGATCAAGAATGACCTCTACGCGCTGATGACCGACTCGCAGGATTGGTGGCCGGCCGACTACGGACACTACGGCGGGCTTTTCATCCGTATGGCGTGGCACAGCGCGGGCACCTACCGCATCGGCGACGGCCGGGGCGGCGCAGGGAGCGGAACCCAGCGTTTTGCGCCGCTCAACAGCTGGCCGGACAACGCCAATCTAGACAAGGCACGCCGCCTGCTCTGGCCGATCAAGAAGAAGTACGGCAACAAGATTTCCTGGGCCGACCTGATGATCCTTGCGGGCAATTGCGCGCTGGAATCGATGGGATTCAAGACCTTCGGCTTTGGAGGCGGGCGCGAGGACGTGTGGGAACCCGAGGAAGACATCTACTGGGGCACCGAGACCGAGTGGCTGGGCGACAAGCGTTACACCGGCGACCGGGAACTCGAGAACCCTCTCGCCGCCGTACAGATGGGGCTGATCTATGTGAATCCGCAAGGACCCAACGGCGAGCCAGATCCTCTCAAATCGGCCCGGGACATTCGCGAGACCTTTGCGCGGATGGCTATGAACGACGAAGAGACCGTGGCGCTCACAGCGGGCGGCCACACCTTCGGCAAAGCCCACGGCGCAGGCGATGCCGCCCTCGTCGGCCCCGAGCCGGAAGGCGCAAGCATCGAAGAGCAGGGCCTGGGCTGGACCGGCCGGTTCCGAAGCGGCAAGGGCGACGACACGATCACCAGCGGTCTTGAAGGCGCCTGGACGCCGAACCCGACCCGGTGGGACAACGGCTATTTCGACATGTTGTTTGGATATGAGTGGGAACTCGTCAAGAGTCCGGCCGGCGCCTGGCAGTGGCTGGCCAGGGACGTCAAGGAAAAGGACATGGTCCCGGGCGCGCATGACAAGACCAAAAAACACCGGCCCATGATGACCACGGCCGACATGGCCATGCGCATGGACCCGATCTACGAGAAGATCTCGCGCCGCTTCCACCAGCATCCCGAGGAATTCGCCGACGCCTTCGCCCGTGCGTGGTTCAAACTGACTCACCGCGACATGGGCCCGCGTTCGCGCTATCTGGGCCCGGAAGTGCCGAAGGAAGAGTTGATCTGGCAGGACCCCGTTCCTGCGGTCCGTCAACCACTGGTCGGTGCGAAGGACATTGCGGCCCTGAAGAAGAAGATACTGGCGTCGGGACTGTCCATTTCCCAGCTGGTCTATACGGCCTGGGCGTCGGCCTCCACCTTCCGCGGGTCCGACAAGCGCGGAGGCGCCAACGGTGCGCGTATCCGTCTCGCGCCGCAGAAGGACTGGGAAGTCAACCAACCGGCCCAGTTGCAGACGGTGCTGCAGACCCTGGAAAAGATCCAGAAATCCTTCAATCGCACCGGCGGGAAGAAGAAAATCTCGCTCGCCGACCTGATCGTGCTGGGCGGGTGCGCGGCCATCGAACAGGCCGCAAAGAACGCCGGCCACAACGTGACGGTTCCCTTCAAGCCGGGACGCACGGATGCGTCGCAGGAGCAAACCGACGCAGCGTCCTTCGCGGTGCTCGAACCGCCTGCGGATGGGTTCCGAAACTATCAGAAGGCCCGGTATTCCGTAACAGCCGAGCATTTGCTGGTCGATCGTGCGCAGCTGCTCACGCTGACCGCGCCCGAGATGACGGTCCTTGTGGGCGGTATGCGGGTCCTGAATGCCAACTATGGCCGGTCCCAACACGGCGTTCTCACGAAACAGCCGGAGACGCTCACCAACGACTTCTTTGTGAACCTGCTCGACATGCGCACCGTGTGGAAGGCCACAGCCGACGAGAACGTGTTCGAGGGCCGCGACCGCAGAACGGGCGAACTTAAGTGGACCGCGACCCGGGTCGACTTAATCTTCGGTTCCAACTCCCTGCTCCGCGCGCTGTCCGAAGTCTATGCCCAGGACGACGCGAAGGCAAAGTTCGTGAACGACTTCGTGGCGGCGTGGAACAAGGTCATGAACGCCGATCGATTTGATCGGGTGTGAGGACTGACGGATGACACAATGAAACCGGCAGGCCAGCCGCGGTTGAGTCCGGAGCCTGCCGGTTTGTATTCCGTAACTCATGTGATGTTCGGCTTGACGGAAAAGATGAATAGACTTGATGTGAATGACAGAAGCTCATTCGGCTACAGCGAGAGATTTGTGTGGGAGATTACTGGGAGATGGTGAGAAGTACGTGAAGCTGACCTCAGTGAATGTGGGTCTCCCCCGCGAAATCGACTGGCTCGGCCGCAAAGTCCGCACGTCCATATGGAAAACTCCGGTGGAGGGCCGAGTTCGGGTTAGTCGACTCAATCTGGAAGGCGACCGGCAGTCGGACCTCTCCGTACACGGCGGCCCCGAAAAGGCCGTGTACGTCTACCCCTCCGAGCACTATGAATACTGGAGTCGAGAGTTTTCAGGGATGGATCTGCCGTGGGGAGCGTTCGGCGAGAACTTCACGACCGAAGGGATTCTGGACGGAGATGTCAATATCGGTGATTGTCTCCGCGTGGGTTCCGCCGAGTTCCGTATCACACAGCCCCGAATGCCCTGCTACAAGCTCGCTGTGCGATTCGGCCGAGATGACATGGTCAAACGCTTCCTACGAAGCGGGCGCACGGGTTTCTATCTGTTGGTGCTTCGCGAAGGCGAAGTGGCCCGAGGCGATTCCATCGAATTCACAGATCGCAGCGATCACGGCGTGACGGTGGCCGACATTGGAGCCCTTTACACTCATGATGCCGACAACCAGGATCTTCTCCGTCGCGCCGTCGAGCTGCCAGCACTTCCTGACAGCTGGCGTGATTACTTCCGGAAGCGTCTGTGGGAGCCCGATGCCTGACCGCCGGGTCGACGAGCGGCCCAACACCAGGTTGGGGCACACGCGAGTTTCACGTTCGAGATCCGGATCGAAACGGGTTGCAGGTCTACCGGGTTCTTTGAGCCCACGGGACGAGCACTGCCCGACAAGCGCATGCAGCGGACGATGTTGCGCGCCGCCGCTCACGCGGGGCGTTAGGCGTCACCATGCAGCCGGAGGCACCCATGAACGCGGACGTCGACGGAATCCCGTGCCACGCATCGAAGCCTGCAAGCCGCGCCCTAAACAAGCCTTCGAGCGACCTACCCCAGCCTTTCTCCCAGATACGGCGCAATCTTGTCCAGCGCCGTGCGTTCCTGCCGCATCGAGTCGCGGTCCCGAACGGTGACGGTCTGGTTCTGCAGGGTCTCGCTGTCGATCGTAACGCAGTACGGCGTGCCGACCTCGTCCTGACGACGGTACCGTTTTCCCACCGTCGCACTCTCGTCGTAGAAAACTTTGAACCGCCTTTTCAATTCGTCGTAGAGTTTCGTCGCAATTTCCGGCATGCCGTCCTTGCGCACCAGCGGCAGGATGGCCGCCTTGATCGGCGCGAGACGGGGGTGGAATTTCATCACCGTCCGGACCTCCGTGCCGCCCTCCGCCGTTGGGGCCTCTTCCTCCCGATACGCGTTGACCAGGAACGCCATGCATCCGCGCGAGGCGCCCGCCGAGGTCTCGATGACGTAGGGGATAAACTTCTCCTTCGTTTCGTCGTCGAAATACTCGAGGTTCTTGCCGGAGAACTCCTGGTGCCGCCGCAGGTCGTAGTCGGTGCGGTTGTGGATGCCCTCGATTTCTCCCCAGCCAAAGGGGAACAGAAACTCGATGTCGAAGGCCGCAGACGCATAGTGCGCCAGTTTTTCATGTTCGTGGAAATTCAACTTGTCGGCGCCCATGCCGAGGTCGATGTACCATTGCTTGCGCTGCTCCTTCCAGTAGCGGAACCACTCCATGTCCGTGCCCGGTTTAACGAAGAATTGCATCTCCATTTGCTCGAACTCGCGCGTGCGGAAGAGAAAATTCTTCGTATTGATCTCGTTGCGGAATGCTTTCCCGATCTGCGCGATGCCGAACGGCAATTTCTGCCGCGTGGAATCCTTCACGTTGTGAAAATTGACGTAAATGCCCTGCGCGGTTTCCGGCCTCAGGTAGACGATGGAGCCTGAGTCTTCCACAGGCCCAATGTAGGACTTGAACATCAGGTTGAACTGGCGCGCCTCGGTGAACTTGCCCTCGGCCTGGCACTTCGCCGCTTTTCGGCCCTGGTAGGCGCGGCTGCCGCACATAGATTCCTCGATCTGGTCGGCGCGAAAACGCGCTTTACATTCCCTGCAATCGACCATGGGATCGGTGAAATTCTCCACGTGTCCGCTCGCTTCCCACACGCGCGGATGCATAAGGATGGACGCATCGATGCCTTCCACGTCGTCGCGAAACGTCATGGACTGCCACCAGGCCTGCTTGATGTTGTTGAGCAGTTCCACCCCCAGCGGTCCGTAGTCCCAGCAGCCGTTGAGGCCGCCATAGATCTCGCTGGACTGAAAGATGAATCCGCGCCGCTTGCACAGCGACACGATCTTGTCCATTAGGTCGGTTCCGTTCGCCGTCTTCTTTTCTGACATGCCTGGCTCCGGTGGTTCGGATGAATGGACGGCAGTTTATTGATTCCTGTGACGAAAATCAATGTTGGAAAAACGGAGGCAAGCAATGAACATTTCAGCATTGCCGCGGGCTTTAGCCTGTGCGGATGATGAAGCAACTATCCTTCTGGGCTAAAGCCCATTTTGTTTTGCTTGTTGGCCTTTGGGCAGCCACGACCTACAGGCCGTGGCAATAATCCCGCTTGATCTGCACATACGGGCTATGATCGTCCCGTATTCGGGACTTGAGAAAAACGATGTTGAAAGAGGATGTTCAGCGACGTATACTGCGCGTCATCACCACAGGAGAACATCATGCCGATCTCAGCCCAACTGATTCCGGAATTCAAGCACGAGATGGCGGTCGCCCGCAAAATGCTGGAGCGGATTCCTCCGTCCGCGTTTTCGTGGAAACCGCACGAGAAATCGATGACGATGGGCCAGTTGGCCGCCCATTTGGCCAATATCATCAACAAGTGGCTCCAGGCGGTGTTGCTGGATGACGAATTGGACCTGGCCGTAGGATTTCAGAGACCGAAAACAGACACGATCGAGGAAGTGCTGGCCGTATTCGACAAGGCCGTGAAGGACGCCGTGCAGTTGCTGGAACGGCAGACCGATGAACACTTGTTGACGAAGTGGACGCTGAAGAAGGCGGGACAGGTTGTTTTCGAGCTGCCGCGGCTGGCGGTGATTCGTTCAGCCGTGTTCAACCACATCATCCATCATCGCGGCCAGCTGTCGGTTTATCTGCGGCTTCAGAACGTGCCGCTTCCTCCGGTGTACGGTTCCACGGCGGACGAGGGGTAAGCGCGTCCATCGGCAGAAGAACTTGAGGTCGTCGAAGGCCGCGCGGTAGCCCTTTTGTCGGCCAGATATCGGTCCAGCGACCAGGTACCTGATCCGAAGAACGAGAAGACCAGCAGCAGCGCAAGCACCAGCGAGGCCAGTTCGAGAGCCTGGCCGCTGCTCATCAGGCCCTGTTTCAGGTGTACAAGGAACACCGCCCCTGAGAGGATCGGGATCTGCCCGACGGCCGCAATCCGCGTAAGCAAGCCGACGGCGAGCAAGAGGCCGCCGATCAGATGGCCGGCAACGATGTACGCGTACCACATGTAGAAGCTTTGTGCGCCGCTCAGGGACGTAATGCTGGAGGGATCGGCGAGCATCATCCACCCACGTACGAACAGGGCAACTCCGATATAGATCCGGATGATCGAATAAGCCGCGTCCCGCTGACCGTCCAGCCAACTGAGCACTCCTTCCGTTCGACTCATACCACCGTCTCCTTTCGGTAGAGCTGTCTTCATAGCCCCAACTTACGGATAGATTATTTCAGAGTCAAGACTCTGTTATCCTCATTAACGCGTGAATATCCTCTTGACAAAGCGAAGCTCATTCATCATGTTGACCCGTTGGTCAAATTGTGTCGATGGAGGACCCGGCGTGGAGCTGACAGAAAAAGAGCTTGAGAAAAGAAAACATCTCATCAAGGCCACGTACAAACTTATTGCGGATTACGGCTTTTCCAACATCACCCTGCAGGACGTCGCCGACAAGGCCGGTGTCAGCAAGGGAAGTATTCTGTACTACTTCGAGAACAAGGATGAGCTGTTTGTCAACCTACTTGAGTGGCTGGTCAACCGGATCGAGCGGCACATCCGCGTGGAGGTCAGCCGGGCGAATACGCCGGTCGAGAGGATCACGGCCTACATCCAGGCCACCTTCGTCGGCATCAAGGAGAATCGTGAGTTCTACCGGGTCTTCCTCGATTTTCTGTCCCAGAGCAACCACAACGACGCGATGAGGAAGTTCAACGTCTATTTCTACAACCAGTGTTACAGTCTCATGAACCAGATCGTAACGGACGGCTGCGAAAAGGGCGTGTTTCGGGACGTCAACCGCGACGAGGCATGCGTCGTCGTCCGGTCCCTGATCGACGGCCTGTGCATACGATGGCTGTTTGACGAACCCGAGCGCTTCGATTTTTACAGGCAAACGGCCCTGAACGTGACCATGAGCTATCTGAAACCATAATTTTTTTGTTCAGTTTTTGACCGGTTGGTCAAAATCTTAATAACACAATCCAAATACAGATAAAGGAAAACTTATGATCTACGCAGCATTGGCCGGACTGCTTCTCTCAGGGATCGTCGTAGGGTTCGCGTACTTGACCGCCGAGAGGGTTCTGCGCGTCCGCCCGAGGCCGAAAACACGAACGCCGGCGGATTGCGGCCTACCGTACGAGGACGTCCATTTCTCCAGCCACGGTCATACGCTGCATGGGTGGATGGTCAAACAGCCGGGTGCGCAGCCTGAGGAGCGGCTTCCGTTTGTCGTGCTCCTACACGGTTGGGAATCCAGTGCGCAGGGTATGCTGCCGCACGCAAAGTACCTGTTCGGCGCCGGACACAACGTTTTTCTCTTTGACGTCCGCGGCCACGGAGACAGTGCGCCGATGGATTACATGAGTCTGATACGGTTCACGGAAGATATCGAGTCGGCGCTGGAGTTTCTAAAAAATCGTCCCGACGTCGATCCCCAGAACCTGTCGCTGTTCGGGCACTCGCTCGGGGCGGCCGCATCGATCGTCGTGGGCGCCCGTCATCCGGAGATCAGGGCCGTGGTAGTGAGTTCGTCCTTTTCGTTCTTCGAACGGATGAATCGCGACATGCTCAAAGGCCGGCGGGTCCCCTACTATCCGTTCGGGCCCATCCTCAAGAAGTTCTGGGACCGCAAACTGCGCACCGACGTGGAAACCTGGAGTCCGGGCCGCCACATCGCGCGTTTGAAGACGCCGGTCCTGATCGCGTTTGGAGGCCGTGACGAGACGCTGAGTGTGCGCAATTTCGAGGAACTCGCGGCCGCGGCCAGGCCGGAGTTGTCCGATACGATCCTGATAGCAAACGGTACGCACCGGAATCTGTATGAGTTCGAGGAGTACCGGGAGAAAGTGGTTCAATTCCTGGCCCGACACGTCGAGTCGGAACGGAATTTGGAGGAAAGGAACGCATCATGAGAAACCTGCTCAAAGCCATTCGCAATTTCTTCTCGCTCTTCGTGTGTCCGGATTTCTCTCTGAGCGACGGGGACATCGAGGCCAACCTGCCGAGATTGAAGAGCGGCAAACCTCCGAAAGACCGGCTGGCGGCGTGAACGGACGGTCATCCGCCTCTTCGCTACGTCCCCTTCCATCGCTGGCAGCGGACGGGCCTCTTGCTGTCGTCGGAACAGGGCCCTATATTCCCCGCATCATCCAGGGAGATGTTTGAGCTTGTTCCGATCTCACCATATCCGGTTGGGTCTGCTGGTCGCAGCAGCCGCGGCGGTCCTGACGGCCGGTTCCCGGGGCGGCGACACTTGGACACTGACCATTCTCTACACCAACAACACCAACGGCAACCTCGTTGCGTGCGATTGCGGGGACATCCCGATGGGCGGGCTGGCGCGTCGTATGACGGTGTTCCGCCGGGTGCGTGAAGAGAATTCCCGCACGCTGGCCGTGGATACCGGGGACCTGCTCGAACAGTTCGGCTTTCGACGGGCGCAGGACAGTGTGGTCCTGGCGCTTTATCCGCTGTTCGGTTACGACGCCGTTACGATCGGCGATAACGAGTTCGCAAACGGTCGCGATTTCTTCGAGCGCAACGTGCGCGGCGCTCCGCTGCCCTACACCAGCGTCAACCTCCGGTTCGACTCTACCGGGGTCCAGCCGCCAGCCGCCGTGCGAAAGAGCGTAAACGGCCTGAGCGTCGTGATCGTCGGTTACACGCCCGCCTCGAACCTTGCCTATTCGACGCAGCGATCGCCGCTGCCGTTTCATCTCGGGAACGAATGGGGCCTGGCGTCCGCGGTGGCGCATTGGAGGGACTCCGCCGACGTTCTGATTCTGCTTTCACACGCGGGATACGAGGCCGACGTGGAGCTGGCCCAACGACATCCGGAGATCGATGTGATCGCCGGCTCGCACAGTCAGATGGAGATAAGGGACTCGCTGCGGGAAGGGGAGACCATTCTCGTGCAGGCGGGCGGGAACGGCACGCACGTGGGTCGGCTGGATCTTACGATCAGGGACCGTTCCATCGTAGGCTTCGAAAACCGTCTTATCCCTCTCGACTCCACGGTAGCCGATGATCCGGAAATGGCAAAGACGATCGCGCGCTTTCTACAGCAACCACACTGAAACCGACTCATATCGACCGTAAGCATGTGTAGGGAGCGAAGGCTTCCCGCCCTACACGGCAGCACCCATTGGGCTTCCCCACTGACCGATTGGCTCGCCATGGCAGGGGAAGGACGCGGTCCTCTTGTCGGGCAACGGAAGAATGGAACACCTACAGCGTTCGGGCCTTGTCTTGTGCGAGTGGTTTTCGACAAATATGCCATGCCTACGGCATTGGACTATGGGGACGCAGAGGACGGCGAGAACACACTGAAACCAACATAGGTCGAACGTTATTCCGAACGACTCAGACCGGCATACGATTCGGCGTCACCGGAGCGGCTGATCTCGGAAGGAATCGGACGCAGAAAATTCCACCGTGAGCGTATCCACTTCGAGGTCCGTTGCGTCGTGGCGCCCCTCGACGGCCCGGTCCCAACGCCCGGCAAACCACTCCCGGTCGAGACCGTTCTTTTCCGCAGTTCTTCGAAGCCACTCGCGTTCGAATGCGTGGGCCTCCCCGTCCGAAACGGACAGCGTGATACCGTCCAGCACGAATTTCTCCGCGACTTCCCTGCGGGAGAATTCCGGGGGTTCTCCTGCGATGTGGGGATTGTCCAGGACCTCGTGAATTGCGTTCTCGCAGAATTCTCGTTCGAAACCGAGCGATTTGCCCACGCGTTTCATCAACGCCGCTTCCGAATCGCTGATCTTCCGGTCTTTGCGTATCAGCAGCAGCAGACCCCTGAAGTAGCTGCTGCCATCCATCAAACTGATTTTCACTTTTGGCCTCCGTTTGCCGGCTCTGTCCGGAAGAGCCGGAGCGCATCGTACGTAAGAATTCGCCTTCTATCAAGCGGAAAAGGAGGCATGCCCAGGAACGAACAGGACGCCGTGGTCCCGGTATGAGCGTGATTGCAGGCTCACACAGTCAACTTGGGACCGCGGGCATGTCCTGCATGGAGGTTCACATGCCAAATCAGGAGCGAACCGCCCTGTAGAACCGAGTCGGCCGGCGAGTTCGGCGTATACGCGTCAAATCTTGAGCGGCGCCGGTTCTCAAGAATGAAGTAGTAGCTGCCGTCGAAGGGTGATGTAACGCGAAGAAATATCGGATGGTCGAAATCGTACGACAGCGTGAGACCGAGCGTGTCCTGAGTGATATCGACAAACTTCGACCAATGGTGCTTTTCCACGCGATAGAAGGGATTTATCACGGCAGGGCACTCCCCGATACGTCGTTTAAGATCGATTTGATTTCTCAGCAACTCATCTCATTTATAAGCCTTCATAAGAAACCACCTCCTTTGTTTTGCGGATCATCGGATCAGCAGCATCTTCTTGCTGACGCGAGAGCGGTCAAATTGCAGACTATAAATATAGAGTCCACTTGCTACGGGGACGCCGTCCTCATTCCTACCATCCCATATGATTTGATACGATCCTCGAGCAAGATATTTATTCGACAGATTCTTCACCTTCTGTCCAATAATGTTATATACCGTTAAGTTCACATGTCCATCGTGGGGCAACTCAAAATCAATTCTTGTCGAAGGGTTGAAAGGGTTTGGATAGTTTTGCAGCAATGCCGCTGTTTTAGTTTTGTATCTGCCTTCATTCTTAACCCCGGCAATGACTTGCCCGATTTGTCCATCCCGATTCATCTGATGAGTGAAGACGCCGTACAATGGCGCGCGAGCTCTCACCTTGATTAGCCCGCCATTCATGTCTGGTGTGATTTCTCCGTTTTCGACCAACTGCGTCGTGAACAGAACATCATTGGAATCCCACAGTTTTTGACCAATTGAATTGAATTTCTGGCCGTACATGCCGAAAGCCCCTTGATTCCTGTAATCATAAAAAAGAAACACGATGTTGCCGCTGTCGCTCAGGACGCAACCGGCGCTTGCCCTTCTGTCGTCCTGAACGCTACTCACCGAAAGACCGTTGCTTCCCATCAGAAATTGAGTGTCTGAAGTCACTATTTGGAATCTCGCTTGATAATTGAACTGAGGGTCGATGACGTGCGTCCAGTAGCAAACCAATGTCGAACTAAATTGGCCACTTCTGAATATGCGCCTACGCTATCCACCAGTGTTACGCCGTTTTGGCCCCACCTGAATGTCCCATCCGGATTCATGCGATTGACTATGATGCGATTTTCTCCGTCACAATAGCGGTTCATCGACAAGAGGAGACCACCTTGGTCATCCGACTTCATGAAGGTGTATGGTCTCGCCGATATTACTGTCCAGAGTGAATCCCCATAGCCATTCCTTCGCTGAAATCGTGTCGTCAGCGTCGTGCTCTCCCAGTAGTTGAGAATGATGCCCCCATCGCAATCCGTCACCGCCGAAATCTCTCCGTACGTACCGAGCTTGTGAACAAAAATTCCGTCTTCTCCCCACATCCTTTGTCCGCGGGACGAGATTCGTTGAACGTACAGAGAATCCGGTCCCACCAGAAACGCCACGATGCATCCGTGCTGACCGTCGGGAACGACTTCCCGAATGGCCTGCGAAGTATCCCGCATGCTCACCCTCACGCCGTATTCCCCCCACAGCTTCTGTCCCGTACTGTCGAGCCGGTTCACCCGCACGCGGCGGTTGAAAAAAAAACTGCGGATCGATCCCGTTCACGTTCCATTCCAGGAACGGTACGATCACGCCGTTTGAGTCGTCCGGACAGATCTTTCCTTCAAAGGCCGTTCCGTTTTGGGTGCCGTACACTTCCACCGGCTGAGGCCACTTATATCCGTACTTGTTCACCCGCTGGATATACTGGTAGGTCGTAAAGCTGTTCGCCTCCCAGCGGATATACACCCCGCCGTCTCCGTCCGAACACACCACCGGATACTGGCCCCAGGAAGAGACCTGGAGGTTCACGTTGGGGTCGGTGCACCATTGGGGATAAACAGTTGAGAGTTGAGAGTGCAGAGTCAATAGAGTGAAGAGTGGGATTAGGATTTTCATGGCGTTGACTTTTGGTTAGACATGTTCTTCGAATCATTGAGGTGTTTTATCAAACCGGAGATCATGCGTGAGATTTCATCACGCTGTGCATAGAGTATTTGAAACTCTTCTCCGCTGACGTAATTCAAATCCAAAGCGATGTAAAGAATGGACTGGACTTCGGCGACCGAGCCGTGCGACATGAAAAGAAAACGACCGAATTCCTTATTGGTCTGACGTGCAAATCCTTCCGCCGTATTGAGCATGATCGATACCGATGCTCTGCGAATCTGGTCTTTCAATCCATAGTCTCTTCCGAACCCCTTGGACTCTGTTATTCGATAAATATCCCTGACCAGCGCACGGGCTTTCTGCCAGATCAACAAGTCTTCAAATCGTTCTATTTTGCTCATCCCACTCTCTCACTTTTAAACTCTATGAACTCTCAACTCGAAAAGATAGCGGCTCCCGCACTCTTGTCGTTGCTCCCAGCCGGTTCTTTCTTATGGCTGAAGGTACCTCTCACGAGAGCAAATCACAAGTCCGCCATGGCCGGCTTATTACCAATTAGAGCCAGGAATTCACGAAAGCGCATAAAAGCTTCGTTCCGGTTCAATTCAGCCTCTAAGCTATTGGAAAACAAAAGGCCATTGCTCGTCTGTTCCATTCGTCTTTCGAAACCGCAATGCGGTTGGCCCTGATCCATCGCTTCGTCCAGGGTTTGCTCCGTCAAATATTTCTTGAAACTGGGGGCGGGTTTTTCTACCTTACGTCCCCTTATGCGGGATTGGCGGAATTGGCAGACGCGCCAGACTTAGGATCTGGTGGTTTTAC
>JBBIJR010000089.1:0-12875 GCA_037445875.1 Bacteroidota bacterium | reverse complement strand
GACAGCGGCGTCAAGGAGCAGTATAAGATCTTCTTTCAACTCTGGGCCCGGTCCACGGAGAATGCCGAACTGCGGCGGCGTTTGGCCGCCATGTACGCGGAACTCTGCCAGGTCGGCTCGGACTTGATTCGTACGGCGATAGACCGCGGAATTCTCAAACCGTCCATCGATCCCGACGGTCTTTCCAGGATGCTGGCGTCCACGTTCGACGGGTTACTGATTCAATGGCATTTCAATCCGAACCTCGATCTGGTCGCTGCCTGGCGGCGCTTTGTCGACCACCTTTTCGAAGGGATCCGCGTTGGTGGCGCTGCGAACCGAACCTCAAACCGATCATGAATACAAACCTGAGAATCCTGCCTGTCGTCGTCCTGTTCACAATATTTCCCGCCGTCCTGGCCGGACAGACGGTCTACACGCTCGAAGAGGCCATACGCACCGCCGTCCGGCTCAACAACGAGCTGGCGGTTGCGCGTCTGGAGATGGAAAGGGCGAACCAACAGGTTCGCGAAGCGGTGGGCAACGCCCTGCCTTCGCTCACCTTCGATGCCCGGTACACGAGGGTACTCAAGAAGCCGGTCTTTTTCCTGCCCGATTTCGACGATCCCAACAGCGGCAAAGTAACCCCGATCAAGATCGGCTCGGACAATTCCGTCGAGGTCGGGTTCACGGCAACACAGGTGCTCTTCAACTCGGTGGTGTTCACGGGTGTGGGGACCGCCGCAACGTACGAAAAGGCGTCGCACGAGAACTTCCGTGCCGTCTACAACCGTACGGTGACCAACACCAAACGGGCTTATGCGGCCGCGCAGCTTAGCCGCCACGTACTCGAGATGACGCGTGCGAGCCTGCAGAACGCCGAGGACAATTTGCGTAACGTCCAGGTACTCAACCGCCAGGGTATCGTATCGGACTATGACCTCCTGCGGGCGGAGGTACGTGTCGAGAACACGCGCCCGCTGGTGCTGGAGGCGGAAAAGAACGCACTCGTGGCGCTCAATACGCTGAAGATCGCCATGGGTCTGGATGCGGCCGAGACGGTCGGAGTGAGCGGTGAACTGCAGTGGATCCCTGCGGATTCTTCCTGGCTGGTCTCCGTCGAGTCCGTGGAGCGGAATGCCTCGCTGCAGGCGCTGGGTTACGAGAGGACCGTAAGCGAAAAAGTAGTCACCATCATGCGCTCGGAGTACCTTCCCACATTGTCGGCCTTCGGCAACTACCTCTGGCAGGCGCAGAAGAACTCGCTGTCGATCGGCTCGAACGATTTTGTCGGTTCCTCGCAAGTCGGCCTGGCGCTGAGCGTCAATTTGTTCAACGGGTTCCAAACCACGTCGCGCGTGGGACAGGCGCGGGCCGACCGCCGAAAAACCGAGGAACGGATCGAACAACTGCGCGAAACGCTGCACACACAATTTCAGACCATAAAACTCCGGCTGGAGGAGGCGCAGCGGCGCATCCGGAGTCAGGAACGTACGGTGGACCTCGCCGAACGCACGTATGCGATTGCCACGACGCGATACCGAACCGGTTCGGGCACACAGCTGGAGGGCAACGACGCGGACGTGGCGCTGCTGCAGGCCCGTCTCAACCGGATCCAGGCTGTGTACGACTACGCGATTGCCCTCACCGATCTCGAGGAACTCCTGAGCATTCATCAACCGCAAGAGGATTGACGTATGACACGCACGCTGTTCGTCCTGGTTTTGGCGCCGGCCCTTGCGGCTGCGACCGTATCCTGCGGCAATTCAAAAGCAGAATCGGCGAAGAACGCCAAACCCGAGAGCGCAGTCTATGTGAAGACGGAAACGATCCGGCTTCGGGAATTCTCCGAAACGATCAAGGTCACCGGCAATGTAGAATCCATGGCCGACATCGTCGTGCCGGCAGAGGAAAGCGGACGGTTGCTGCGGTGGTATGTGCCGAAAGGGCAGCCGGTACGCCGGGGTGAAGTCCTTGCGCAGATCGACGACGTCCTGCTCCGGGCCGCCTTCGATGCCGCGGACGCCAACTATAAGATGGCAGAGGTGAACTACGAAAAGCAGAAACAGGCGTACGAGGAGCAGGCCGTTTCCGAACTGCAACTAAAGAACCTCGAGTATCAGCGGGACGCCGCCCGCGCCCAGGCCGAGATGGCACGCCAGCGGCTCGAAAAAACGAAGATCGTCTCGCCGATCGACGGCGTATTAAACGATCGCCTGGTGGACGCCGGCGAAATGATCGCCGCCGGTGCGCCCTCTGCCCATGTGGTGGATGTGCAGCACCTCAAGATCACCGCCGGCATTCCGGAACGCTACGCCGCTGACCTCGCCGTGGGCACGCCCGTGGAGTTTACCGTGGACGCACTGCCCGGCGAAACGTTCGCCGGACGGATCGGGTTCGTCGGCGCTTCCGTCCGAATGGACAACCGAACCCTTCCGGTCGAGATCTATCTCACGGAGACCGGCGGCCGCTTGAAGCCGTTCATGATCGCACGGCTGCTCGTCCGGCTGAAGGCGGGCCTGAAAGCGGTGGCCGTCGACCATGACCTTATACAACAGATCGACGTGAACCGGGTCGTGGTCTACATCGCACGCAACGGCATGGCGGAAGAACGGATCGTGCGGGTCGGAGGGACGGACGGGCGCTACGTACGCATTCTCGAGGGCCTGCGTGAGGGGGACGAACTCATCACGGTCGGCTATCAGAATCTCGTGAACAACCAG
Source organism: Bacteroidota bacterium (assembly GCA_037445875.1). Classification (GTDB taxonomy): domain Bacteria; phylum CLD3; class CLD3; order SB21; family SB21; genus JBBIJR01. The sequence goes on along the minus strand of JBBIJR010000089.1, from coordinate 10,173 downwards.
AAGATCATCGTTCAGAACTGAGGCCGGACGCACCATGAAACTCTCGAATCTGGCCGTCGACAACCGCGTCACCGTCTACATACTGGCCCTTATCATCTTCCTCCTGGGGGCCAGCGCCTACATGCGGCTTCCCAGGGAAGCGGCCCCCGACATATCTATTCCGCTGGTCATCGTGACGGTGCCCTATATCGGTGTAAGCCCGACGGACGTCGAAGGTCTCGTGACGCAGCCGCTTGAAAAGGAACTGAAGTCGCTCAAGGACATCAAAGAGATCAGTTCCTCCTCCAAAGAAGGCCTCTCGACGGTCCGGGTGGAATTCGAGACCGGGATCGACATCGACGAAGCCCTCCGCCGGGTTCGAGACAAAGTCAACCAGACCAAGCCCGGCCTGCCCGCGGACATCGAGGAACCGCTCATTACCGAGATCAACTTCAGCGAGTTTCCCATCCTGTTCGTCGTACTGGGTGGTGATCTTGGTCTGGCACGGCTGAAGCATATCGCTGAGGACCTGCAGGACAAGTTCGAAGCCGTACCGGGCGTGTTGAGTGCGGATATCGCCGGGCAGCTGCAGCCCGAGGTGCAGATCAACTGCGATGTGGCCCGGCTCAAGGCGTACAAAGTCGGATTCAGCGATGTCGTGGACGCCGTGCGAAACGAACACATCACCGTTCCCGGCGGTTCCATCGACAATTCCGTTACCGACTTCTCCATCCGGGTGCCCGGTGAATACAAGGATCCGCGTCCGATCGAAGACATCATCGTCAAGATGCAAAACGGCCTGCCGATCTACGTGCGTGACGTCGCCGAGGTCCGGTCCGGATTCGAAGACCGTCAGACGTACTCCCGTCTCAACGACGAAGCCGTGGTGACGATCAGCGTGAAGAAGCGTGCGGGAGAAAACCTGATCCGGATTGCCGATGAGGTCAAACGCCTCCTGGACGAGGAAAAGGCCTACTTTCCGGCCGGCCTGACCCTCCATATCACCAACGACATTTCCAAGGACATCCGCCGGATGGTGGGCGAGCTTGAGAACTCGATCATCACGGGCATGGTGCTCGTGGTCCTGTGCCTTTTCATGTTCTTCGGTCTCAAAAACTCCTTCCTCATCAGTACGGCCATCCCGCTGTCGATGCTGCTCGGCTTCATCGTCCTGTCTGCGATGAGTATCACCCTCAACTTTGTGGTGCTGTGCGCGCTCGTACTCGTGCTCGGGATTCTGGTCGACGATGCGATCGTCGTTATCGAGAACATCTACCGGCACCAGCAGGAGTACGGCAAGAACCCGATCCAGGCGGCCAAGGACGCGACGGCCGAAGTGGCGGTGCCCGTGGCCACGTCCACTTTGACGACGGTCTCGGGATTCCTCCCCATGCTGTTCTGGCCCGGCGTGGTCGGGGACTTCATGTCGTTTCTTCCGTTGACACTCATCGTGACGTTGGGGGCGTCCCTGTTCGTCGCGTTCGTCATCAGCCCGGTACAAGGTGCGCAGTTCATCAACTATCGTCAGGAGATCGACAGGGTTCGCAAGACCGTCTTGCACGGTCGCGGCTGGAGAAGATACAACCCGTTCACCCGGTTTTACCACTGGGTCGATGCTTACTTCTTTCCGCGGGCTCAGGAAGGGTACGGCCGCACGCTCTCGTTCACGATGCAGCATAAAGGGATGACGGTCTTTATGTCAGGTGGGCTGCTGGTGGGCATGACCCTCCTGTTCGCCGTGTTTAACAAAGGCGTCGAATTCTTCCCTGAAACGCAGCCGAACCGCGTGGTGGTCCAGACGGCCATGCCTCCGGGCACGCCGCTCGACGTGACCAATGCCGTCACGCACCTTACGGAAGAGCGTATCCGTCGGATACCGGGTGTGGGCGACATCGAGTTTCGAGTGGCCAATGTTGGAACTTCGGAGGATCCCTTCGACCTGGGTGCCACCGGGACGCCAAACAAGTCCCAGATCTCGATCAACTTCCTCGAGCGTACGATCCGCAAACAGAACTCGTTCATCACGCTCGATGAAATCCGGCAGGCCGTGGGTGCGGTGCCGGGTGCGGAAATCAAAGTTGGAGCCGAGGAAATGGGCCCGCCCGTGGGCGCTCCCATCTCTATCGAACTCTCCGGAGACGATTTCAGGACGCTCACCGTATGGTCCAACCGGATCCGGGAGGAAGTCCGATCGATCGAGGGCCTGGTGGACCTGAAGGACGACTACGACGAAGGACGCCCCGAGATCGAAGTGATCGTCGACCGCGAAAAAGCCGCTCTGCTTGAAATGAGTACGGCGCAAATCGGCTCGGTCGTCCGGACCGCGATCAGCGGCACGGAGGCGGCGAAGTACCGTGTCGGAGAGGACGAGTACAAAATCACCGTCCGGTTACGCGAGGACCAGCGGCATTCGCCCTCCGACCTGGAGAACCTGAATATAACGTTCATGAACAAACAAGGCCACCTGCTTTCCGTTCCCCTGGTCTCCGTGGCGGATGTTGTGCGCAGCAGCGGAGTGACGAGCATTCGGCGCAAGGACCTGAAGCGGGTCGTCACGATCACCGGGGATGTTCAAGGGAGACTGGCCAACGACGTGCTCGAAGACGTGCAGGCGCGATTGGGCTCGTTCAAGATGCCGGGCGGCTATCGTGTGGAATATACGGGTGAAAACGAAGAGCAGGATAAGGCCTCGGCCTTTCTGGCGCAGGCCCTGGTCATTACCATTCTTCTGATTTTTCTCGTCCTCGTTTCCGAATTCAATTCGGTGAAAGTTCCCGTCGTGATCATGGTTTCGGTGCCGCTGTCGCTGATCGGGGTGTTCACCGGTCTCCTCGTTACTCAGACGCCGTTCGGGGTGATCATGACGGGTGTCGGTGTAGTGGCACTGGCGGGCATCGTCGTGAAGAATGCGATCGTGCTGCTGGACTTCACGAAACATTTGAAGGCGCAGGGGTATTCGCTCGAGGAAGCATTGGTCCAGGCCGGCAAGACGCGTCTGCGGCCGGTCATGCTGACCGCGGCAACGACCATTCTCGGGATCCTTCCGCTCGCCTCGGGTGTGGACTTCAACTGGAGGGAGTTTCACCTCGTCACCGGGGCCGAAAGCAGCGATTTCTGGCAGCCGCTCGGCGTGGCCATCATTTTCGGGCTGGCGGTGTCGACCTTTCTCACGCTGGTGATCATTCCCACGACGTATGCGTGGCTCGAAGACAGGACGGAAACCGTGAAGCGGTGGGTCCGGCGTGCGGCAGGGTTTTCATCCGACGGCGCACCGGCATCGGAGAAATGAAAGAAGGCGGATGGCCGGGCCTGGCCCGCCCTACTATTCTCTGATCTTCTTTCTAAGAAGGCTTTTTATCAGCTGAATCTGTCCCGCATGGTACAGGTCGTGCGACGCAATCCCGATGATCGTTTGCCGCCGGGTCCAGGTACCGGAAACGCGGAGCTCGAGTTCGGAAGGTGTCAGTTCCGCAATCAGTTCGCGCAGTGCTCGATGAGTTTCCTTCAGCAGCCTGACGTCTTCTTTCCACGCCGCGTCCCATGCGGCCCGGCTGGTTCGTCCCGGTCGTACGAACCAATGGGTACCTTTGTGCGGAAAAACGCCTGCCCGGACGCCCAGCAATCGCTGCCGGACGATGTGCTTCCAGTATGCCGCGTGCACGATGATTTCCCAGATATTGTGGGCCCTTGGATCAGGCCGCCATGCGGCCCATTCGGCAGATACCCCTTTGACGCTACTTTTGAGGTTAATACCGTGCCAGGCCTTGCAGTCGAAAGCCTGATCCAATACTTCCAGAACGTCCGTCAATTCAAAAGCCGGCATGTTCGCTCCCTGTATGCATCCGGTTTATCGGCTGTGGACTCCGTGCAGCCGCACACAGCGGCGACCGCAGATAACGCCTTGACGTACATTAAAAGGGGCCGTCCGTTGAACCGACGGCCCATGGTTTCCGGCGTTGCCCTGCTTTCGCTCAGACAACCCGCTCGATCCACTCGTAAGGGTCCTTGATGTCGCCGAACTGAATGCCGAGCAGTTCCTGATACAATCGCTGCGACAATTCGCCGACCTTTCCCTGTCCGACTACAAAACCCTGGCCCTTGTAGTTCAGTTCGCCGACCGGTGAAATGATTGCGGCCGTACCGCTGCCGAAGACCTCCTGGAGCCGTCCGTCTCGGGCGCCGTCGACCACTTCATCGATGCTGATCTTCCGTTCGGAGGCCTGCAGGCCCCAGTCGCGGCACAGCCGAAGTACCGAATCCCGTGTGATGCCGGGAAGGATCGTGCCGTCCAGCGGGCTCGTGGCCACCTCATCCTCGAACCGGAAGAAAATATTCATCGTGCCGACTTCCTCGATGTACTTGAGCTCCTTCGCGTCGAGCCACAGGACCTGGCCGTATCCCTGCTTTTTGGCCTCCATGGCCGGAAAGAGGCTTGCGGCATAATTGGCGCCCGTTTTCGCTTCGCCCAGTCCTCCCCTCGCTGCCCGGATGTAGTGATCGGAGACGAAGATCTTGATCGGGCTGAATCCTTCGGGATAATAATCGCCGACCGGGCCGACGATGATGTAGAAAAGGTATTCGGACGAAACCTTGACTCCGACGCAGGCCTCCGTGGCGATCATCGTCGGGCGGATGTACAGCGCGGTACCCCTTTTCCTGGGAATCCAATCCTGCTCGAGTGCCACCAGCTTCTTTAGTGCATCGTTTACAAAGTCGACATCGATCTCGGGCATGCAGAGACGCTTGGCGGACCGATTCATGCGCCGCCAGTTGTCCCTGGAACGAAAGAGGTAGATCCCGCCGTCCTTCCCGCGGTAGGCTTTCAGGCCTTCGAAGATTTCCTGAGCATAATGGAAGACCATGGCGGCGGGGTCGAGCTGCAGCAGTCGGTACGGCTCGATGCGGGCGTCGTGCCATCCCCGGCCTTCCGTGTAGGTCATGTTGAAGAAATGGTCGGAGAAATACCTGCCGAAGCCCAGTTGATGATCATCCCCCGGTTTCGTCTTCCGGCTGTTTTCGTTCTGTTTCGTGATCGTGATGTCCATGTTCCGTCTCCTTTGCTGCGGTGCAGGTCCGTCGTGGAGAGGTTATCGCCGTCGCGTTATGAGCGCGCCCCAATATGACAATTTTTTTTGCAGGACACAAGTACCACTTCATGCCAGGAGCCGCTAGTCCGCTTGATTTTATGCCCGTTTCAACGTACTCTCCGGGGCATTTTCTCCAATCCAGATCGAGCATACATGATTCGAGGATCTGTGCGTATCGGGTTAGCAGTGGCCGCTGCCATGAGTGGGTGGTTTGGCTGCTCGGGCGTTTCGCGGATCTCTGCACCGCATGAGCCGGTGTTCGATGAAAGCCGGCTGCGGGCGCATATGGCATTCCTCGCCTCCGACGAGTTGCAGGGCCGCGAAGCGGGCACGGCCTCGGAGCGGATCGCCGCCCAATATCTGGCCTCGCAGCTCAGCCAGTGGGGGGTTCGTCCGTTTGCCATTCCGGCAGGGCCTTTTCGTCCGGACACGATGACGTACTTCCAGGAATTCGAAGGCTTGAAAATCTCCGTACTGGCGGGCTCGACCATTTCCTGCATCGACTCCTCGGGAAAAACGGGCGCACGTTTTGAGTACGGACGGGACTTCGTGAACTTCCACCAGTACGTCATAGACACCTCTTTCCAGGCAGAGGCGGTCTTTGTCGGGTACGGCATTACCGCTTCCGAATACGGGTATGACGACTATGCCGGTGTGGACGTTCGGGACAGGATCGTGCTGGCGTTGGACGGGGAGCCGCCGTCGGAGGAGGAGAACTTCTTTTCCGGCGAAATCCCCACTTTCTACTCCAGCGCGCTGTACTACAAACGGCAGCGGGCAAAGGAACTCGGCGCGCGCGCACTGATCGTGCTGGCGTACGAAAAGCTGTTGACCGGATGGGATACGTACCTTTCGTTCTTCAAGGCCTCTCACGTCGCGTTTGCCGACGGATCCAACCCGCAGGGGGGCCTTCCGTTCTTCTATGCCCGCGAGGAATTCTTCAAGGAACTACTCTGGCAGGGAGGACTCTCGTACGACGTGATACTGGAACGCATGAAGGAAGGCGCCCGCCCGACGGCCGCTCCTCTCACGAGGCTGTCCCTTGCGTGGTCCATCCATACCAAACGCAACGGCGCGCGATCGATGAACGTGGTCGGGGTGATCGAGGGACGGGACCCGAACCTGAAAGACGAGTACGTGGGTCTGAGTGCGCACTTCGATCACGTGGGCACCAACGAAAAGGGCGAGATCTTCAACGGCGCGGACGACAATGCGTCGGGGACCGCCGTTGTGCTCGAAGTCGCAAGAGCGCTCGCGTTGTCCAGGGGTAACCGACGATCCGTACTGATACTATTCCACGGCGCGGAGGAGAAGGGGCTCATGGGTTCCGATTATTTTACGGCGGAGAGCACGATCAATCCGCTCGATCTCGACCGCATCGTGTCCGTGATCAATATCGATATGGTGGGACGCGAGAGTCCGGACAGTTTGTTCGTCATCGGGGCCGGCCGGTTGAGCTCGGAGCTGCAGGCCATCACGGAGTCCGTGAACCGGACGCTCGGTCTTTTCACGTTCGATTACACCTACGACGATGAGTCGGACCCTAACCGGTATTACTATCGCAGCGACCATTATAACTATGCCCGGAAGGGAATCCCCATCGTATTCTTTTTTGACGGGATGAAGACGGACTACCACAAACCCACGGACGATGTGGAGTGGATTCGTTTCGAAAAGACGAAAAAGGTCGCCCGGCTCGTGTACGGTATCACGCGGGAGATCGCCAATCGGGATAGACGACTGCAGGTCGATCGCGGAGAACAACCCTGACTCGCCGCGCGGGCCCGCCGGAGCTCGTGTTTACGCCTGCGCTACCCGCGAATCCAATATCAGAAAACACCAACCGGGAGTCCCCATGGCCAGGAAAACCATCGTTCTGGAATTGCCACTTCATCAGTACCGCCATCTCATACGGTTGATCTTCGCCGGGTACTGGGTGCTCGAAAGGGAGGAGAACGAACAAGGAGTTGACCCCGTAGCCGAAGAGACGGTCAACACGGTTCTCAAGCAGGCCTTCGACGCCGGAATGAAAAAGGAAGTCTGGTATGAGGCCGATCTGCAGCAGTATTTCTGCAGCGCGGAACTGGAGGACGAGGTTCTGGACGACGTGGATCAGTTCGTCATCGATGAATTCTGGAAAGAATTGAGGGAGCGACTGAGCGAAAGGGATCTGATCCAGAAGCTTGGCCGGGCGAGCGTTGATCAGATGAGCGACCATGAACGTATCGCAGCCCTTGGAATGATCGAGGACTACTACACCCGGGAATTCGAGACTCATGGTGTCGATCGACTTCATGTGCAATCGGTGGCGCCTTTGGGCGCAGAGGCGTAGGGGGAAACGACTCCGGGCTTCAACTCGGGACAGTTGGGTTGAACCCCCCTGCTCCCATGCTCTGACCAGGCTTCGACATCCGTACGCGACCGATTTCCCGCTTATTCTACCCGTGTATCCGGTATCGTGCCCAAAATCCCAGAAAATCACATATTTCTCTTGACAAACATGACCTCGGCGTATATATTGGGCCTCTCTTTTGGATACTCAACCTGCGGCGGTGCGTCGCGCGCAGGCAATGATGATAAGACCGCAAGATTTGATTTAGAACTCAAAGCAATACAAACGTTTCATCAGCGGATTTTCTTAATCTAGTTGGGAATTCACCATGCCAACGATCCAACAGTTGATTCGCAAGGGGCGGTCGCCCAAGATCTGGAAGACGAAGTCACCGGCCCTGCAGGAGTGCCCTCAGCGACGCGGGGTCTGCACTCGTGTGTACACCACGACGCCGAAGAAACCGAATTCGGCGCTGAGGAAAGTGGCCAAGGTTCGTCTCTCCAACGGGATCGAAGTGATCGCCTATATTCCGGGTGAAGGCCACAATCTCCAGGAACACTCGATCGTACTCATCCGGGGAGGCCGCGTCAAGGATCTGCCGGGCGTGCGCTATCACATCATCCGAGGCACCCTCGATACCCAGGGCGTCCAGGACCGCAAACAAGGTCGATCGAAATACGGCACGAAGCGGCAAAAAGCCGTTGCCAAATGAGTTTGAAGCAATACACCCATCAATCGGTTTAAGGCCTTATGTCGAGACGAAGAAGAATACCGAAGCGCGAGATACCGGTCGATCCGAAGTACCGGAGCCTCCTGGTGTCCCGGGTCATCAGCATGATCATGTGGAAAGGCAAGAAAGGGGTCGCGGAAAAGATCCTCTACGGCGCCATGGAGATCGCCGAGCAGAAGACCGGCAAGCCGGGTCTGGAAGTGCTTGAAAGGGCCATCAAGAACATTGCTCCGCTACTGGAAGTGCGTTCCCGCCGGGTCGGAGGGGCCAATTATCAGGTGCCGGTGGAGGTAAGGCCGGAGCGCCGTCAGACGCTGGCGATCCGCTGGTTGATCACGTATTCCCGTGACCGGACGGGCCGCAACATGGCCGCCAGGCTGGCCGACGAGATCGTGGCCGCTTCCAACAACGAAGGTGCCGCCGTGAAGAAACGCGAAGACGTGCACAAGATGGCCGAGGCCAACAAGGCCTTCGCCCATTTTCGCTGGTGATCGGAAGCCGAACGAGGACGATTCATAGAGAAGATCAATGGCCAGGCAAGTTTCCCTAGATAAGACGCGCAACATCGGGATCATGGCCCACATCGATGCGGGCAAGACGACGACGACGGAACGCATACTTTATTATACCGGTCGACTCCACCGGATGGGCGAGGTGCACGATGGCGCGGCCACGATGGACTGGATGGAACAGGAGAAAGAACGCGGCATCACCATCACCTCGGCCGCCACCACCTGCTTCTGGAAGAACCATCGTATCAATATCATCGATACGCCCGGTCACGTGGACTTCACCGTCGAGGTCGAACGTTCCCTGCGTGTGCTGGACGGCGCCATTGCGCTGTTCTGCGCGGTCGGAGGCGTCGAGCCCCAATCGGAAACGGTCTGGCGCCAGGCCGACAAGTACGGCGTGCCCCGCATTGCCTTCGTGAACAAGATGGACCGGATCGGCGCCGACTTCTTTCACGTCGTGGACATGATGAAAGAACGGCTGGGCGCGCACCCCGTTCCGATCGTCGTCCCGATGGGGGAAGGCGACCTGTTCAACGGGGTGATCGATCTGACTACGATGAAGGGTGTGGTGTTCGACGAATCTTCCCAGGGTATGAAGTGGGACGAAATCGAAATCCCGAACGATCTGATCGGTAAAGCCAACCATGCTCGCCAGATCATGCTCGAAAGCATCGCCGATTATGACGAGACGTTGATGGAAAAGTACCTGGAAGGCAAGGAGATCACGCGAGAAGAAATCATGCGCGCACTCCACGCAGGTACGATCCAATGCAAGATCACACCCGTGCTGTGCGGATCCTCGTTCAAGAACAAAGGCGTACAGCGGCTGCTCGACGCAGTACTGGACTTTCTGCCCAGCCCACTGGAGGTCGGTCTGCTCAAAGGACATCATCCGGACGATCACTCGAAGACGCTGGAACGCAAGATCGACGACACGGAGAAGTTTGCCGCTCTGGCATTCAAGATCATGACCGATCCGTACGTCGGCAAGTTGACCTTCATACGGGTGTATTCGGGCATGCTCAAGGCCGGGTCGTACGTGCTGAACGTCACGACCGGCAGAAAAGAACGAGTCGGACGCGTCCTGCAGATGCATGCCAACCACCGCGAGGACATCGATGCGTGCTACGCCGGCGATATCTGCGCCGCCGTGGGGCTGAAGTTCACGAAAACCGGCGACACGCTGTCGACGGAAGACGCGCCGATCCTGCTCGAGAAAATGGACTTCCCGGATCCCGTGATCGAAGTGGCCATCGAGCCCAAGACGAAGGCGGACCAGGAGAAGCTTTCCGAGGCCCTGAGCAAGCTCGCCGAAGAGGACCCGACGTTTCGCGTGACCTCCAACGAAGAAACCGGCCAAACGATCATCAAAGGGATGGGCGAACTGCATCTCGAGATCATCGTGGACCGGATGTTCCGCGAGTTCAAGGTGGAGGCCAATGTGGGCAAGCCGCAGGTGGCCTACAAAGAAGGCATCACCAAGAAGGTGGAGAGCGAAGGGAAGTTCGTGCGTCAGTCCGGCGGCCGCGGCCA
>JBBIJR010000088.1:0-12984 GCA_037445875.1 Bacteroidota bacterium | reverse complement strand
TGGTATTCGCGGGTTAGCCGTTAGGCGACACCGCATCGTTACCTGTTCGTCCGGAGCGTCCTTTTTTCTAGCAACGCGGATTGATGCTCTCGACTCGGAAGGTGGCGGTCTTATGTCAGAAGGGAATAGAAAAACGACGGGTCACGCTGAAGTCAGCGCAAAACTAAAGCGGGATCCTTTTTCGCGTTCCGAATGAACCCAGATGTCTCCTTCGTGTAAGTCGATGATCTTCTTGACCGCGAGAAGACCAAATCCGATGGAGGGTTCGCCTGCCGTCGGTTTCGATGTCATCTTGCGTGTCCCTGAAAACACATAGGGGATTTCTGTGGACAGGAATCCTTGTCCTGTGTCTTCGATGTGAGTAATCCACCGATTGTCCGTCTTTTCAAAGTGGATGTTGACCTGTCCGCCCGGAGACGTGTATTTGATTGCATTCGACACGAGATTGTCGAGTACCTCGGATAAACGCCGTGGATCCGCAAGCACCACAGGCGCCGCGGCGGGATGTTGTACATCGAGGCGGATTTGCTTCTTGTCTGCTTGCAGCTTTTGGTATCGGACGATGGAGTAAGTCAGGCTCTCGATGTCGACAGGTCGCTTGTCCAACGTGATCTTGCCGGATTCGATGGCGGTCACATCCAGGAGACTGTTGACCATGCTGAGGCCAGCGTATCGGCAAGCAGCGCGCGGTTCTCTGCGGAAGATATTGGGTCTACATCCACGCTGACGATTTCGATGGCGTTGGCGATCGCTCCGATCGGATTCCGCAGATCGTGGGCAACGACGCCGAGAAATTCGTTCTTCTTATCGTTCAGTGCTCGAAGTTGAGTGTTTTGTTTGAAGATGACTCGGTTCATCTCATCCAGTTGTGCATTGGTGCGGCGTTTCATCACAAACGCGAGGACGAGGACGACCGTGAGAACGGTCAACAAGCCGAGTCCCACGAAGAGTCCCGTACGAATGAGGGAATCGCGATCCAACTCCGCCTGTTGGAGGGCCATGTTTTTCTTGAGTAGGTCGTTTTCGCGTTCTTTGGCGTCGACGGCTTGTTTAAATTCCAATCGTGCGATCTGCTTGAGCTTGTCTTCGTTAATGAGAGAGTCCCTCATTGTCTCGGCCAGGCGATGGGACTGAAGGGCCTGACGGAAGTCTCCCATTTTTACGTACACCTCAGTCAGTTCGGACGCGGATTCAGCGATTTCCTTAGTCGAGCCCAGCTTTTGAGCGATTTCGAGTGCGAGACTCAGATACTTTCTGGCCGCGGGCAACCGCGATTGTTTCCGTTCGATCCGAGACAGATTGCGAAGCGTTGCGATTTCATGTTCCCTTAGGCCGGTTTTTCTAGCAAGGGCCAAGGCCTCGCGCAGAGAATCTTGTGCAGACGCTAACTCGTTTCGTTCAATCAAGATGGCGCAGATGGAGTTCAGGCCTGTGAGAATACCGTCCGGCTCATTGCTCTGGCGCGCATATCCCAGTCCCTGCCGTAAGTAGTCGAGCGCCTTGTCAAACTCCCGCTACCCAGATGAATGTCGCCGATATTGTTCAGGTTATGCCGCAAGTATCTCGTCTCTTGATTGGACTTGTTGTGTTCGAGTGCCTTGTGAGCGTACTCCAATGCCCGGTCCAGATTGCCCATCAGTTGGTGCACCCGGCCGATGTTCATGTAGGCGATGGCTACGTAATTCTTGTGCTGGATTTCCTGTCCGATGGTCAAGGTTTGCATAAAACAGTCCAGAGCCGACGGGTAATCGCCTTGAAGTTCGTAGATGAGTCCGATGTTGTTTTGCAACCCTGCGCGCAGAATCGGATCGTCGCGCGTATCCAGTAGAGCCAGACCCTGCCGATAGCTGTCCAGTGCATCGACGTACTCGCCTGCGCGCCAGTAGGTGAGCCCGATATTCCTCAAGCATTTCACGACTCCTCGCGTGGAGTCCATGGCCTCAAAAAGCGATTTGGCTAAGCGCAGAGAATCTCTCGCCTCGGCCAGTTCGCCGAGCCAGAAGAGTGCCGTCCCGCTATGGAAGAGTGCCTCGGCCTGTCCACCCTGGTACCCTATTAACCTCGACAGCGCCGCCGCACTGTCGGCAAAGAGCTTCGCCTGTTTTGCGTCTGTGTTGACCAATTGAAAGGCTTGTCGATTCCACCCGTGCACGCGGCTGGTGTCGCTCGGAGTCTGAGCAAGCAACGAGAACGCGATGAGCGGAAGAACAATGTGGAGTACCACGGCCGAACGCCTCCTTACCGATAAGGTACGGGACCGTTGCTTGAAATGCAACCCTCCGGATGTCCCATTCCATGCCTGTATTAGCAAGATAAAGATAGGAAAACGTACCATAGATACCGCACCCTCGGGGGAGACGGAGCGGTTGCCATGCTCGAAGACATAGGGGAAGTGCCGGATCACCTGATGAATTCTCATCAGGTCGCGCGGTGAGAACGGCTACCTCGGCTTCGGATCGGCCATTGCTCCCGTCATCGATTCGGCGTGAACCGTTAGACAGCATTGGAGGTATGCATGGCTAACCCCTTGTTAATCGAGGTCTTTAGGAGGCCTGTCCTTGGAAATATCCCGCCCTTTCACCCAGCATGAAAGATGTTCCAGCCGTCTCGATGTATTCTGACCCTCCAGGCAGCCGCAAGAAACAGTCGATTGTTTTTTCTGCGTTGTTCGTAGCACGATTCGATGTGGATGGCCGCTCTTCTCCGGGTGATCACCCCTTGTCTTTTGCAGGGTCGCTGCAGTAGAGTCCCACGCTTGATTTCCAGTGAGCGACAAAAGCGATTTTTTGTTTTTTATTTGCGCAGGACTGCTTTATATTGAAGTCCAGATTGTCGCCATCGCATCCGTTTTCATGTTCAAAATACTCAACAACCTGGCCCATCAGCGGCCCTTCAATTCAAGTACGGAAGTCCGCATCACCTACAAGTGCACGCAGCGCTGCCTCCAGTGCGTCATCCCGTACAAGAATACACATACGATGACGCTGGACGAATTCAGCGCCGTGATGGCCAACCTGCGCGACTACGGCGCCTACGTGGGGTTCATCTCCGGCGGAGAGGTGACCGTGGTCGACGAACTGTCCGAAATGATGCTGGAGGCCAACCGGACGTTTCGGTACGCCACAACGATGGTGACGGGCCTCTACAACAAAGAAGACCGCATCATGCCCGCGGCCCGAGTGTGCCTCGAAAACGGCATGCACATTCAGACGTCTTTCGACGGTTTCGACGAAGTGGGGGACGAAATCCGCGGCGTAAAGAACTACTCGGGCGTCGTTTCGGAGAGGATGAAGGCCATTACCGAGATGCGCCGCCAGATCCAATACAACGGCCAGAAGAAATCGCTGCTGTACGCCAATACCGTTGTCAGCAACAAGAACATCGACCAGGTCCCGGACATCATCGCACATGTGAAGAAACTCGGTTGGAAATCGACCATCGGCATGTACCACACCCTCACATTTTCCACGCGCTACGACGAGGAAATGGTCGTACAGCCCGGCGAGCGGCTGGAAAAGCTGATGAAATTCCTCACGGGCAATCCCGACGTGATGAATCTCGATTCCTTCCTGGCCGGCATCGTACCGTACGTCGAGAACCCGAACCTGAACTGGTGTCCCTTCGTCGAATCGCCGTACCTCTCCACGCGCACGACCATCATGGAGAACGGCGACGTGCACCTGTGCAAAGGAAACCCCATCGGTAACGTGTTTCGTCAATCGCTGAGAGATATCTTTTCGAGCTACGAATACCAACAGCGCCTGCAGGAGTACAGACAATGCAGCGGATGCTGGACGACGTGCTACACGCAGCGGTATTTGCTCGTGCGACCGAGATCGGTCGGCGAAGCCGTCGGCAACCTCCGCAAGCTGCGCAGCACCCGGCGCGTTTCGATATAAGCGGCCCGGCGACGGACCCCTGAACTGAGTTTACCACCAGATGAAGCCGGAAAGAGGTGTCGTAGATGTCCATGGTCAAGAAATTCCGCGTGCCGGAAGACAGGAAGATCTCGCTGAAGGATTACGATCCGGATGAAACCCTGAGTTACAAGTCCAACGACGATTGCCGGGAGGATTTCAAGCAGTTCAACATACGCATGATCGAGTTGCAGGAACTGCTGTGGGCGGAGAAAAAAAGGTCCCTGCTGATCATTCTGCAAGCCATGGATGCGGGCGGCAAGGACGGCACGATCAAACATGTCATGCGGGGTCTCAACCCGCAGAGTTGCATCGTGCACAGTTTCAAGGCCCCGAGCGAGGAGGAACGAAGCCACGATTTCTTGTGGCGTATCCACAAGGCCGTGCCTCCGGCCGGATACGTCGGGATCTTCAACCGCTCGCACTACGAAGACGTCCTGGTGACGCGCGTGCACAAGATGATCTCAGACAAGGAAGCCAAACGAAGGTTCAACCAGATCAACGAATTCGAGGAACTGCTGAACGAAAACGGCGCCACGATCGTGAAATTCTTTCTGTACATTTCCAAAGAAGAACAGCGCGAACGGCTCCAGGCGAGGCTCGACGACAAGGAGAAACACTGGAAATTCTCTCCGAACGATATGAAAGAGCGGGAGCTCTGGGGCGATTATATGGATGCGTTTGAGGACGTGTTCAATCACTGCAGCACCGAAAAGGCGCCGTGGTACATCATTCCGTCCAATCACAAGTGGTTCAGGAACATCGCCGTGGCGAAGATCCTGGTGGAGACGATGGAAGGGATGGACCTCAAGGTGCCGAAGCCGGCCGGCGATTACTCCGGGATCGTCATCAAATAGCGCAGATTCAGGTTCTCACGATACCGTTTTGTTTTGTTCCATCGGGGGTTGGCTCTAAACCTTAGCGGGAGGAATGTACATGGCTCAGGATCTGGAAACGCTGTGCGTCAATACCATCAGGACGCTTTCGATGGACGCCGTGCAGCAGGCGAACTCCGGCCACCCGGGCACGCCGATGGCGATGGCTCCGGTGGCGTATCTGCTGTACAACCGTTACCTTCGCCACAATCCCAAGAACCCCCACTGGCCCAACCGGGACCGGTTTATCCTGTCGGCCGGGCACGCGTCGATGCTCCTGTACAGCACGCTGCACATTCACGGATACGACATACCGCTCGATGCGATCAAGAAATTTCGCCAACTCCACAGCATGTGCGCCGGCCATCCGGAGTACGGTCTGGCGCCCGGAATCGAAACGACGACCGGTCCTCTGGGCCAGGGCGTCGCCAACAGCGTCGGATTTGCCATCGCGCAGAAGTGGCTGGCCAAGTACTTCAACCGTCCCGGTCACGACATCGTCGATTACCGTATCTTCGCGCTGGCGGGCGACGGCTGCATGATGGAGGGCGTCTCGGGTGAAGCGGCCTCCCTTGCCGGCCATCTCGGGCTCAACAACCTTATCTGGATATACGACAATAATCACATCACCATCGAGGGCAGTACTTCCCTGGCTTTTACGGAGGACGTGGCCGGCCGCTTCATCGCATACCACTGGAACGTCCTCCGCGTCGGCGACGCCAACGACCTGACGATGTTGCAGCAAACGATCGACGGCGCCCTGAAGGAACAATCCCGTCCGACGCTGATCATTGTCGACAGCCACATCGCGTACGGCGCCCCCAACAAACAGGACACCGCCGCTGCTCACGGAGAGCCGCTCGGCGACGAGGAGATCAAGGCGGCCAAACGCCACTACGGCTGGGATCCCGAGAAGAATTTCCACGTGCCGGACGAAGTCCGCCAGTACATGTTTCAGAGTGTCGGCAAAGGCGCCAAGCAGGAACAGATGTGGCAGCGCAACCTCGAGGCGTACCGTGAAGCGTATCCTCAGCTGGCCAACCACTTCGACATGATCCAGCAGGGCGACCTGCCGAAGGGGTGGGACAAAGAACTCCCCGTTTTTCCGGCGGACGCGAAGGGGCTGGCCGGCCGGGAGGCGAGCGGAAAGGTGTTGAATGCTATAGCCGCAAGGGTCCCCTGGTTTATGGGCGGTGCGGCCGACCTGGCGCCGTCGACGAAAACACTCATCCAGAACGCGCCTCATTTCTCGAAGGACGACTACAGCGGGCGGAATTTTCACTTCGGTGTCCGTGAACATGCGATGGGCGCGGTGGTAAACGGTATGGTACTGAGCCGGCTGCGCGCGTACGGTGCGGGATTCCTGATTTTCTCGGACTACATGCGTCCGACGTTCCGCCTGGCCGCCCTCATGGAGCAGCCGTCGGTGTTCATCTTTACGCATGACAGCATCGGGGTGGGGGAAGACGGCCCTACTCATCAACCGATCGAACAAATCGCCTCGCTACGCGCCGTACCCAATCTGGAGGTCATTCGGCCGGCGGACGCCAACGAAGTCGTCTTTGCGTGGCGCCACATCATGCGTTTGAAGGACCGTCCGGCGGCACTGATCCTCACGCGACAGGCCCTGCCGACGGTGGATCGCTCCCGCTTCGCATCGGCCGAAGGGACGCTGAAAGGCGCGTACGTACTGGCAGACTGCAAGGGTACTCCGGAGATCATCCTGCTGGGCACCGGATCGGAAGTCCAATTATGCATAGGCGCGTATGAACAGCTTACCCGGGAGGGCGTGCGATGCCGTGTCGTCAGCGTTCCCTGCTGGAGCCTGTTTGAGCGTCAGGGCGATGCGTACTGGGAAAAGGTACTGCCCAGCGGCGTTCGGGCCCGCGTGGGGATCGAGGCGGCATCCTCCTTTGGTTGGAGGAGATACACCGGCATCGATGCCGATGGTACCATTGTGGCTCAGCGAGAATTCGGTGCCTCCGCTCCGATCAAGGCGCTGCTGCAGGAATTCGGATTTACCATCGAGCGGTTGGTAGAAGCCTCGCACGAAACACTCAAGAAGAACCGGGCATCCAAGACAGTTTCTTCGAAACGTGCCCCTGCCCGGCCTCGAGCGAAGGCTCGAACAAAGCCCAGCACAAAGCCCGTCCGCAAGAAGCAAGAGGCCGCCAAGAAACGCCGCTCGAAGCGATGACCAAGGGGGAGCTTGCCATGCGGAGGTGTTGAAGCTGCCCAGCGCTCCACGATAGTACCTGCGATCTTCCCTCTTGGTCTTCCGGCCCTCATCCCGAAGCCATGCTCCGCCATCCTTCGATTGCACCTGCAAGGAAATTATTGCATTGTTAATTTTAACATTGCCTTAACAATTCATGCCTGGCCACGTTTCTATTCGTAAGAAATTAAAAAACAATGATCAACTGCTGCCTTTCCCCAGCGTATCGGTTGGCACTTCTTTTGCAGTGTCCCACGTCGTCTCTTCTTACTCAGGAGTGCATAGTGGGAATGAAAGCTATCATTTTGGCCGCCGGACAAGGCTCGCGACTGTTGCCGTTGACGCAGGATACGCCGAAGTGCCTTCTGGACGTAGCGGGCACGACCATCCTGGAATACCAGCTGGTAACGCTGGCAAGTTGCAACATCAAAGAAGTCGTAATCATCGGTGGTTTTCGCGTCGAAAAACTGCGGGATCAGGCCGAACGCTATGTCGCACTGCACGGGTTGGATCTCCGCTTGAGGGTCATCAACAACCGCGAATACGACGTGACCAACAACCTGTACTCGCTGTGGCTGGCCCGCGGTGAGATGAATTCGGATTTCCTCGTGATCAACGGTGACAATGTGTTCGATCGTCAGGCGTTGATGAAAGTTCTCCGCCGGACCGACCAGACGGTGAGCATTGCCATTCACCGCAATCCGAGCTACGATGACGAAGATATGAAGGTCCGGATGGCCGGCGAGCTTGTGGTCGCCATCAGCAAGAAGATCGACAATCTGGAAGCTCACGGCGAGTCGATCGGCCTGCGTGCTTTCCGGGGGGCCGGGGTCCATTCGTTCAAGTACGCCCTGGACATGGCCATGGTCGAAGACATCAAACGCAATGCTTTCCTCGTGAAGGCCATCCAGCACATGATTGATGCGGGCCATCCGGTGGGTTATGCCGACGTGACCGAATTCAAGTACGGCGAGCTGGATTTTCCGGAAGATCTCCGAAGCCTGGAAACCGAGATGTCCGGATTGATGAAACAAACCATCCTGATGAACACCAATCCGGCCGGTCACTACGCCCGGATGCACAAGGCCGTTCCCGCGGCCATGAAACGGGCGGGTTGAACCGAATCCCATAGCGGTTGGTCTTTTTTTTAACGATACTGCAGCTCCGGCTGCAGTATTTTTTTTGCCCGACCGTGACCTGCAGGTTGGAATCGACTGAATAGCTATGCAAATCATACTGGATGCACGACGCGAGGAGAGCCGGCTCGCGATCTTCGGTGTCTCGATGGCCGAGCGGATATTGCGCCAATTGGACGAGTTGGGAGCGCACCACGTGATCGTCGTCGTGCGACGGGGCGAAACGCCTGTCCTGCGCCGCGATTTCAGACCGCGTTACACGATAGCCGTCGATACCTGCTTCCACGACGGCGATGTGCTCGACGTACGTCGTCGCCGAAACGGCCCGATGGCAATTCTCTGGGGACACATTTGCTACGACGAACGAGTCCTGCGGTATGTACTGGACGCAACGGCATCCCTCCGAATCCATTCTGCTGAGAGTTCATTGGGTGCAACCGTATTGACCGATCCCCCTCCGGCCGACGCACGGCTGGACCAAGTCCTTGAGGACGGCCTTCGTTCCGGCGCGATCCAAAACCTCGGCGTCGAACAAATGGACTCGTATGTGCGAGAAGTTCGCCGGCTCGTCCGTCCTTTCATGATCGACGTCCACGGTCCGGACATGATCCGTACCCTCGAAAACCAACTCTACGAACAGACCTTCAAAGGTGGAATGGACTTCATCGCGACCTACGGATACAAGATCCCCGTTCGCGGGCTGGTTCGGCTCCTCGCCCCGACTCGTGTCACGCCGAACTGGGTCACCGCATTGAGCATCCTGTGCTCGATGGCGGCCGTCCCGTTGTTTGCCATCGGTTGGCTGTGGACCGGTCTGGCGGTCGCATTCACGTTCATCCTGTGCGACTCTCTGGACGGCAAACTGGCACGCCTCACGATTCGCCGGACGCCGTTCGCGGGCAAGATCGACCGCCTGACGAGCACACCGGCCGTTTCGCTCTGGAGCCTCGCCTGGGGGTGGCATTTCTCGAATGGTCGCATACTCGACCCGGTCTTTTGGGTCGGTGTTGCCTTGTTTATGATCATCCTGGCCGATAAATTTACCCGGAACGCATTCTACAGCACATTTGGCCGGTCCATGCTGGATTACCGGCCGCTCGATGAGCGTATCCACCTCTTTTCAACGAAACGAACGATCAATTTGTTCATCCTCGCGATGGGTCTCTCGGTGGGCCTTGCGCTCGGCGCGTCGGGTAGTCCGGACAGCGCCCGCGAAGCGCCCCGCGTGGCGTTCTATTTTATGGCTCTTTGGGCGCTGCTGACCTGGGTGTGGCATCTTGGCCGGTTCGCATGGCTGTGGGCCGAACGAACCGGGGCCACCGCACAAATTCACTCAAGGAGGAAGCAGACATGATGGCGATAGTGGATGCCCGTCATCCAGCATCGGTGCGACGGCTGTGGGGCATGACGAATCTGGAGCGCATCCTGCATTTACTGATGGAGCAGGGCGTGACGCAGGTGGTGCTCATGCGGACGCAAGACGGTCAGGCCCTGCGCTGGAAGAACCGCCGACCCATGCAGCGGCTGGCCGTTCATGAATTCACCGGGTCGCTCGACGAGGCAATCGAGGAGGCAAGAAGATGCGGCGTGGACGCCGTGTTTGTGTTGGATGGCCGCGTCGCCTGTGACCGCCGCATACTGGCGCACCTGGCCGTGGGCAACGGTTCCGGCGCCGTGGTCATTCACGACCGGCAGGCGGCCGTCGCACTCGTTCGACGGGACGGCCTGCATCGCGTCGCGGTCCCGTTGCCCGACCGAGTGTATGAAGCCACGCTCGCGCTGGTAGGGCAACCTCAACGGCCGGGAGAGCTCGACAGCTACATCCCGGCTCTGCGCCACCGGATCGAGCCTTACCTGATTCCACTGGAGACGCCGGACGATGAACGTGCGGCCCGTTCGATCATGTTCCGGCTGGCGTACAAAGGGGGCCTGGACTTTATTTATTTATACGGGTACCGTCCGATCGTGCGTGCGGTTGTATCGCTTACCTCACCAACACCCCTGACGCCCAACGAGGTGACCATCGGCTATTTAGTTGTCGCGTTGGCGGCCCTTCCGTTTCTGGCCAAAGGCGCGTTTGCCGCTGGCCTGCTGCTGTGCTTGGTGTCGATGATCGGCGACGCTACCGACGGTGTTCTGGCGAGACTGACATTTCAGACCAGCCGCCTTGGACATTACCTCGATAAGTATTCCCATCGTGTCTATCACAGCCTTTGGTACGTCGCAATCGGATGGGGGCTGTCGGGTGGCACGGTGGAGAGTCCCGTATTCTGGAACGGGTTGTTGCTCGTGCTGATGTACATCGTATCCCGCCATATCACCGGTTCATTCAAGGCTCGATACAAAATTTCCATTTTTGACATTACGCCATTCGACCGCTTCTTCAGACTAATCGCGGGGGCCCGCTGGAACATTAACATGCTGGTATTTACCATTGGACTGCTGGTCGGCCGGCCCGCGGCCTTTTTCTACGGTATGTCTGGCTGGGGCTTTGTAGCCCTGCTGTTCTGGCTCTCCCGGCACTTCACGGCGGGATCCGTGCGTTCAGCAGCCGCAACCTCAAGGACCGTTCAGTAACCAAGGAGTGTACGATTGAAAGCGATCATTCTCAGCGCCAACGCGCCCAGCTTTTCATCGGAACCGGTATTCAATCTGCCGATTGGCGACCACCCGGTAATCGATTTGCAGGTCTCGATCCTCCGCAATGCCGGTATCGAGCGCGTTGAAGTTGTTGTCGGCCACGAAGCCGAACGCTTTCATCGAGCGGACGTTCATGCGATCCGTAACGCGGATTGGCAACGAACCGGGAGTGCGGGCTCCCTGGCCCTGGCCCTGACCGGTGAGGAGGAAGATGTCCTCGTCGTGTACGGCGACACGGTATTTGAGCCGCGGATCGTGTCCGAGGTCCTCAAATCCCATGAAGACTTTGTAGCCTGCTGCATGATCGATGAACAAAGCGCCTTCAATGAAAAAGCCGTGGTCGAAACGGGCTACGTCCGACGCATCGGAGCCGATCCGGAATCGTACTTCCTCTTCACGGGACTCCTTCTGATCCGGCAGCCGAAGTGGACCTACGTGAGGTCGAGAATCGACCCGACGACGCATATCGGCGATCTGATCAACCGCATGGTTGGCGACGGCGAGAAGATCATCGGGCACATTGTGAAGTCCGGCTGGATGGAACTGCGCAGCGAAAACGCCTTAACGGAACTGCAGCGCAATGCGGCCTTTCTGACGCGTATCATCCAGATTCACACGGACTGGACGCAGCGGGCCAAGAAGTACGACCAGCTCGACTGGGTCAACCGGGATGTGTTGATGAACGGCATCCTGGAGATCGTCATGCCGCTGTCGGTCACCCGGGCTCTGGATGTAGGTACGGGCACGGGCAAAGTGCTGCAGGCCGTGCGGGCCGTGAAGCCGAACGCCGAGTGCTGGGGTGTCGACTACAGCGAGGCCATGCTGGAACGCATCAAAGACCGGTCATCGTATACCCTGCGTGTGGCAAATGCGGAAGACCTTCGCGACGTTCCATCGGACCACTTTGACCTGGTGACCGCCCGTATGGTGTTCCATCACGTCAACGACGTGGGCCGTGCGGCATTGGAGGTCCGCCGCGTGCTCCGGAAAGACGGTTGTTTCATCCTCTGCGAGGGCAATCCACCGTCGTTGCGGACCGTCAAATGGTACACCGAGATGTTCCGATATAAGGAGGACCGTAACACACTGACGGAAGTGGACCTGATCAACATCCTTGTGAACGCAGGATTCGACCGTGTGACGACGAGGACTGTCGTCATGAATAACTGCAGCCTCAACAACTGGCTGGACAATTCCGGTATTCCCCAGGAGAACATCGATATCATTAAAAAAATGCACTACGAGGCCGAGCCGTTCGTCGTGCAGGACTACAACATGATGTTCCGCGACGGCGATTGTTTCATGGATTGGAAATTTTCCATCACCTACGGTTTTAAGTAGTGGCGGGTCTCGCGCGGAAATCGTTTCGTATCCTGCTCGGACGCGGTTCAGTGGCGGTGTTTTCGATCCTGTTCACCGTCTACTTTGCCTACGAGTTTCCCAAAGAGATCTTTGCGTTTATCGCCTTGTACGAGACGGCCGTCAGTTTGTCGCGGGTCATCTGCGACGTGGGACTGCATTTTCGCGTGATTCGGGAGGCTCCGCCGCTGATGAAGGCGGGCCGCGAAGCGGAGGCCTTCAGCCGGATTGTCTGGCCGTCGACGCTGGTCCGGATGGCCGTGGCGGCCGCCCTCGCGATGGCTTTCTACGGCATTGCGCTTCTGGGATCCGACTGGCTGCGGGACCAGGTCGGCCAGCTCAACCTGCCGCTTGTCGCTCTATTGTGTGCCCTTCACATGTTTCTGACAGATCTGGAGAGCATTTCCGCAGCGATATTTGCCGTTCGGCAGCGTTTCGGAAGCGATGCTTTTCTGGAATCGGGGGCCGGCCTGCTCGAAAACGTGTTCGCTCTGGCGTGTTATCTGGCCTGGGGGACGGAACATTACTTCACCGGCATCCTCATCGGCATCGCAGTCATGGTGGGTGTGCGGGTGTACATGTTGCGGGACCTGTTGCCGTTGGTGCAATGGTCGTACGTCACTTGGTCGGATACACGGCAATCGTTGCGGGACTATTTTCCGTTCTACCTGAGGAAATTCTTCCGCATCGGTTTTGTGCAGGGAGAGCAATTGCTGATCCCGATACTGTTGCCGCTGAACCAGCTGGCGAATTTCAAACTGGCGAAGAAATGCAGCGGTTTTCTCAAGAACTACGTTCAGGCGTTCAGCGATCCGTTGTTGATCAAGCTCTCGAAGTCGCGC
>JBBIJR010000087.1:4437-13038 GCA_037445875.1 Bacteroidota bacterium | reverse complement strand
GATGTCTATCCCTTCAACAATGAGATCGCCTTGTTTCGGGGCCAATGGCAGTTCACTCGCGGCTCCATGAAACCGAAAGAATACGAAACGTTCACGGAAGAGACGGTGCGGCCGATTTTTGAGCGGTGGAAACAGCGTGCAGTGGAGGAGGGGCTTCTTCAGCCCCGAGTGGTATACGGCTACTTTCCGTGCCAGGCGCAAGGAAACGATCTCATCGTGTACGGGGAGGACGAAAAAACGGAACGGCTGCGGTTCACCTTCCCGAGACAGCCGCGAGCACCGTTCTACTGTATCTCCGATTTCTTCTCCTCGCTGTCGTCGGGCAGGATGGACGTCCTCGGCTGCATGCTCGTCACGGTCGGGCGGAGGGCATCGGAATTCGCAGCTCAGCTTTTCGCCGATAACAACTATGCCGACTATCTCTATTTTCACGGATTGAGCGTAGAAGCGGCCGAAGCGCTGGCCGAATACTGGCATCGGACGATACGGGCGGAACTGCAGGTCTCTGCGGAGGACAGTCCCGATATTCGCCGACTGTTCCAGCAGCAATACCGGGGTTCACGGTACAGCTTCGGCTATCCGGCCTGTCCCAATCTGGAGGATCAGAAAAAGCTCTTTACTCTCCTCGAACCCGGGCGGATCGGTGTTTCGCTCACAGACGAATTTCACCTCGAGCCGGAGCAATCCACCAGTGCGATCGTGGTCCATCATCCGCAGGCGAAGTACTTCAACGTCTAGTTCTTGAGAACGTCGAGAAAACTCCCGTGTTCCTCCTTGGACGCGGCAAGGACCTCGGCGGTGAACATCAGTGTGATAATGGGGGACTGGGTATCGTTGGAACGGACGTAAATACTCTTCCTAGCCTTGCCGATGCGTCCCCTCGAGTCGAACGTTGCTTTGATCTCCCCCTGTCCGCCCGGGGCGATGGTCGTCTGGGTGAGCACCGTGGCCGTGCACCCGCAGGACGCGTCGACTTTGGTGATTTTCAGCGTGTCGGTACCGGCGTTCGTAAATCGAAAAATATGTTCAGCCACTTTGCCTTCGTTTATGCGTCCGAAGTCAAACGCAGTTTCATCGAATTGCAATCTCGGTCCCCGCGCAGGTTTGTCCTGCGGTTCCGCCATGCCCGCCGCGATCCCCAGCATAAGGATCGCATGAAGAATTCGCATCATGCAGTGTCCTTCCTTGATCGTGACTCGTGAAGTTAACCTTACCTCGGCAAAAATGCAACACCGCTCCTTTCGGGAGCGAGGAGTACCTATTCGGCCTGCCAATCCGGCAACCTTCCCGGCGTCCACGGCGCATCGAGTCTATCCAGCTCGGTCTCAAGAGACTTGAGCTCGACATTGACCAGGTTTTTCAGTTTGTCGAGCGCAGGGGCGAACTCCTCGGCCGCAATTCGGTAAGACTCCAATTGAGTTTGCGTGACATCAGATGTCGTTTCCCACGTGCCCCAGAGAATGTAGTTGAGCCGGTCGGTCACGGGGGGCGGCTGGTTCTCATTCCGGCGATCCAGGACTTTGTTGCCGGTCAGCGTCCGTTGGATGCCGGTCAATGTGGTCCGGGCCTGGCGGATCTTTTCGATCAGTGCCATCTGCACACCGGCCGTGGAAAAGGCCGCTTTTTCCACCAACTTGATTCGCGCGTCCAGATCGTTTACAACGGCGTTGGATGCGAGCACCGCCTGCTGCAGACGCGCCACTTTCCGCTGGAACGCCACGAGGGCCTTCCGGTCTTTTGCGGGTAGCGTGGTATTGTCAAGAGGACGGCATGTGAACGTAACCGGTCCGGCAAGCGGCGTAACCAATCCATCGACTACACTGGACATGGTCACCTTGTACGTTCCCGGAAGAACGGGCATCCCGGCATTCTTGTTGGTCTCGGTCTTGTCCGTCAAGGGTGCAACGTTCGGGAATCGCAGATCCCATGTGATCCGGTTTATCCCCGCCGCAGCGGGTGCGGTAAGCTTGCGCACAATGCTCCCTTCTTCGTCTGTCACCGTGAACAGGAGGTACGGCGCCTGTTCATCCTCTTCCGAGACCAGGGCGTCCAGTGAGGGATAGGGGACGGCGGCCTTCTTCTTCTCCGCATCCGCCTCGGCTTCCTTTCGACGCTCCCGGCGGGTTTTGATCGATTCTTTCAGATAGTAAGTAAACGTTGCGCCGAAGTCCGGGTTCTTGCCGCGCCAGAACATCTCTCCCTGGTCATATTTTTCCCTCGAATAGTCAGGCATGTACATGAGGGCTTCCTTGACGGGGAACAGATGGGCGGCGCCGAGCAGCATGTCCGTCGTAAGATCCCGAAGGGGCGTGTAGTTGTCCAGGACATAAATGCCCCGTCCGAACGTTCCCACGACCACGTCGTTTTCGCGGGCCTGTATCTCGAGGTCACGCACGGCGATCGTGGGAAAATCACCCTTCAGTTGCACCCACTTGGCTCCGCCGTCGATGCTGAAGTACAGGCCGAACTCGGTTCCCACGAACAACAGATTGGGATTGACGTGGTCTTCGGTGATCGTGTAAACCGGGCCGTTGTCGGGCAGATTCGAGCGGATAGAAGTCCAGGTTTTTCCCCGGTCGTTGCTGCGCAGCAAGTACGGTTTGAAGTCTGCGTTTTTGTGATTGTCGAAAGCCGCGTACACCACGTTGTCGTTGTGGAGCGAAGCGTACAGGTCGCTCACGTAGGTCAATTCAGGCACGCCGGGGAACCTGTCGATCTTCCGCCAGTTCTGGCCTCCGTCTTCCGTTGCCTGCACAAGCCCATCGTCCGTTCCGACGTAGAGCAGGTTTTCGTTCGTAGGCGATTCGGCGAGCGAAACGATGTTCCCGTAGAAGGAGGTCGAAGCGTTCTTCGCGACTGCATCGGGGTGCCAGATTCTTCCCATGACGGGCAGCCGGTTGCGGTCGATCTGGCGTGTCAGGTCGCCGCTGATCGTTTTCCAGGAATTGCCCCGATCATCGCTTCTGAACAGCTTGTTGGCGGCCACATACAGTCTCGTAGAACGGTGTTTGCTGATTAGCAGCGGTGTGTCCCAATTCCACCGATGGGCTTCGCCTTTTTCCGGTTGCGGTTGTATGAAGAGCACTTCGCCGCTCTTCCGGTCGTAGCGCACCAGCCCGCCGTACTGCCACTCGCCGTACACGATGTTGGGATCGTGCGGGTCTACCTGGACCTTGTATCCGTCTCCCCCGACCACGAGGAACCAGTCGTCGTTGGTGATGCCGCCGTTGTTGGTGGTTCGAACCGGAGCGCCCCAGGTGTTGTTGTCCTGCGTGCCTCCGTAGACGTTATAGAACGGCTGAGCGTTGTCCGCGAATATGCGGTAGAACTGGGTTACCGGCAGGTTGGGGAAGAAGCGAAACGTGGCGCCCCGGTCGTAGGTTTCGTACAACCCCCCGTCGCCGCCGATCAGAAGATGGTCGGTGTGGTCCGGATCGATCCACAGCGCATGGTCGTCGACATGACGGTGATTATTGCCCAGTTGGGTCCACGTCCTGCCGCCGTCGTCGGTGTACTTGAGGTACGTGTCCATACTGTACACCCGGTCCACGTCTTTCGGGTCACAAAAGATCTCCTGATAGTACTGGGCGCTGGTCGATTTATAATCAAATCGCTTTTCCCACGAGGCGCCGCGGTCGGAAGAACGGAAAAAGCCTCCCCCCTCGGACGCTTCGATCAGGGCGTACACGACATCGGGATTCACGGGAGACACCGCGAGACCGATTCGCCCCACATCGCCGCTCGGCAGACCTTCCGTCAACTTCGTCCAGTTTCGTCCGCCATCCGTCGTCTTGTAAATGGCGGATTCGGGGCCTCCGTTGATGAGGGTCCAGACATGGCGGCGCCGCTGATAGGCGGAAGCGTAAAGCACGTTAGGGTCCCTCGGATCCATGGCCAGATCGGAGGCGCCCGTGTTCTCCGAGATCTTGAGTACCAGGTCCCATGTCTCGCCCCCGTTCGTCGTCTTGTACACGCCACGATCTCCGCCCGGACCCCAGAGAGGGCCCTGCGCGGCCACATACACGATGTTGCTGTTTGCTGGGTCAATCACGATCTTGCCGATGTGCTCGGACTTCTTCAGTCCGACGTTCTTCCACGTTTTGCCGCCATCCGGAGACCTGTAGACGCCGTCCCCGTACGAGACACTCCTCTGGCTGTTGTTCTCTCCCGTACCGACCCATACTACACTGGAATTGCACGGGTCCAACACCACACATCCGATGGAATAGGAGCCTTGCTTGTCAAACAGGGGAGAGAACGAAATGCCCGCGTTGGTGGACTTCCAAACTCCGCCGGATGCTGCTGCAACGTACCATTGACCGGGATCTCTCGGATTGACGGCGAGATCGACGATCCGTCCCGACGTAAGCGCCGGACCGACCAGTCTCAGTTTGAGACCGGCAAACGTGCCGGAGGACAGATAGTCGGTGGTATCCTTGTCGGATTTCTTGGTCTGCGATAGGGCCGTCTCTGCCAAGACCAATGAGAGAATACATAGAATCGTTCTCATGTAGCACACCTGTAGAAAGTGTTGTGAGTTTGAGTAGGTTACCGGAGCCTAAAAGGCGCATCATAGCTGTGGCGCAGAGCAAGTTAGCTAACGACTCACAATTGTCAAACGAAAAATGCCGGAGCGTGTCGCTCCGCGAAAAAAACCAGAACTCTTGAGAGATTAGAATCTATTTATCAATTCAAATTCATATAAAACATGACAAAAGTCATACTTCCTACTGAGACGTATCATGGGAAAATTGCAGACGGCGTTCTATCTTTGCAATACATGAGGAGTGTTCCAGCGAAACAAGACAAACCACTCTGCAATGGGAGAATTGACTCCCAAGCGGGAATCGAAGGACTTTCGAGCATCGCGTCGGTTATTGGCCCGCACCCTCTTCGCTGGCCGTGGGCAATGCTCCGTTGTGCGCTGACTCAGGAAGGTTGTCGGTGAACGAGACCATGGACAAAACGGTCACCCGGCGAGACGCCCAACCCACCGATAGCCCTCAGCCGCCAATCAAGACTCCGGCCTGTTCCCATTGCGGCGATCCGTGCGGCAAAGACTCGGTCCGCGTAGAGGACAAGGTCTTTTGCTGTCAGGGCTGCCGATGGGTATATCAACTGCTGATGGACAACGACCTCAGTTCCTACTACGCTTTCTCCGAGGAGGCACGGATCACACCAAGAGCTCGACCACGCATACGCTATGAATTCCTCGACGTGCCCGATCTGGCTCAGCGCTGGATCCGATTTTCCCATGATGGTCATTTGCGAACGGTACTGCGGGTGCCCCAGATTCACTGCAGCGCATGCTTGTGGCTCCTTGAGAATCTTCCCAAACTCGATCACGGCGTCCTCACCGCACGGGTAAACTTCCTTAGAAAAGAAGCGACGATCGACTTCGATGAGCAGCGTACATCCCTGCGCCGTATTGCCGAACTCCTGGCCGGAATCGGTTACGAGCCGGACTTCTCGGAGCCTGGCGACGACGTGGCGCGTAAAGCCGCGGTATCACGTAAGCTGTATGTCAAGCTGGGCGTCGCCGCGTTTTGCTTCGGCAACAGTATGCTTATTGCTCTGCCGGAATATCTTTCGGGCGGGCAATTGGATACCGACTTCCGGCGATTTTTCGGCTGGCTCAGTATACTCCTGGCGGTGCCGGTCTTGTACAGTCTGGGGGACTTCTTTCGCGGTGCGTGGGTCAGCCTGCGGGAACGCTCGGTTACCATGGATGTGCCGATTTCCATAGGCGTCCTGAGCCTTGCCGTTCGGAGTCTGCACGACATTCTGACGGGAAGCGGTCCGGGATACTTCGATTCCCTGGCCGGACTCGCATTCTTCCTCCTGCTCGGCAAAGTGTTCCAGCAGAAGACCTTCTACGCGCTGTCGTTTGATCGTAACTACCGCTCCTACTTTCCCATCGCGGTCGTGCGTCGCGAAGGTACCGCAGAGCGGATTGTCCCGCTGGAGAATGTGGTCGTAGGAGACGTACTGAGGATCCGACACGGCGAGTTGATACCGGCGGACAGCGAATTGCTTAGTCCTGAAGCCCTGGTGGACTACAGTTTTGTTACCGGCGAGTCGGAGCCCGTGCGCGTGCTCCACGGTGAACGGCTCTATGCCGGAGGCCGCCAGGTTGGCGGGCTCCTGGAGATGCGGGTGGTCAAAACCGCTTCCTCAAGTTATCTGACGCAGTTGTGGAATGAGGGGGCTTTCACATCGGCGCCGCGCAGTCTCATCCGGAGCCTCTCGGAAACAACGGCCAAGTACTTCACCGGCTCCATCCTGCTCATCGCGTCCGCGGCGGCCGTTTACTGGCAGTTGTCCGGGGGCGTTTCTCCGGTCTCCGTCGCGGTATCCGTTCTGATCGTGGCATGCGGCTGCGGTCTGCCTCTTTCCCTCCCGTTTGCGTACGGCACGGCGCTCCGCGTGCTGGAGAAGCACCGGGTGTTCTTGAAGAACGACCGCGTGGTCGAACTCCTGGCAGGCGTGGACACGATCGTCCTGGACAAGACCGGCACGCTGACACGGACAACCGGCGGGCGCATCGTGTACGAAGGGGATCCGCTCTCCCCGCGCAAACAGCAATGGGTCCGTTCGGTGGCTCGGTTGTCCGCGCATCCGCTCAGCAGGCAGGTGTATGAGGCGCTGCCGGCTGATGACTTATGGGCGGTGAGTTCATTCGAGGAGATACCGGGCTGCGGCATCCAGGGAGTGGTCGACCGTCATCGGATCCGATTGGGTTCCCTGGCATGGCTGAAAGGCGACAGGGAACATCCGATTGCTGATCGGGATTTCGATGCCGACCGACGCACCGGCACCTATGTTTCGGTGGACGGCGTGGTGGTGGGCCGATTCGGTATTCAGGCCCTCCAACGGTCAGGGATCGAACGGGTCGCGCGTGTTCTGGGAGGCCGATATCGTTTTGCGGTGCTGTCGGGCGACAACGAGCGCGAGCAGTCGCTGCTCAATAGCGTTCTGCCGAAGAACACGGAGTATTATTTCAACCAATTGCCGATGGACAAGCTCACCTATATAGGGACGATGCAAAAGGCCGGGCGTACGGTCCTCATGATCGGTGACGGCCTGAACGACGCAGGCGCCCTGCGTCAGAGCGACGTGGGAATCGCCGTGACGGAGAACACGGCCTCTTTCACACCGGGCAGCGACGCCATCATGGATGCCGATGCCCTGCCGCGACTGCCGGAGGTACTGTCGCTGGCGAAGGGGGCTCGCCGTACGGTGATCGCGGCTTTTGCGCTGGTGGGACTCTACAATCTCGTCGCGGTCGGCCTTGCCGTGCAGGGGCAGTTGAGCCCGCTGTCCGCCGCGATCGTCATGCCGCTCAGTTCGATCAGCGTGGTGGCCTGGACAGTCGGCGCCGTCTCGGTACAAGCGCGAAACCTGGGTCTCAGGTAGCACCGTGTCGGTCATTCTTGTTCTAATCGTCGTCAGTCTCAGCGTTGCCGCCGGATTTCTGGTGGCGTTTCTGTGGGCGGTCAGAAACGGTCAATTCGAAGACACCTACGGACCGTCGGTGCGCATCCTCATGGAAGAAAGCAATAGGGCAGGTTCAAAAACCCCATCAACCCCATCAACGGAGAACTAACGTATGGAGAAAGGAACGACCGTTCAGGACGTCCGGGTGAGCGTTTCCACCGAGCGGATCCGGTACGACAATCAGATCGTCAAATGGTTCACGATGGCTTCCCTCATCTGGGGAGCCGTGGGCATGCTGGTGGGTCTGGTGATCGCCGTCCAGTTGTATGTGCCCGCTCTGAATCTGGGCATACCGTATCTGACGTTCGGCCGGCTTCGCCCGCTGCACACTAATGCGGTGATCTTTGCGTTCGTCGGTAACGGAATTTTCATGGGACTGTACTACTCGCTGCAGCGCCTGTGCAAAGCGCGCATGTTCAGCGATCTGCTGAGCAGGCTCCATTTCTGGGGCTGGCAGTTGATCATCGTGGCGGCCGCGGTGACGTTACCACTGGGAATGACGACGAGCAAAGAGTATGCGGAACTGGAATGGCCGATCGATGCGCTGATCGCCGTGGTGTGGATTATCTTCGGCATCAACATGTTCGGGACGATCCTCCGCCGGCGCGAGCGGCATATGTACGTGGCGATCTGGTTCTACATTGCCACCTGGGTGACCGTGACCGTCCTGCACGTGGTCAATTCCATCGAGATTCCGGTAAGCCTCTTCAAGAGCTATTCCGTCTACGCCGGTGTGCAGGACGCGCTCACGCAGTGGTGGTACGGCCACAACGCCGTGGCCTTCTTCCTGACCACGCCCTACCTGGGGCTGATGTACTACTTCATGCCGAAGGCGGCGAACCGGCCGGTGTACTCCTACCGGTTGTCGATCATTCATTTCTGGGCCCTCATCTTTCTATACATCTGGGCGGGGCCGCATCACCTGCTGTATACGTCGCTCCCGGATTGGGCACAGTCCCTCGGCACGGTGTTCTCGATCATGCTCATTGCGCCGTCTTGGGGCGGCATGATCAACGGCCTGCTGACCCTGCGCGGGGCCTGGGACCGCGTACGCGAGGAACCGGTCCTGAAATTCATGGTGGTGGCGGTCACGGCATACGGTAT
>JBBIJR010000087.1:0-4427 GCA_037445875.1 Bacteroidota bacterium | reverse complement strand
GACGTTCGAGGGCCCGATGTTGTCGGTCAAGAGCGTCAACGCGCTTTCCCACTTCACCGACTGGACGATCGCCCACGTGCACATCGGCGCCCTGGGTTGGAACGGCTTTCTGACGTTCGGCATCGTGTACTGGCTGATCCCGAGGCTTTACCAGACGAAATTGTATTCCGTCCAACTGGCGAACGCACACTTCTGGATCAGTTTTCTTGGCATCGTGTTCTATGCCGTGCCGATGTACTGGGCCGGCATTACGCAAGGCCTGATGTGGAAACAGTTCACACCCGAGGGCATCCTGCAGTACAGTAATTTCCTGGAGACCGTCACCCAGATCATCCCGATGTACGTGATCCGTTCCATCGGCGGAACGATGTATTTCTCCGGCATCCTTATCTTGTTCTACAACATTTACAAGACGATGAAGCAGGGCACCTTCACCGCCCAGGAGGAGGCGCAGGTTCCCGCGGCGATACCTTCTCCCACCGGTCATGACAACGGTTACGTCCATCGCTGGATTGAGCGCAAGCCGATGCCCTTCCTGGTCGTGACGCTCGTCGTGATTCTGATCGGAGGCTTGATGGAGTTGATTCCGACCTTCGTCATCGAATCCAACGTCCCGACGATTGCCAGCGTGCAGCCGTACACGCCGCTCGAACTGGAAGGGAGAGACCTGTACATCCGCGAGGGTTGTTACACCTGCCATTCGCAGATGATCCGGCCGTTCCGCAGCGAAGTGGAACGGTATGGAGAATACTCCAAAGCGGGCGAATTCGTATACGATCACCCCTTCCTGTGGGGGTCCAAGCGAACCGGACCGGACCTGCACCGCATCGGGAAGAAATATCCGAGCGCCTGGCACTACCACCACATGTCGGACCCGCGGCTGGTGTCTCCGGGTTCGATCATGCCTCCTTACCCGTGGCTGATCGAGAACGAGTTGGACACGCGGCTGTCGGCCGGTAAGGTACGCGCGATGATGGCCCTCGGAGTCCCGTATGCAGCGGGCTTTGAGGCCGAGGCGGAGAGCCATCTGCAAATGCAGGCGGAAGCCATTGCCGGGGAGCTGAAAGAGGCGGGTATCGACGTCCTGCCCAACAAGGAGATCATCGCCTTGATCGCATACTTGCAGCGGCTGGGAACGGACATTCGTACGACCGGCAAGTGAGGAGCAAAATCATGTTCAGAAACATTCTTGAACCGGCGGACGGCATCGCGGTGTACCCCATTGTCTCCTTGCTGCTCTTTTTCACGGTCTTCGTCCTGGTGGTTGTGTGGCTCGTCAGGATGGACCGGAAGCACGTGCAGTACATGGAGCGATTGCCGCTCGACACGTCCGGCCCCGAACCGAACAACGGAGGAACGCGTCATGATGGATGAAAAGGATCGGGTCTTCGATCACGACTACGACGGAATACGGGAGTACGACAATCCGCTGCCGCCGTGGTGGCTGAATTTGTTCTACATCACCATCGCATGGGCCGTGATCTACTTGCTGTACTATCATGTGTTCGAAGTCGGCGACCGTTCCAGGGACGAATTGATGCGGGAATACGATCCGATGTGGACCAAGGAAAAAGATCCGGACTACACACGTTCGTCTCTGTTTACGTTTGGGTACCGGGCGCCGTACTCGAGCACGCGATCCGACCGGACGCCCAGGATGATGGCCGAACGCGCCGGCGTGGTCGTCAAGAAGACCGAAGAAGTGGAAGAGGTCTACGATTTCACGGCCCTCGACGACCGGCCAAGTCTGGAAATGGGCAGAGCAGTGTATGTGAAGAATTGCGTGCCGTGCCATGGGCAGGGCGGCGAAGGCGGGATCGGGCCGAATCTGACGGACGACTACTGGATCCACGGCTCGGACATCAATGGGATCATGAAAACGATTGTCAAGGGCGTACCGGAAAAGGGCATGATCGCCTGGGGCAAGGTACTGAAAAAAGAGGAACTTTTGCCTGTAGGAAGCTACATCGTGACCCTCAAGGGTACGAATCCGCCGAATCCGAAGGCACCCCAGGGAACACTCGTCCAGAAGTAGCGCCCCATGAGTCCCGAAAGAAACACCATGGCGCCGACGAACCTGCACCAGGAAGAACCTGCCACCACCGGGCCTTCGGACACGTTTCGCGACAGCGTTTCGTCCATCGACAAGAAGGGAAAGCGCATCTGGATCTATCCGCGGAAACCGGCCGGTGCCTATCACCGTGCCCGGGCGGTGGTGGCGGTTTTGCTGATCGCGTTCATGGCAGGCGTGCCGTTCATCAAGTCCGATGGTCACCCATTATTCCTTTTTGATGTGGTGAACAGGAAGTTCATCCTCTTCGGCTTCGCCTTCTGGCCGCAAGACTTCCACATTTTCGCACTGGGATTTCTCAGTTTGATTGTCTTTGTCGTACTCTTCACCGCTGTGTTTGGGCGCCTGTGGTGCGGGTGGGCGTGTCCGCAAACGGTGTTCATGGAGATGGTCTTTCGTAAGGTAGAGTTCTGGATCGAGGGTGACGGCTCCCGCCAGCGGGCGCTGAATGCGATGCCGGTTACCCTGGAAAAGATTTTCATGAAGTCTCTGAAGCACACGATCTTCTTCGGTTTGTCGTTTGTGGTAGGGAACATTCTCCTGGCCTGGATAATCGGTGTGGACTCGCTTGTCGGGATTATTACGGACCCCCCGGCCCAGCATCTGGCGGGCCTGTCCTTCATGCTGCTTTTCAGCGGGCTGTTTTATTTCATCTTTGCCCGGTTCCGGGAAAACGCATGTATCTACGTTTGTCCGTATGGCCGGCTGCAGTCCGTGCTGCTGGACAGGAACTCGATCGTCGTGGCGTATGACTTTCGCCGCGGCGAACCGCGCGGCCCGCTGAAGAAGGTCGCGGTCAATGGAGTACGGGGAGACTGCATCGACTGCTCGTTGTGTGTGCAGGTCTGTCCTACGGGCATCGACATCCGCAACGGAACGCAGCTCGAGTGCGTCAATTGCACCGCTTGCATGGACGTGTGCGACGGCGTCATGGGGAAAATACAAAGGCCGATCGGGCTCATTCGTTATGCATCCCACAACCTGATTACAGCGGGGGAGAGTTTCCGCGTCACGCCGCGCATCATCGGCTATTCGGCCGTTCTAATGCTGCTGATGGGCCTGGTTGCCGTTCTCGCCGCCACGAGGAGCGACGTGGAAGCAACGATCCTCCGGGCGCGCGGGACGCTGTACCGGGTGACACCGGAAGGCCGCATCACCAACGAGTATACGGCGAACATCGTCAACAAGACCTTCGAGACCCTGCCGATCGTGATCCGCACACCGGGCCTCGACGCGGAAGTGCAATTGACCGACGGGGACAGCATGATCGTCGAAGCGGGCGGGCTTGTCGAACCCACGTTTGTCGTTTCCATGCCTCCGTCGGCCGTCACGGGCGTCCACATGAAAATCCGGCTGGGTGTGTTTAGCCGTGATCGGCTCATCGACGAAGTGGAAACATCGTTCGTTGCACCCGCGGCCGCCGTCCACAAATAGAGGTACTCGATGAAACTCAAAGGCAACTGGGCCCTCGGCATTATCGTTTTGTATGGGTCGTTTGCGTTGTTCGCGTTGGGTTTTCTGTTCTTTTCCACGTTCCAGCGCGTCGAACTCGTGGCTCCGGACTACTACGACCGGGAAGTGCGGTACCAGGATCACATCGACAAAGTCCACCGTACGGCAGAAT
This sequence comes from Bacteroidota bacterium, assembly GCA_037445875.1. GTDB lineage: Bacteria > CLD3 > CLD3 > SB21 > SB21 > JBBIJR01. The sequence continues at coordinate 732 of JBBIJR010000087.1, read as the reverse complement.
TGACGGAGGGACTTAGTTGGGAGTTCGACAGCACGGAGATTCGGCTGCAGTTTCCGACTTCGCTGGAGGGACGGCAGATAGCCGGTACGGTCACTTTCTACCGGCCTTCCGACTCTCAACTGGACTATCGCATACCCATTCGTCCCGGCTCGGACCTTTCGCAGTCGTTTCCGATCCGCGGGGAGATCAAGGGTCTGTGGAAAATGAAGGTCGATTGGCAGGTGGACGCGGTGACGTACTACAACGAAGACGAATTCACGGTGGAGTAAGCGCATGGAGCTCTGGACGGGGTTCATGCTGGGCTTGATGGGGAGCTTTCACTGTGCGGGTATGTGCGGTCCGCTGGTGCTGACCCTGCCCGCGCGGCCCACGTCCGCGGGGATGCGTTTCGTCGAGGCCGGTATTTACCACGCCGGTAAGTCGCTGACGTACGGCGGTATGGGCGTGGTCGTCGGGCTGGTCGGCGCATCGGTCCGGGTGGCCGGGTATCAACAGGCCCTGTCCGTCGCGGTTGGTACGGTGATGCTCGTGGCCGTCCTGCTGCCGCGCCGGTTCACCGAAAAAATGTTCTTTGGCTACCAGGGCGGAGGACGATATGCCGTATGGTCGCGATGGTTCAGTCGGCTCCTCGGCCACGCATCGCTTTGGTCGCTGGCGGGGCTCGGCATGTTGACGGGTTTCCTTCCCTGTGGACTCGTGTATGTCGCGCTCGGCGGGGCGATGGTGAGTTCC
>JBBIJR010000086.1:0-13183 GCA_037445875.1 Bacteroidota bacterium | reverse complement strand
AGCCATTTCCTATGCCAAGGTCAAAACCGATAAGGTCGATTCGCAAACCCTGGCCGACCTAAGGAAAGGAGAAATTATGGCACTGGACGTGGATATCCTTGCAGATCAGATCAGACGAGCCTTCTGGGGCGAGTCTTGGCATGGGCCATCGGTGCGCGAGGTACTGACGGGTGTATCAGCGGAAGACGCCGCAGCTCATCCAGTGGCCGGCGCGCACAGCATTTGGGAAATTGTCCTCCACATGACCAGTGGATACAGGTTGGTTCTTGGGAGGGTTCGCGGAATGGCCATGCAGCTTGCGCCAGAAGAGGCATGGCCGCCCGTCGCAGAAGTTAGTTCGGACGCCTGGCGCGAGACCCTGCACACCCTGGAGCAACTGAATCAACAGCTCCAGAGCGCCGTACGGGCCTTCCCCGCGGAGCGACTTTCGCGGGAACTGGGCTCTGAATATTCCGCCTACACCCAATTCCTCGGCGCGCCTCAGCACGACCTTTACCATGCCGGTCAGATCGTTGTTCTCAAGAAGGCAGTCTCGGCATCGCGAGGGACGGCTTGACAAAGCGATGAAGGTGACGATCCTTTTGGCGGTACCCGAACACGGTAGGCCACACGGCTTCCGTTAAGGTGCCGCGTCGTGCCGGTGCCTGCTCGCGTGGACGCGGGCACCGCTTGGCAGCCCATCTCTCGCACATTTGATAGAAATGCGTTGTGCTCGCCGCTGCGTGGTGCGGCGGGACGTTATGCGCCACCACCGCGCTAGTTGAAACTAACAACCGCATTATAGGAGGATGTCATGAGAAATAATTCTGTTGTGCTTCTTGGCCTTTTCATGGTTCTCGCCGGCGCCTGTTCTCAAGGTAAGAGGACTCACAACCACTAATAAAGACGAGGTTATATGTACAGTTTTTCATACTTCAAAGAAAAAGACAAGCAGACAATTTTAGAATTCATAGAAGAACACCCGTTTGCTTTTTTGACAGGTAGTTTCTTATCAGGAAAACAAGTTGCCACGCAAATACCTGTTTTACTCGATGAAAGAAATGGCGAGCTGTTTTTACAGGGACACATTATGCGAAACACCGGCCACCACAAGGCTTTCGGTGAAAATTTAAACGCATTACTTGTGTTCACAGGACCCAGTTGTTATGTCAGTGCGTCTTGGTATAGTAATCCGCAAATAGGTTCCACTTGGAATTATATGAGTGTTCATATTGCGGGACAGGTCAATTTCATGACAAATGCTGAACTAACTGAGTTTATGCGGAAGTTGACGTTAAAGTTTGAAAACGGTAATTCACAATCCCTAACCATCTATGACAATCTTCCTGAGCAGTTTTTGAGCAAGATGATGCCTGCCATCGTTGGCTTTGAACTTAAAGCTGAGAGCATTGAAAATTGATATATGCTAGTACGTATTGCAACACAAACTTTAATTTGAACTTAAAGCTGAGAGCATTGAAAATGTATTTAAACTCAACCAGAATAGAGATGAAGAAAGCTATCTCAACATTATTTCTAAACTTGAAGAACAAGGTCCGTTAACCTCCGACTCCAGAGTATTCACCAATGGCATTGTGCTGCTGGAGTATCAACCAACCGACCAAAACCCTTAATTACAGGAGAACACCACCGTGCAATACATCTGCTTTGGCTACACGGATGAGAAGAAATGGGAGACCATGTCTGAACATGAACGGAATGCTTTCGTGGATGCGTGCTTCGCGTACGACGACGTACTCAGGAAGAACGGCCACATGGTCGGCGGCGTGGCCTTGCAAGCTTCAGGGACCGCCGCCATGTTGCGATTTGCCAACGACCGGGTCTCCGTTACAGACGGTCCATTTGCCGAAACAAAGGAACAGATCGGCGGCATTATGATTCTCGAGGCGAACGACCTGAACCACGCCATTCAGCTCATGTCGCAGCATCCCAGCCTGCGGATGGGAAGCAACTGGGAAGTCCGGCCCGCGGCGGATTTGACGGAAATGGTAACGCAGAGTGAGCGGAGACGAGGACTGGCTGCCGAACGGCCTTCCCGATGACGGAAAGGCCCTCGCGTGTGAATAAACCCATTACTTCAACATCGAATCATGTGAGGTAAATTAATGAACATCGTGCTGTGGATTCTTCAGGTATTGCTTGCTGCCCTTTTCTTGTGGCACGGCCATCTCTTACTTTTTCCCCCTGCGGAACTGGTGGAGATCATAAACAGGGAGTTTGACTTGTGGTTCCGCACGTTCCTGGGCATCGCGGAGGTACTCGCGGCCGTAGGCCTGATGGTGCCGGGAATGATACGCGTTCTTCCCTGGATGATACCCGCGACGGCCGTATGCTTGATGATCCTTAAAGCGAGGACCGGCGTCGTATCCGCCTCGCGATCAACGAAGCTGGAGTCGATCGGGGCGTGGAACTTCTAACCGTTATACTCCTCGCCGGGGCCGCACAGGGAGCGGTCCCATCCCTCGTACTGGCCACTCTCCACCGCAGCGCCAGAACCTCCGATCCCCTGCTGGGCGCCCTGCTGTTCCTGTTCTCCATCATGCCGGACCGCGGGTTAGATGCGGTCAACCGTTGCATCCGTGGCAAAATCGGAGCATATTGGTCAAAAAGGGTCCGTCCATGCCCAAGGTATCCGTAACCGTTCGCCGTGAAGTGCAGGGCGATCATGCGGCGGTTCACCGGATCAACCGGCTGGCGTTCGATCGGGAGGCCGAAGCGGAATTGGTGGACACGCTCCGCATCGCGGCGTCGCCCTTTGTCTCGCTGGTGGCGGTGATGGGTGAAGAGGTAATCGGTCATATCTTCTTTTCTCCTGTCACGCTCGAACCTCCCGTGGGCAAGGCCCGAGGCATGGGGCTCGCTCCGATGGCCGTTCATCCGGATTATCAGCGCCGCGGTGTCGGCTCGATGCTCGTGCGGGATGGACTCGCAGCATGCGAGAAGCTCGGATTCGGTTTCGTTGTGGTACTCGGCCACCCGGAGTACTATCCGCGATTCGGGTTCGTGCCGGCTTCGTCAAAAGGGCTTCTCTGCGAGTACGACGCACCGGACGAGGCGTTCATGGTGATCGAATTCCGTTCCGGCCTTTTCGGTAACACTCGATCCGTCGTGAAGTATCACGCGGCGTTTGGAAAGGTATGACGGCGGACCGTCTCCCCGTGCCGAAGCGTCAGCGAGTATCCATCAGTCCCAAAGGAGGGCTCCATGCCACGTATCACACATTTCGAAATACCCGCCAACGATCCGGAACAATCGATGGCATTCTATGAACGCGTCTTCGGATGGACGTTCGAGAAATTCTCCGGCTTCGATTATTGGATCGCCCGCACGGGACCCGACGACTGGCCGGGCATCAACGGTGCGATCATGAAACGCCGCGATCCGATGCAACCGATGACCAATGCGATCGACGTGCCCAACCTCGACGATGCGATCCGGTCGATCAAGGCATCGGGTGGTCAGATCGTCGTGGAGAAAATGGCCGTGCCGTCGGTCGGCTGGGTGGCGTATTTCAAAGATCCCGACGGCGTGATCCTCGGCGTCTGGCAGTCCGATCCCAACGCGAAGTAACCATGCCCGCACGGCCCATACGATTGCTCGGAGATCCGGTCCTGTGGGAGAACGGACGAACGGTCACCGATTTCGGCGACCGCGGACTCCATTCGCTGGTACGCGACCTGGAGGACACGCTGAAGGATTTCCGCAGACGTACCGGTTTCGGCCGCGGCATCGCCGCTCACCAAGTCGGTGCGCCGCTGCGCGTGATCTTCATCCGTATGCCGTCCGCGGAGTTCGAAGGTCCGCTGATCAATCCCGTGATCACCCGGGAAAGCCCCGAACGCCTGGAGTTCTGGGACGATTGTTTCAGCTTTCCCGACCTGCTCGTGCGCGTCTCAAGAGCGCGCTTTATCACGGTCGAGTACCACGACCTGCACGGAAATCGCTGTACCCTCGATGCGCGTGACGCCTTATCGGAACTTCTGCAACATGAGATCGACCACATCAACGGCATCCTCGCCGTCGAACGCGCCGTCTCGCCGAAAGGATTCATGCTCAGAAGCGAGTGGGAAAGACGGAGGGAATAGAGGGGTAATTGTCATTTTTTCCGTCGGAATATTTCCTCCGTTTTTGCCGTTTTGTGAGATGAATCGTCCTTTCACCAACGGGTTTTCGCATGACCGTCCGTTTCCAATCCATGCCGTTCAAGGCGTGGCGCTCGACGCACGACACGCTGCACACGGCCGCGCAATTGGCCGGCGCGGTTCGGCAGAAACTCACGCCGTACCAGAAGCATTGGTTCCACATCAGCCTGCGCGTCTCTGCCCGTGGCCCGGTCACGCCGCCCGTCGCGTACGAAGGCGGATCGCTGGAACTCGCGCTGGATCTCACGCAGCACGAACTCTTTGTGCAAACGAGCCGCGGCGATCGGACGGTCTGGTCCTTCGCGGGTAGAAGCGGCGGCCAGATGGCCGGTGAACTCGCCGAAACGCTGCGCAGTATGAATATCGAGCCGCCGAAGGAGTTCGCTTCGTTCAAGAATGCTCCGGTTACCCGGTACGATCAACGAGCGGCGGATACATTCCTCGCCAATCTCACCTCCGTCGATCACGTGCTCAATACGTTCCGCGGTGAACTGCGGGGTTCGACGGGCCCGGTGCAGCTGTGGCCGCACCATTTCGACGTCGCCGTGCTGTGGTTCTCCGGGCGACTCGTTCCGGACGCCGATCCGAACGACGAGGAAAGCGCGGACGAACAGATGAACTTTGGCTTCTCCTGCGGGGACGACGGAATCCCGGAACCGTATTTCTATGCGACGGCGTATCCGTTTCCCGATGCGATGAGACAAACCCCGCTGCCTCACGGCGCACGATGGAGCGAGTCGTGGAAGGGATCGTACCTCCTGATGGAGGAACTCACCCGAACTGGTAAGGGCGGCGACGAAGTGCTCGAATGGTTGCGCACGTTCCATCGCGCCGGGGTGGAATGGATGAAGTGACGGTCAGCGTTCGAACAGACCAACCTGACGGGACAGTGAGCCTTTTCCTCCTGAGCGAGAAACACGACCGCTCGACGAGTTCGCGAAGCGAGTCTCGAGTCGAGCGTATCGCGCCGCGCGATACGGAGCGCGCAAAAGACCTTGGCAATCTCCAAAAGGCGCTTACTTTGACCTTATCCATTTTCCGAAACACCGAGGAGGCCGTATGATCGCTTCCCCGTCGCTTAAGGCCGCGGCGATTTCGCCGCGCCAGCAGTACGCGCAGGCGTTTTCGCGCGTCCGACGTTTCACCGAGGAACTTTGCCGTCCCCTGGCCATAGAGGATTACGTTGTGCAGTCGATGCCCGACGCGAGTCCGGCCAAGTGGCATCTCGCCCATACAAGCTGGTTTTTCGAGACGTTCCTGCTCAGCCCGGCCGATCCCTCGTACCGATCGCCGGATCCACTGTACACCTACCTGTTCAATTCGTACTACGTCCAGGTCGGTGAACGGTTCTCCCGCCCCGAGCGCGGTCTGCTCTCTCGTCCGACGGTGGAACAGGTCTACGAATACCGCGCGCACGTGGACCGCTGCATGGCCGCCTTATTCGAACGCGCAGACGACGCGTTGATCGAGAGGTTCGCTCCGGTGATCGAGTTGGGTCTTCATCACGAGCAGCAGCATCAGGAATTGATCCTGACGGACCTAAAGCACATGTTGTCCGTGAATCCGCTCCGGCCCGCGTACCGCGCGGCACCGACCAACCGCACCGTGGCCCCGGCCCCGCCCGAACATCGTTGGCTGTCCTTCGATGAAGGGCTCTACGCAATCGGACACGACGAAGCCTCCTTCGCTTTCGACAACGAATCTCCGCGCCACCAGCTGTTCGTCCACGCGTTTCGCATCGGTTCGCGCCTTATCACCAACGGCGAATACCAGCGATTCATCGACGACGGCGGCTACCGGCGTCCCGAGCTCTGGCTCTCGGACGGCTCAAAGGTCGTGGAAGCGCATCGCTGGACCGCCCCGGCCTACTGGACGCACGAGCACAAGCACTCGAAGCACTTCACGCTGCACGGTCTGCTCGATTGGGATCCGAACGAACCGGTATGCCACGTGAGCTACTACGAGGCGGATGCGTTCGCGCGATGGGCGGGCGCGCGGCTGCCGACCGAAGCGGAGTGGGAGATCGCCGCCGTTACGGTGCCGATCGAAGGCCGTTTCTCTGATTCCGAGTACCTGCACCCCGCAGGGGCTTCGGCGACCGAATCCGAGGGTCTGTCGCAGATGTACGGCGACGTGTGGGAGTGGACGCAGAGTCCGTACGTCCCCTATCCGGGATTTCGCCCCGCTTCCGGCGCCATCGGCGAGTACAACGGCAAATTCATGTGCAACCAGATGGTACTCCGCGGCGGCTCGTGTGCGACACCCTCCGGACACATTCGTCCCACGTACCGGAACTTCTTCCCTCCCGAGGCCCGCTGGCAGTTCAGCGGCATACGTCTGGCCGAAGATGCCTGAACGAAGCGACATCGGACCCTCGCCGGCGGGTATCGGTCTGCAGGAGGAAATTCTGCAGGGGCTGCGCGGTTCGCCTCGCTCGCTTCCGTGCAAGCTCTTCTACGATGAGGCCGGCTCGCGGCTCTTCGATCGTATTTGTGAACTGCCCGAATATTACCCGACGCGCACGGAGATCGGCATTCTGCACGATCACGCCGCGGAGATGGCCGCGGTCATGGGAAGCGGGTGTGTCGTAATCGAACTCGGAAGCGGTTCGAGTATCAAGACACGTCTGCTCCTGGACCGGCTGCGTTCGACTGTGGCGTACATTCCCGTGGATATTTCGGGCGAACATCTCACGGCAACGACTGCCCGCCTGCAGGAAGCCTATCCGCACCTGCGCATCCTGCCGCTCGAGGCCGACTACACGCAACCGCTGGAGCTACCCGACATCCCCGAATTGCGGGCCCGGCGAATCGTCTACTTTCCCGGATCCACGATCGGGAACTTCACGCCCGAACAGGCCCGGATGTTCCTGGAACGTCTCGCACACATGGCCCGCTCCGGGGGAGGCTTGCTGCTCGGTGTGGATCTCAAGAAAGACCCGGCCGTACTGCACGCGGCCTACAACGACAGCAAGGGCGTGACGGCTGCGTTCAACCTGAACATTCTTCGCCACGTCAACCGGCTGGTGAACGCCGACTTCTACGTCGGGCAATGGCAGCATCGCGCGTTCTACCATGAGGCCATGGGCCGGATCGAAATGCACCTGGTCAGTCAGGTACGCCAGACGGTTTCCGTCAACGGAACGCGTTTTCCGTTCGACCCTGGCGAAACGATCCTCACCGAGTACTCCTACAAGTACGCTACAGAGGAAGTGGCCGAACTCGCCCGGGACCTGTTCACGGTCGAACACGTCTGGACGGACCGGCGGCAGTATTTCTGCGTCCTGTTCATGACCGCTCTTTGATCCCGCACGCTCCGGAGTTGTCCCCATGATCGCGTTCCGAGGGATAAACAAGTCGTTCGGCACCGTGCACGCCCTCGGTCCGCTCGATCTGGAAGTGCCGGCAGGACAGACCTGCGTGCTCATCGGGCCCAGCGGCTGCGGAAAGTCCACACTCCTTCGCTTGTTCCTCGGCCTGCTTCATCCCGACGCCGGCGAGATCGTATTGGATGGACGCGCGCTGGGTCGCGGGCGTTCGGATGAATTCCGGTGCAAGACGGGCTACGTGATCCAGGACGGCGGGCTGTTCCCTCACCTCACGGCTCGCGACAACGTCGAACTCATGGCGAAGCACCGCGGCCTGCCGTCGCAAACGATCGGCCGGAGGCTGGAGGAACTCTCCGCGCTGGTGAAATTGCCCGAACCCTGGCTCGACCGTTATCCGGCACAACTCTCGGGCGGACAGCGCCAGCGGGTCGGGCTCATGCGGGCGCTTTTTCTCGATCCGGACGTGCTGCTGCTCGACGAACCGCTCGGTGCGCTCGATCCGATGCACCGGTACGATCTGCAGGACGACCTCAAGAATATTTTTTCCCGGCTAAAGAAGACCGTTCTCCTCGTCACCCACGATCTCTCAGAAGCGCATTTTTTCGCCGACCGCATCGTGCTGTTGAGGGACGGCACGATCGTTCAGGAGGGAACGCTCCGTGACTTCATGGACCGTCCGGCGGATGAATTCGTGACGCGGTTTGTGCTCGCACAGCGCCCCATGATAAATGCGGGAGGTACGGCGTGAGATTGCTGCTGGCCATGGCCGTCTGCGGATCCACGCTGTTCGCCCAAGGCGCGACCGTGCGCGTGGGATCGAAGACGTTCACCGAGTCCGTGATCCTTGGGGAAATTCTGACGCAGCTGGTCCGGCACGAAGGTGTCGAGGTAGAGCATCGCCGGGCGCTCGGGGGGACGCGCATTTTGTGGAACGCGCTGGTCCGCGGGGAGATCGACCTTTATCCGGAGTACACGGGTACGATCGGCGAGGAGATCCTCGGCGGACGCGTCCCGATGAGCGGCCTGGATTCCGCTCTGGCAGCGTTCGGCGTCGGAGTCTCACGTCCACTCGGATTCAACAACACCTACGCCATCGGCGTGCGCGCGCCGGTCGCAGACAGCCTCGGTCTTCGAACGATCTCCGGTTTGCAACGCCATCCCGACCTCGTGGTCGGCTTTACCAACGAGTTCATGGACCGCGCCGACGGCTGGCCGTCGCTCCGAAGGACGTACGAACTGCGCCCCGCGCGAGTGTTCGGACTCGATCACGACGTCGCCTATCGGGCCATTGCGTCCGGCGACATTCACGTGACGGACCTCTATTCGACCGACGCGGAGATCGGATACTACGGGCTGCGTGTTCTCGAAGACGACCGGCGCCTGTTCCCCGACTATCATGCCGTGGTTTTATACCGCCTCGCGCTGCGCAAAACGGCGCCTGCGGTTCGGCACGCCGTAGAGCAACTGGAAGGGAATATCGACGAACGGACCATGATCCGCATGAACGCGCAGGTCAAACTCGACCGGATGACCGAGGAGCAGGTCGCGTCGGAGTACATCGAATCTGGCCTGGGGTTGAAGACGAAGGTTGAATCGGGAACGTTCCGGACGCGGCTGCTGCACAACACGCTCGCTCATCTGTGGCTGGTCCTCGTTGCGCTGAGCGGAGCGATTGTGATCGCGGTACCGCTGGGGGTGTGGGCGTTCCGACATCCGAACGCCGGCGCGGTGATCCTGTCCGCCGTCGGTATCGTTCAGACGGTCCCGTCGCTCGCACTCCTCGTGTTCATGATCCCCCTGCTCGGCATTGGCTTCGCTCCGGCCGTTGCGGCGCTGTTCCTCTACAGCCTCCTTCCCATCGTGCGCAACACGCACGCCGGTTTGAGCGATATCCCGCCGCCGCTCAGGGAATCGGCGGAGGCGTTGGGCCTGTCCGCCGGGGCGCGCCTCCGGAAAATCGAGCTTCCGATGGCCTCGCGCATGATCCTCGCGGGAATCAAGACGTCGGCGGTGATCACGGTGGGAACGGCCACGTTGGGGGCGTTGATCGGCGCGGGCGGTTACGGCCAGCCGATCCTGACCGGCATCCGCCTGGACAGCGTGCCGCTCATACTCGAGGGCGCCGTGCCCGCGGCCCTGCTGGCGATCGGTGCGCAGTACCTGTTCGAATGGTCGGAAAGGTGGATCGTGCCGAAGGGGCTACGGCTCAAACCTGAGGCCTGAAAACCCCGCGGTCTTCCGGGTCCTACTTCTTCACCTGGACGACCTTCAGCTTCACACCTGAGGCAAATTGCTCGGCGATGTCCCCTCCGCCTTTCTCGACGCTGCAGCGGGAAAAAACGCCGTCCTCCTCCACTTTTTTCACCTCCAGCTTACCGACGTCGGAACTTCGAGTCACGATTTTCCCCTCGATTTCAACCGATTGCTCCGAGTACACCCGGAAGATGTCGCCTTTCCGCACGCCGAGATTTTTGCCGCAGGTAATGACGACTTCCTGCGCGGCGCCCTTCTTTGCTTTCGCGATCTCAAAAACAAATCCCGCGACCGGGAACGCCAGGCGCAGCCATTTGACGATGTCCTTCTCCCCGTCGTTCAGCGCCCAGTACGCCGCCTCGGACGGTGTGTTCTGCAGCAGGAAGCCGTTGGTCGCGCTGAAGTCTTTGCTTGCCGTGATCTCCCCGGTGGACACGTTGACCAGGCGGAGATTGAGTTCCACCGTCGCCGTATAGCCGGGCGACGTCCGGGCTGTGTCCCACATGGAGTAACTGCGAACGACGGACGCCTGCTGCAGCTGGCCCTGCACGATGAAGGATGCGCCGAGCAACTCGCCGAGTCGGGCACCCTCGGCCGGCGAAGCGACGTCCGTGAGCTGGAATTCCTGTTCCTTGAATACTCGATCGAGCGCGGACCGTTCCACGACGCGCACACGTTTCAGGTTCACGAACGCGTTGACGACCTTTTGCGTGGCCGCTTCCGCGAACGCTTCCAGCGCGGCCTTGTGGTCGAAGAGACCGGGCGGTTCCTCGGTGCGGGTAACCGAAGTGTCGCCGGCGGCGATTGTCACGGTCCGGTTTGGCCTATCGGACAGCGCCACGGCATCCATCGGCAGCACGGCAACCACGATCTTTTCGCTTTCCATGGTCGTACGGCCCTGGGCCCACAGTCCAGCGGTCAGAAGGAAGGGAAATAAGATGATTCTCATCGATGCGTTCCTGGGATGTAATCGGGCGTCCGCCCGTTTTCTTGGAAAGTAAACGATCGACGCGGATACTGCAATCGTTTTTGCCGCAGACCGGAGCGATATCGGATCCGAACCTCTTTTTGACAGGGACCGTTCAGAAGCCGGAAACCAGCAACGTATGATCGCATGGAATTGATTACCGACTGCCGATTACTGATTACTGAAATTTGCTTGTTGTACGCCCGCGACGTACATTGGTCGTATGAGCGATGGGCTCTTCTATCGTTTTTAGTTTGTAGCCACGGATCCACGATGATGAATCGCTTTCCAGACATATCCGCTGCCACGGACTCTTCGGTCACGAGAAGTCTGCTCCACGAGGCCGAGCGGCGGACGCTTCGTTCGTTCCCCGGCGTCACCTATTCGGAGGAACCCTGTCATGACTCAATTACTGATCGTACGTATTCTGTTGATCGGCATCGGCAGCATCCTGCTGCTCTTCTTTCTCTTTCTGACGATCAACACGGTCCGGTTCTTGAAACGGTCGGTCGCCGCGACCGGACGCGTCAAGGGCATTCGATCGGCGGATAGAAAGAACTTCTTTCGACCGGTGATCGAATTCAATACGGCTTCCGGCGAGACCGTCGAATATCACCCAAAATCCAGCCACAGCGCCGGCGCGTATACCATTGACCAGGAGGTCGCTCTCTTCTACGACCCCGACTTCCCGCAGGATGCGCGGATCAAATCCTTCTTCTACCTGTGGTTCGCTCCGGTCGCTCTTTTTGTCGCCGCCGCACTGGTTCTCTGGGCGGGATTCGGGATCACGGCCGAACACCTGCCGGTCCCGGGAGAGGCGCCGTCGGTGGCCGAGGAAGATCCCTACGCTTACTACCTGCTGTACTGGATCGGCCCGGTGTTGTTTTTCGCTTTTGGCTTCGGGGCGATGGCCGCCGGATGCTGGAATGCTTGGAAGATGATCTCGACCCTCTTCTGGCCCTCAACCCGAGGCAAAGTGATTCACTCAAGTGTACAGTCGTCCGGACGGTTCTACAGCCCGGACATCCGTTACGAGTTCAAGGTGGGCGGAAAGTCCTACGCAAGTTCCAACTTCGACGCAAGCCAGCTCGAAACGGGAGACGAACTCGAGCCCGAGAAGATCGTCCGCCGGTACAAGGAAGGAACGAAGATCACGGTGTATTACAACCCGCGAAATCCGGCAGATTGTGTGCTCAAGACCGGCATCGGGTGGCCGTTGCTGATTATGTTGTTCGGAGCGGGAGTCGGGTTCTCCCTGGTCGGCTGGATCTTCTGGATCGGGTCCCGCGAAGGCTGGGTCCGCTGATCGCTCACGGTTGCGCGCAGACGGTGCCGATATAGCTTGCAGTCAATATTACAAGGAACTATTGTGACCGCCAGTCAATCGGCCACTGTATCCATGACCACATACGGAATCGTCACGGCGAACCCCCCGCTTTCTGCCGCCGACGCGTCGATGCGCTGTTCAATGTCGGCAAACAGCGCCGCCGGATCGCCCGGCCCGGCCACTTCTTTCCAGGAGGGGAGGAACCAGCACTTGATCAGCGAATGGTTGAAGAATGCCTGTGCACCGGAGAAACGCAGGACAAAGCTCTTTTCTGCCACCGACGCGATGCGGAAGCCGGCCTTCACCAGGTACGCCTTCATCTCCTCCAGCGGCTTTCGCTTTTTCTGAATATGCAGCCGCATCTGTTCCACCCGGTCGTGCAGGCCGTGTGCGGCCAGCGCCGCCTCAAACGCGTCGTAGAATTCCCGCATCGTGCCCTCGAGGTTGTACGTGAGGACGAACTGCGCGCCGCTTTTGGCGACGCGCCGGCACTCAGCCAGAGAACGGTCGGCGTCTTCCACGTTGTTGATGCCGTTGTTGGACACCACAAGATCAAACGTGTTCGGATCGAACGGGAGTTTTTCGGCGGTCGCTTCGAAAACGAGCACGTTGTGAAGATCGTGCACACGGACCTTCAGGCGCGCCCGTTCCACGGCGGCCTTCCACGAATCGACGCCGACCGCCCGTCCCGACGGCCCGATGCGCTGGGCCAGTTCGACCAGGGGAAATCCGCATCCGCAACCCACGTCGAGCACGGTTAGGCCTGGCCTCAGCCGGACGGTATCGAGGAGCGCGAGGCCGAACGGGGCGGACCAGAGCGGAGCTTCGTCTATGACCGAGACGAACTCCGGATCGTCCGCGTCGAACGTATGGTGGAGGTAGTCTTTGATGGAGCCTCCCGTTAGTGTCGCCTCAATCTACGAAACGGAACAGAAAATTGCCAATTGTACCATCCCGTCCAGACACTACCCCTGCGCGCTCCAAGTTGTCGTCGCTGGTAAAACTGAAATGCGCAGGGGGAGGGCCGGAGGGGTTCGACCGCACCGGAACGGAAAGCATTTCTTGCACGAAGTTCCTTGCCTTGTTATATTGCTGTGTCTATCCTGCAACCGTTCCAGCGGGGAGGGTCCCATGACCCGGTCATGTCGTATGCCCATGGATCTCTC
>JBBIJR010000085.1:0-13246 GCA_037445875.1 Bacteroidota bacterium | reverse complement strand
GAGCGCCTGGATATACCAACCGAGGGCCTCGCCGTTGTTGGGATCGGTCTCCACGGCCGGCTTGAGCAGGGCTATGGAGGCATCGTAATCCTTCAACGAGTACTGATACACGGCCGCGATGCGAACGCGGGCGTTATTGTCCAGACGATACAGTTTCTCATTGGCCAGGACTTCCTCCATATACCGGCGGAGCTTCTCCGGCTTGCCAGCATCGGCGTAGAACTGGCCGATGGTCACCTTGATGCGATAGTCCCTCACAGGGATGACGCTGTCAGGCATCGTTCGCTCCATGTCGTCGAGGATGGCGATGATCTTGTGGTTCACATCCGGTATCTCCGGCAGGACGGTTTCCACGCGGCCGGACAATCGTGGATTGGCACCCGATTTTTTCTGCCGAAAATACTCTGCCAGACGCAGGTACAGGGTCCGGTAGTTCTGCGTCAGTCGACGCACGTTGTCGTCGTAACACACGCCGGGATCGTCCATGCCCCGGAACAAGAACTTCTTATATACATTCTCGTAGAGCCTGGTCGCGGACATGTCCTGGTCCGCAACGGTGACCAGTTTGAACGCAAGCCCGTCCATCCGCAGATAGCGGTCCAGCCCCACTTTGTTGTCGTCGCTGACCGTCAAGGCAAAATAGATCGGCCGTTTCCACTTGCCGGCGATCAGCATATCGAGAATCAGCATGTCCTGGACCCGGAGGCCCTGGCCGGATATGGTCGGCTTGACCTCGAACGTGAAGCGCGGAATAGACGCGGTATCGTGGCCTTGCGGAAGCGGGTTGTCCGAGTCCACCCAGTCCCTCCAGTACACGTCGCGAGGTACCTCGAGGTTGAACGTGCGGGTCCTCCACCGCGTCGGCTGGATCGCCGAATTGGGAATATTCGGATCCCCGAGAATCTCGCGATCGTTGTAGCTGATCGGGACTTTTTCCGCCTTCACCACGCTTCCGTCCGCAAGATGGTATTCCGTCTCCTGGTTCTTCAGCTGGTAGATATACCAGTCCGTATTGAGCAGGCTGAGATTTGCAATGCGTATGTCCGGCCTGACCTTTTCGACTTCCTGCAGATACCACAACGGAAACGTGTCGTTGTCGCCGTTCGTGAACAGAATGGCGTTTGGTTCGCAGGACTGGAGGAGATTGTACGAGTAATCCCATGCCACATAGTTGCCCTGACGGCTGGAGGTCGTTGCGTTATAGGCGTACATGTTGACGGGCAGGAGGAGCAAAAGAAGTGTCATGGCCCCGTACATAGCCAGGCGACGCTTCTGCTCGTCCGCGACGCGCTCCTCGATAGCCTCCAGAATGGCGTACGCTCCGATCCCGATCCAGATCGAAAAGGAGAAGAACGCCCCGACGTAGGAGTAGTCGCGCTCCCGCGGCTGCGGATCGGGCTGATTCAGATATACGATGATGGCCACCCCGGTCATGATGAAAAGGCCCAGCACCGCAAGCGCCCGTTTCCAGTCCTTGCTGAAATGATGCACCAAGCCGAAAAGACCGACGAGGAAGGGAAGGGCGTAAAGGCCGCGCATGCTGAATACGGTGAACATGTACCCGAAACGGTCCTCTTGTGTGTCCTGGAACCTATCCACCGTCCATCCGATAGCGTTGCGGAGTTGATCTATAAGCGACAAAGCGGCGTCGTCCGGACGACCGACGAACTGCCAATTGAAATAGCGGACAAACATCTTGTTGAACTGATAGTCCCAGAACGGTGCCACACGAGGGAAGGTGGAAAAATCGCCGTACTGCTCCCGGTTCAAATAACGCACGAAGGCGGTCCATGTAGCCGGATCGTTCTGGTCGATGTTCGGATTCATGCCGGAGCGTATCAGGATGACCGCGTACGTGGAGTAACCGATGAAAATCAGGAGCGAAGACATGGTCACCAATGCGGCGGTGTGGCTGTTTCGACGGATGAAATAGTAGCTCAGATAGATGAGCAGTCCGAACAGCAACGCCATCGAGATGCCTGCCAGTCCGTAACGGTCCATGGCCAACGGGATCTTGAGGCTCCAGAAAATAAATACCTTGTAGATGACGGCGACCGCGACTATACCCACGACAGCGAACTTGAGCAGGCTCGCCATCCTGATCTCGAATTTCTTGGCATAGATGATGAAGAATATGAAGGGCAGGGCCAGGAGATTGAGCAGGTGGACGCCGATGGCCAGGCCGATCATGTAGGCGATAAGCAAAAGATACGCGTCCCCGTGAATATCGTCCGGCCGCTCCACCCAGACCATGATCAACCACACCACGATGGCGGTGAAGAACGTGCTTGACGCGTACACTTCCGCTTCCACCGCGTTGAACCAGTGGCTGTAGGTAAAGGCGAACGTCAGCGCTCCGATGGCGGACGCCACGGCCAGTTTGACGGCAGCCTGGACGCTGTCCGGACGCCCTTTCCACTGAAGGACAAGACGAAGGATGATGAGGTACAGAAAAAGTACCGCAAACGCGCTCGCGAGAACGGAGATGAGGTTTACCCGAAAGGCCACGTCGTAGCCGCTCATGGCCAGTCCCAGCGCATGACCGGCCTCGGACAGCGGCAGCATGGTGAACAAGCGGCCTACGATCAGGAAGAGGGGAGAGCCCGGAGGGTGGGGCACGCCCAGTGAGTAGGCGCACGCCGCAAACTCTCCGCAGTCCCAGTACGAAACGGTCGGAGAAACCGTCGTGAGATAAGCCAGAAACGACAGCAGAAAGACACCAAAGCCCATCATCCGGTTGAATCGCTGGAAATTGAACATGCGTCGATTAACTCCTGTTAGGTCGCCCTTAGATATCTAACTTATGTTCGCGGTCCAGGAAATAGTCCTTGAGCGCGTCGTCCCACATTTTCATGAAATCGATGCCGCGGTTCTGCAGGGCCCGGTTCTTGAGCACGGAAAAAGCGGGCCGCCGCACACTGCTCTGAAAATCCCGGGCGGAGATCTTCTCGATCTTCACGTTGATCTTCGCAATTTCGAAAATGCGGCGTGCGAAGGTGAACCAGGAACACGAGCCGTTGTTGGTGGCATGATAAATGCCGTAGTCGTCGGTGGCCATCAACACTTTGATTTGCTGGGCCAGATTCAGCGCAAACGTGGGGGTCAGTACCTCGTCGTCCACCACACGAAGCACTTCCTGTTCACGAGCCAGTCGAAGCATCGTTTCCACGAAATTCGTCTTCTTGCCCTGGCATTCGTGGATGCCGTACAGCCCCGACGTGCGGACGATAAAAAAACGTTCGCACGCTGCCTGCACGTAGTACTCGCCCATCAGTTTGGTAAGGCCGTAAACGTTGACCGGGCCCGGCAGGTCGGTCTCGATATAAGGACTGTTCTTTCGGCCGTCGAAAACGTAGTCGGAACCGACAAACACAAGCTTGGCGCCCGTTCGCGCGCAGGCGGCTGCGACGTGTTTCGCGCCGAGCGCGTTGATCGAAAAGGCCTTAGCGTCGTTGACTTCGCACCCGGGCACATCCGTCCAGGCCGCGCAGTTGATGACGACCGACGGGCCGTCGTTCTTCACGATCTCCATGACCCTGTTCGCGTCCGTGATGTCGCATCCCGGGAGGTCATACGGGAGGACGCGGTAGTCCTTCTTGAGCACACGTTGAAGGTCCTGGCCTAATTGGCCGTTGCCGCCAAGGAGAACGATGGTGTTCATGAAATCCTGCGTTTTTTTCAAAACGCTAACATACGAAAGCTATTCTTGTTCTTCAAGAAATAATCGGCCGCAATGCTGCGGCGGTACACGAGATGGGAGAAGTCCTCGAGTGGGCCCGCCCGCTGGCTTTCGCTCCGTTTTTGCCACAGCAAACGGACGTGCGTGTAGATCCAGCCGTGAGCGAGGAGAACGGCCAGAACATGTGCCGGACGGCCGCGCCATAGCCCGTAGCAGGCAGCGGCGCCGTCGAGCATAAAGCGAACGGCCAGTGTGACCCAGAACTGTCGAGCGGGGAGATTCTTGATCAACATGATGAGGTTGTTGCGGTGATTCCAGTAGACCTTACGAAAGCTCTCCGGTGGAAGGGAGGCGCCCACGTAGTGGCGTACATGCGCTGCCGGCACCACGCGAACACGGTAACCGGCCCGATGCAGGCGCCAGCAGAGATCAATCTCTTCGAAGTGCATGAACATCGTTTCGTCGAGCAGGCCGGTTTGTTCCAGGGCGCGGCGGCGGAGAAAAAGAGCCGCACCGCTGGCCCAGAACACGTCGCGGGCATCGTCGTACTGGCCTTCGTCTCGTTCCATCGTATCGAAGATCCGGCCGCGGAGGAACGGATATCCCCAACGGTCGATGAAACCGCCCGAAGCCCCGGCGTATTCGAAGTACCCCGGCTGAATCATGGACGTGAGCTTGGGCTGGAGCGCACCGATCTTCTCTTCGCGCTCCGCCTCCGCGACCAGGGGGCCAAGCCAGTCGGGTTCCACGACGACATCGTTGTTGAGAAGAACGACGTACGTGCCCCGGGCCTCACGGATGCCGAGGTTGTTGCCGCCCGTGTAGCCCAGGTTGCGGTCGCTCTGAATGATCCGGAACTCCGGGAAAAGCTCGCGGACGCGGTGGACCGAACCGTCGGTGGAGGCATTGTCCACGAGGATCCATTCCACCGGACGGTAACGAGTGGCCAGCAAGGGCCGCAAACAAAGTTCCACCCACCGGAGGCCGTTGTAGTTCAGGACGATGACGGAGACCAGCGGTTTACCGGACATAGTTTGTGAAGATTCCATGCATCCGATGATTCATGGGTCCCCGGCTACGACGGGGAAGCCGCGGAGTTCACATCCCATGACAGTCCCTTGTGCGAAACCCGGACGTTCAGAAAGGCTCGTCGCCGGTAGTCGGCGGCGGGACTTCACGCGTGCGGTTCTGCTCGATATCGACAAACTTGGCAAAGTGTTTGTAGAACCCGATGGTCACCGTCCCGGTGGGGCCGTTCCGTTGTTTGGCGATCAGGATTTCCGCCGGAACGATGGCCACCTGGCGCTCGAGTTCCTCCTGGGCATAATAGTCCTCCCGGTGGACAAACATGACGACGTCGGCGTCTTGCTCGATTGAGCCGGATTCGCGAAGATCGGAGAGGACGGGTTTCTTATCGCCGCCGCGTTGCTCGACCGCCCGCGACAACTGGCTGAGGGCGATTACGGGGATGTCCAGTTCCTTGGCCAACGCCTTCAGCGAGCGCGAGATCATGGCGACTTCTTCCTGCCGCGTCGCGTTCGTCTTGGTGACGCCCGTGACCAACTGCATGTAGTCGACCACAAGCAGTTCGATCCGTTTTTCCGCCTTCAGACGGCGCGCCCGTGCCCGCAATTCGAGGATATTGAGCGCCGGTGTATCGTCGATATAGATGGGCGCCTTGGAGAGGCGTCCGACGCCGATCGACAGTTTGGACCAGTCGTTGGAAGGCAGCATGCCTGTGCGCATTTTGTGCGCGTCGACTTCGGCCTCGGCACACAACAGCCGCATGACCAGCTGCGAGGCGGACATTTCCAGGCTGAAGAATCCTACCGGTTTTTGCGCGTAGGTGGCCACGTTTCGGGCGACCGACAGTACAAAAGCCGTCTTGCCCATGCTCGGGCGGCCGGCCACAATGATGAGATCGGACTTCTGGAAACCGCTCGTCATCATATCCAGCGGACGAAATCCGCTGGCGATGCCCGTCACGCCGCCGGGCCGCTCGTGGTAGCTTTCGATCTGCTCAAACGCCGTGATGAGATGCTTCTTCAGGTCCTGAAAGCCCTGCTGCGATTTGTCCTGTCCGATCTGAAAGACGCTCTGCTCGACCTGATCGATCAACTGATCCACGTCCTCTGTTTCCTGGAACGCTAGCGTGACGATCTGGCTCCCGACGTTGATCAATTTGCGCAGGCGGGACTTGTCCAGCACGATTTTGGCGTAATGAGCGACGTTGGAGGCGCTCGGTACTTTTTGCGCCAGTCCGGACAGGTAAAAACTGCCGCCGATACGTTCCAACTGACTCGATCGTTTCAATTCCTCAATGACCGTGATCAGGTCGACGGGCTCGGCGCGTTCGTAGAGCCGCATCATGGCCGAGAAGACAATCCGATGCGCTTCTTTGTAAAAGCAGGTTTCATCGAGCAGTTCCACGACCCGCGCAACGGCGGATTCATCAAGGAACATGGCCCCGAGGATGGCTTCTTCCACATCGACGGCTTGCGGAGGCACACGCCCCGCGAATTCGATCACGTTGGAGGGAGCGGCACTTTTGTCGGCGGTGGACATGATTACAGGGTTGTTTCGTCGGCGGCCTCGATCTTGCGATCGAGATGCTCGGCCACCTCTTTCATGGAACGCTCCACCAGATCGTATCGCTCCGGGTTGGATGGATCCTTCATGGCGGCGATCACCTTGCCCAGCACCTGCAGCGTGCGCGTGACGCGCCGGCAGCTTTCCAGACAGGTCTCGACCAGCTTCCGGCTTTGGTCCGCGTTCCGCGGTTCGCACATTTGCGCGCGTCCGTATATCGGGGCGATGGCGTTGTTGATGTGGTGAGAAATGACGCTCAGGGTCCGCTCCAGCGTACGCACGCGCTCCAGCTCTTTTTCCTGGGCGTACACGGTCTCCCGGAGCTTGCGTTGACGCAGGGTGGATGCTGCGCGCGCGCTCAGCTCGAAAAGATTGACGGGCTTGACGACGTAGTCGTCTGCGCCCTTTTCGAGCGCGAGAAGTTTATGCGCCGTCTCGCTCTTGGCCGTGACCAGAATAATGGGAGTCATCCGGACGTCCGGATCGGATCGCACGCACTCGCAAAAACGAAGTCCGTCCATGACGGGCATCATAACGTCGCTGATGACCAGATCATGCCGGCGCCGGCGCAGCAGATCCAGCGCTTCTTCGCCGTCACGAGCGTGGTCGAGCACATAACCCTGCCGGCTGAAGAACATCTCGAGAATCGAAAGCGTGTCCTCGTCGTCGTCGACGACCAGTATGCGGTGCGTGGACCGGTCGAACGCGGTTTCGGAAGGACGCATGGAAGGAGAATCGGAGGTCGGCATGGTGATCGATAGCCGAAATGGAGTTTGACTTTATTCGGGAGAACCAGTAACTTGGCAAAATCTTTCCCGGCATTCCAAGGGTCAAGCCATTATATCACTTTGGCCATGCTTTAGCAAGGGATTTTCCCGGAAGCAAGGGAAGCAAAACCCGCTTTTCTTGCGCAGATTGGACCGGAAACCCTGTATGCGTGTCGTCGTTCCGGCACTGGCGGTTCTGGCTGCGTGGTCCGTGTGTCTTTCATCGTGCCGGTCCAAAGCGGCTCCGGATCCGGTTCCGCCGCGTTCCGTTATTATAAAGTTCTGCTGGCAAACGTTCGATCTGGGCCTGCAGTCTAAGAGCGATTTCGTTCAGAACACTACGCTTCGCACGCTGGGCCGGATAAAGAACAAAGCGGCCGTGGAGACCATCCGGTCGGTCGATTTCCAGGGCCGACGCAGTACCGTCAAGTCTGCCGTGTACACCCTGTCTCAGATTGAAGACAGCGCTTCCTTCCAGGCCCTCGTAACGTACGCCGCTTCATCGGATTTTCAGGTGCGCGAATCGGTGGTGGTCGGTCTTGCGCGGATGAAGCATCTGTATGGTGATTCGGTGGTGGTGCGGATACTTCATCGCATGCTCGACGAGATGGACTCGGTCCCGGCGGACACGCTCATGTACGATGCCGCCGAGATTCTCCAGGAGAAGGATGAACTCCGCGCCAAGATCGGTATCGGGCTGCTGAGTTGCGGACAGAAGGACGGTTATGCCTACCTGGACAGGGCATTCGCCCATCCGCAGTTCCAACTCCGGGTCGGTGTCGTTCGAGTGATAGGCGACGTGCGCCCGCCGGAGGCGGACTCCTATCTGCAGCGTTTTGCCCATGATCCGATCGATTACGTGCGGGTCAAAACGTCGGAAGCGCTGGGAAAAGTCGGCGGGCCTTCCGCGATCCGGCTGTTGAAGGAGATGATCCGCGATCCCGACGAGGATGTGGCCGTCGAGGCGGCATCGGCAATCCTGGCGGCGGACGAACGGCTTGCAGTCGACAGACTGGTCGATCTACTTGCGAGTCCGGACGACGAAGTCCGCAGTAAGGCTATTTTCGCACTTGCCCGGGTCCGGGGCGATGAGAACCGCCGGAGGGTCCTCGCGGCCGTTCGCCCTCTTCTGCAGGATCCCGTAGATTTGATTCGCATGGCGGCCGCAGGGGCCGTGGGCTCGCTGAACGATACATCTTCGGTCTCCATCCTCGAGGACCTCATGCGCGACCGATCCGAAGATGTCCAGGAAGTCGCTGTCGGTGTGTGTTCGCGTATGCTGGGACCGTCCATGATCGACCGGCTCGTCCGGTTGCTGGAGCATGACCGGTACTCGATGCGGGAGGTGGCGGTGAGCGGGCTGGGCAGTATAGACGAACCGTCGCTGCAGGATCAGATCCTTCGGCGGATATACGATCGCATGCGCAACGATGAGGAAATGACGGTACGGGTCCGGGCCGCCTTCACGCTGCTCGATATGCTGCACGAGCGGGTGTACACCCGTCGGACATCACCAGGAGAGGAGTCATGAAACGACTGATCACGTGGATCATCGGCGCCGTGGCGTTCGTCGTTCTGAGCGTTGAGGCCGCGGAGTTCTATACGGAATGGATGTGGTTCGAGGCACTGGGGTTTGAAGAAACGTTCTGGACGATCTTTTCGACGCAGTACGTCGTCGGGTTCGTCTACTTTGCGGTGTATGCGCTTGTTGTGGGTATTAACGTGATCGTGGCCGCGCGCTCGCAGGCCGTAATGGTCCATACGCCATCCCCCTTCCAGCAGGCCGTCGCGGCCGTTGCGCGACCCCTCCGATGGGTGGTCGCCGGCGTGCTCGTCTTCCTCGGATATGCACTGTCGTCCGGGCCGGCATCCAACTGGATGCGTATCATGCAGTACCTCCACAGCGAGTCTTTCGGTCAGGCCGATGCCGTGTTCGGTAACGATATCGGATTCTACATCTATGAACTGCCCTTCTATCAAAACGTCGTGGACTGGCTGTTCACCGTGCTGCTCCTGACGGCTGTGGCCGCGGCGGCGGTGTATCTGTTAAAACGAGTCATTGCCGTAACTCCGCAGGGACTATCGATGGGTCTCCAGGCCCGGCGCCACCTGATGGTGCTCGCGGCCCTCCTGTTTGCCGTGTATGCGGCCGACTACCACTACAGCGCATATCGGATCCTGTTCGCCGACAACGGTATCGTCGTGGGAGCCAGTTACACGGATGTCCACGCTCGCCTGCTGGGATACCGCGTGATGACGGTGATCTCCCTTCTGGCGGCGGGCGGCGCTCTCTTTGCGGCTTTCCGCGGCTCATGGAAATGGCTGTTCGGGAGCCTGGGTGCACTGATTGGCGCAGCGGTTCTGCTGATGGGCGTATATCCGGCCATCATCGAGAAGTTCGTCGTCACCCCCAACGCGCTCGAAAAGGAAAAGCCGTTCATCGAAGAAAGTATCCGCCAGACTCGCCTCGCCTACGATCTGGAGCGCATCAAGGAAGTCGACTTCCAGTACGACTTGTCGCTGACCGCCCGAGACCTTCAAGAGAACCACTTGACGATCAAGAACATTACCCTCTGGGATTATCGCCCGATCCGCGATGCCTACTCTCAACTGCAGGAGATTCGGCCGTACTATGCGTTCCCCGACATCGATATCGATCGCTACGTGATCGATAACGAATATCGTCAGGTTATGCTCGCAGGCAGGGAAATGGATACGCGCAAGTTGGGGGCTGGAGAGACCTGGATCAACAACACGTTCATCTACACGCACGGACACGGGGTCGTCATGAGTCCGGTCAACAAGGTCAGCCAGGAAGGACAGCCGGAGTTCTTCCTGAAGAACATCCCTACCGAATCCACGGTGGACCTCCGCGTCGAGCGGCCGGAGATCTACTTCGGAGAAGTGCAAGGCACGGACGATTACGTCATCGTGAAGACGGGCAAAGCAGAATTCGACTATCCGCTGGGAGAAAAAAACCAGGAGGCGTTCTACCGGGAGGAGTCGGGCGTTGGCATCGGCTCGTTCGCGCGAAAAATGTTGTTTGCCGTCCGGTACCGGAAGTTTAATATCCTTCTGAACGACTACATACAGCCGCAAAGCCGGATTCTGTACTATCGCAACATCAGCGAGCGGGTCGGACGTATCGTCCCATTCCTTCGGCTCGACAAGGATCCGTACCTGGTCGTGGAAAACGGCAGATTGTACTGGATCGTGGACGCCTATACGACGACCGACCGGCATCCGTATTCGCAGACGTCGTACGATCGCCCGACCAATCCTTTCGAAGCGCGGCGGGGATTCAACTACATTCGGAATTCCGTCAAAGTCGTGGTCGATGCCTACAACGGCTCCACGACCTTCTATCTGTTCAACCCGGACCGGGACCCTCTGATCCGTGTTTATGCGAGGATTTTTCCCGGGCTGTTCAAGCCCATGGAATCGATTCCGGACTACATCCAGCGCCATATTCGTTATCCACAGGACCTCTTCGACATCCAGGCGGTGCTGTTCGCGGTGTACCACGTCGAGGACGCCAATGTGTTTTTCAATCGAGAGGATGTCTGGACCATCGCCGAAGAGAAATACGGCGATCAACCGCAACGAATGGAGAGCTACTACATCATTATGAAGCTTCCGCAGGAGGACCGGGAGGAATTCCTGCTCATGCTGCCGTTCACCCCACGGAACAAATCGAACATGATTGCGTGGTTCTGTGCGCGAAACGACGGCGAGAACCTGGGAAAACTGCTCGTGTTCAAATTCCCGAAGAGCGAACTGGTCTACGGGCCCATGCAGGTTGAGAGCCGGATCGATCAGACGCCCGACATCTCGGAAAAACTGACCCTGTGGAACCAGCAGGGTTCCAGGGTCACAAGAGGCAACCTGCTCGTGATTCCGATCCGCAATTCCGTGATTTACGTGGAGCCTCTGTATCTGCAGTCGGACCAAAGCCGGATGCCTGAACTCAAGAAGGTCATCGTGGCGTACGGTAACAGCATTTACATGGAGGACAATCTCGAGATCGGTCTGGAACGGCTGTTCGGTGGAGGTGCCGTCTCGACGGAAGTGCCGTTCCGCGGCGCAGCAATCACAACGGCCGCGTCGTCCGGAGTCGACGTGCTGGCTGTTCCGAAGGAGGCCCTGCAGGCAATACGGGAGCTTTCAAGGTCGGCCATGCAGAACTATCAGAACGCACAGGACGCCCTTCGCAAAGGCAACTGGGCCCGATACGGTGAGGAACTCGAAAAACTGCGCCGGGACCTGGAGAAGCTGGTGGACCAAAGCAAGGGGCTCTGACCGGATATGGTGGAAGCAGGGACCGGGAATAAGCGCAAGGCGCAGGAACAGCCGTCTTCGCAGAGCTGCCTGGTCGTCAGCCCCAACGAGGCGGATGTGCAGGAACTGGAGTTCCGGCTGACCACTCTGCTCGGACTCAAGGTAGTCAGCGCAGGCACTCCAGACGATGCGGAGAAGCTCCTGAAGCAACAGTCCATCGATATCATTCTCCTCGACACCAAGACCGACGCACCGAATCCGCTGCGCCTGTGCAAGGTGGTGAAGTCCGACGAGGCTCGGTGGAACACGCCGGTGGTGGCTTTGCTGGCTGAAAAGGATCTTTCCGGCAGATCGAAGGCTCTCAATTACGGCGCGGATGATTTCATCATGCGCCCGTTTGATTTTTCCGAAGTGCACAGCCGGGTCCGTGCGCAGTTGCGGGTGAGGGAACTCCATGTACAATTGCTCGAGAACGAGCGGTTGCGCGTACTGGTGGAAATGGCGGGTGCCGCGGCGCATGAACTCGCCCAACCCCTCACGGGCGCCATGGGGTTGATTGAGGTAATCCTGGAGAAGAAGGAGAAACATCTGGACGTCGATCGCGACCTGCAGCTTCTGCACAACTGCTTGCAGCGAGCGGCCACTTCCATCCACAAGATCCAGAAGATCCGTAAGTACGAAACGACGCCCTACGCCGGGGCCACACAGATCATCGATATCCATAAGGCCTCGGAGGGCGAGTAGCCCGTAGCAACACCGCAGCGGACAACAGCAGAGGACACTTCGTGAATCCACAGAAAGCGAGACCGCTCAGCAGCTGGCATACCGTTTTTCCCAACGACGCCAATCCCAACGGAACCATGTTTGGCGGCAAGCTTATGGCCATGATGGACATTCAGGCGGGCATTGTGGCCTCCCACTACTGTCATCGCGTGGTCGTCACGGCGTCCACCGAGGCCGTGGATTTTCGCCACCCGATCAAAGTTGGGGACCGGGTGGAGACGATTGCGCGGATCGTATTCGTGGGCAAGACCTCGATGGTCGTCAAGGTGGACGCCTACGCGGAAAACCCGCTCTCGGGCAAGCGGAAACATTGCACGACGGCCTATTTCAATATGGTGGCGCTGGATGAGGACGGCGTCCCGACACCGGTGCCGCCGCTTATCGTGGAATCGGACGAGGAAAAGCGTGAGTTCAAACTGGCGGAGGCGATCAAACACGACGCGCTCGAACGACGAAAACGCCATAACACGCATTTGTGAACCAACAGGGAGCAGAGTACATGCGGCGAGATATCCACGCCTGGTGGAGCGGAAATCTCAACAAGCAAATGGAAATCGTGGCCTACGGCCACTACGGGTTTGCCCTGCTGATGTTCCCGACCGCTGCGGCGGATTTCCTCGAGTATGAGCGGTTCTATCTCATCGACTCCATAGTACAGTTCATCGACGAGGGAAAATGCAAGGTGTATTCGATCAACAGCATAAACAGCGAAAGCTGGCTCAATCAGCACATGCACCCGCGCGACAAGGCGATTCGGCATCAGCAGTACAATCAATACATAACGGAAGAAGTGGTTCCGTTCATCTACGACGATTGCCGCGGACGCGTGCCCATTGTCACAACCGGGGCGTCGCTCGGGGCTTTCCATGCGGCAAACTCGTTCTTCCGGCGACCGGACTTGTTTGACGGAGTGATAGCCATGAGCGGGCAGTACGATCTCAAGCATTACACCCACGGATACTACGACGACAACGTCTATTTCAATTCGCCGGTGGACTATCTGTCCAATTTGACGGACGAGCAGGTTCTGTCACAGCTTCGCGCCAAGCGGCACGTATTTTTCGTTTCCGGACAGGGGTCGTACGAAGATCCCGGAGCCTCCAGCCGCATCGTCGGACTGCTCAACAGTAAAGGCATAGATCGGAAGAGC
>JBBIJR010000084.1:0-13842 GCA_037445875.1 Bacteroidota bacterium | reverse complement strand
TGATGATCTTGCCGTATCGCAGGTTGGCCGCGTTGAAATCCTCCGATCCGACGCCGGTACCGAG
Organism: Bacteroidota bacterium; assembly: GCA_037445875.1. Lineage (GTDB taxonomy): Bacteria > CLD3 > CLD3 > SB21 > SB21 > JBBIJR01. The sequence goes on along the minus strand of JBBIJR010000084.1, from coordinate 13,778 downwards.
CGCGCTGATGATGGTGAGGATTTCCTCGTTCGACAGCATCTTGTCCAGGCGCGCCTTTTCGACGTTGAGGATCTTCCCCTTGAGAGGAAGGATAGCCTGGAAGCGCCGGTCGCGGCCCTGCTTGGCGGAACCGCCGGCGGAGTCACCCTCGACCAGGTATACTTCGCAGAACTGCGGATCGTTGATCGTGCAGTCAGCCAGTTTGCCGGGCAGCCCGGAGCTCTCGAGCAGGTTCTTCTTCCGCGTCAGGTCCCGCGCTTTGCGGGCCGCTTCGCGCGCACGCGCCGCCATGACGCATTTTTCTATGATCTGCTTGGCCAGCCCCGGGTTCTTTTCCAGGTAGTCCGTCAGACCCTCACCCACGGCCGATTCGACGATGCCCTTGACCTCGCCGTTGCCCAGCTTGGTTTTGGTCTGGCCCTCGAACTGGGGCTCGGGCACCTTGACGCTGATGATCGCCGTCAGCCCTTCCCGGGTGTCGTCGCCCGTGATGGCAATGTTCTCTTTTTCCTTGATCAGATTGTTCTTCGCGGCGTAGTTGTTCAACGTTCGCGTGAGGGCGGTGCGGAAGCCCGACAGGTGGGTGCCGCCTTCGACCGTGTTGATGTTGTTGACGTAGCTGAACACGTTTTCGGTGTATGAATCGTTGTACTGGAAGGCAATCTCGACCGGTACTCCTTCTTTTTCCGCGCTGATGTACGCGGGCTTCCTCATGAAGGTCTGTCGCGACTCGTCAAGGTACTTGACGAATTCGACGATGCCGCCTTCGTAATGATACACTTCCTTCTTGCCTTCCTTTTTGTCTTCGAGCGTAATCTTCAGATCCTTGTTGAGGAAGGCCAGTTCGCGCATGCGTCCGGCGAGGATCTCAAACGACCAGGCGAGTTTCTTGAAAATGGAACCGTCCGCCAGAAACGTAACGAGTGTCCCGGTGTCGGCGGCCTTCCGGAAGAAGGCGCTCTGGGAGAATTTTTTCTCCTCGACTTTCGTAACGGCCTTGCCCTTTTCGTACTTCTGCCGGTACACCGTGGCGTCGCGGTGCACTTCCACCTCGCACCATTCGGTCAATGCATTAACCACCGAGGCTCCGACGCCATGAAGGCCTCCGGACACTTTGTACGTGCTCTTGTCGAACTTTCCCCCGGCCCCCAGCACCGTCATGACCACTTCCACCGCCGGCTTCTTCTCTGTCTTGTGCATGTCCACGGGAATGCCGCGGCCGTTGTCGATGACCGTAATGCTGTTGTCCTTGTTGATGGAGACGTAGATCTCGTTGCAGTATCCGGCCATCGCCTCATCGACCGAATTGTCTACGATCTCGTACACCAGATGGTGGAGGCCGCGGGCTCCCACATCGCCGATGTACATGGCGGGTCGGCGCCGTACGTGCTCCAGGCCTTCCAGCACCTGGATCTTATCGGCATCGTACTTGGTCTTTTTCGTTTCCTTCTCTTTTTCTTTCTCTGCAACAGCCATACGCGAGACCGTTCCTTTCGCTTAGAATAGGATCATCGAAACACTATGTCTTTTACCAGGGCCTCTCCCAGCGCGGTATTGATCCGCTCCCGGATGTGGCGCTTCTGAAAAAACAGCTCCTGGCGCCACACGCCGCTAGTCACTTCGAGGAACAGCACACCCCGCTCTATTTTGACGGCCCGCGCCCTCCGGCTGAACTCTGCACCCATGATCCGCTCGAATTGTTCCAGCACCAGCTGTTCGTGAACCCGGCGGCCGATCCCGAGATGCTGCAGCAGATCCTGCAGTACCGATCCGACGTCGCGTGCCCGCCCGGCCTTGGTCACCCTACCTCCGCGGCCATTGGTTCCTCCAGCTTGCCGTTTTCGATGCGGACATGGCGTATCGATCGGTTCGTATCCAGGGCGATCAGAGGTTCCGTGGTTGTCAGGAATACCTGGCCGGCCCGTTCCAGATATCTCACGAGGTGTCGGCGCCGCGCCGGATCCAGCTCCGAAAACACATCATCGAGCAGCAGCAAAGGCGTCCATCCCCGTCGATCACTCATGTAAAGAAACTCGGCGAGTTTGAGCGCCAGCGCCAGCGTCTTATGCTGGCCCTGCGAGCCGAATTCCCGCATGCTCCGCCCGCAGAGATGAAAGACCAACTCGTCCTTATGCGGACCGAACAGCGAGGACCGGCGCTCGATCTCTTTTTGACGGTGCCGCTGCAGGAGGCTTCGAAACGACTCCTCAAATGACCGGCCGGCATCGACCGCGCCCTCTTCCGATACCGTCGACCGGTAAAGTACCTCGATGCGTTCGTCGTCCGGGGCCATGTGACCGTAGACGTCTGCGGCCAGCGGCGAGAAGGTGCGGATGAACTCGACGCGCTTACGAACGATACGGGATCCGCTCTGGATCAGAGGCTCGTCCCAGGCGGCCAGCGTGTCCGGACGAACGTGGTCCTGCGCCAGCACGGCGTTACGCTGCCTGAGGGACTGGCGGTACATCTGAAGGTCGCGCAAATACAGCGGGTCCTGTTGCGACAACGCCATGTCGATCCACCGGCGCCGCAAACCCGGTGCGCCGGACACGATCTGCACGTCCTCCGGGGAGGAAATGACCGCCGGAAAACGGCCGATCAATTCCGAGAACCGGTCGAGCCGGCTGCGGTCCACAAGAACCGATTTGCCTTCGCCGCGATGCACGATGACACGAACGGACGCTTCCGGGACGGGATGTTCGTGCTCCTCCCGCTCGAACCGTCCCTCAATATCAAAGAACGGCTGTCCGAAACGTACGGCCAACTCATCGTCCTGCGTTTTGAAACTCCGGGTCAGACACAGGTAGTAGACGGCCTCGAGGACCGACGTCTTGCCCTGTCCGTTGTCGCCGTGCAACACATGAATGCCGCTGCTGCACTCCAGGTCGGCCCGCTCGTAATTGCGAAAATCCCTCAATCGGAGGCTGGTCAGGTACATGGTCAGTCGTTCAACCGGACCGGCATCACCAGCATCATTTGCTCCTCGTGCTCCGCCTGTTGCGCCGGCGTCACGATCCCCGCGCTCGTGGAACCTTTGAACATGATCTGGACGTCCGACGTATCCACGTTGGACAGCGCGGAGAGCACCAACTGCGAGTTGTAACCGATCTGGAGTTCCTCGCCTTCAAACGTCGCCTGGATTTTTTCCTTGCCGGTGTTGCCGCCGTCGATGTCCTCCGCCGAGATCGTCACTTCGCCTTTCGTGAGCGACATCCGGACCTGGTGCGTGATGGGGTTGGCGAAAATGGACACGCGTCTTAGGGCGTCCTTGAAGGTCGCTGTGTCCGCCGTCAGCTTCTTGTCGTTGTTGGAAGGAATCACGCGCTCGTAATCCGGATACGTCTCGTCGATGATCCGGCTGTACACCTGCGTGTCCCCGAGATCAAAACGGACGTGATTGTCTCCGATGCTGATGGTCGTCCGGTCCTTGCTTTCTTTGGCCACTTCATTCAACGCCTTGGGCGGCACGATAACATTCATGGACGCCTTGAGTGTGGATTCGAACTTCGCAAACGAGATCTTGGCCAGGCGGTGTCCGTCCGTGGCCACAAGACGAAACACCTTGTCGGAGAGCTGGAAGAGAACGCCGGTCAGTGCGGGACGCAATTGGTCCGTGGAGACGGCAAATGTCGTCTTGCCGATCATGCGGGAAAGCTGCTTGGCGTCGATCTTGATGTGGCCTTTTTCGTCGATCACAGGCAGCGCAGGATAGTCGTCATCCGATTCCCCCGACAGCTTGTAGTCGCCCTTGTCACAGGTGATGAGCATCTTGAATTGCGCATCGGTCGAAATCTCCAGCGGAATGTTCGGCAGGTTCTTGATCAGGTCGTTCAGTTGGCGGGAGGGCACGGTGATGCTTCCGGGCTGCTGGGCGTTAACGTTCGTCCGGGTCGTGATGGAGACGTCGAGATCCGTTGCCGTAAGGCTGAGATGGCCGTCCTGCACTTTAAAGAGAATATTTCCCAGAAACGGCAGCGTGGTTTTGGCCGGCACGACGCTGATCACTTTGCTCAACGCCTTGCTCAGATCCGCCTGCGAAACGGTGAATTTCATAACTCAAGTCTCCTAGGAGGTGAGAATGGTGATGCTGAGAACCGATCTATCAATCTTCCGCTGGATTCTGCAAGAAGTGTGTAATTTAACTGAGTTTACCTGAATAAAGCGGTCGTGCAAGATTATGTTATTTTCATCACAATTTCAAGCAAAAAAACCCTCCCGCGGGCCTGATTTTTGTCGGTTTTCTCGAATTATCTGCTGCCAGTTCGAGGCGGGAACACGACGACCCTTGCCCGTCCGCGACGGAGTTCGGCTCACGTTTCCAGCGCCAGCGCGACCTCGCACCCACGATATAGCGCTTGCCAGACGCTGGCCGTTTGAGTATCTTGCAGCAACGTTCCCTACTTGCCAGGGGCATTCCACATGCCGACCGATAGATGCGGCGGACATGGACTCCCTGTCACCGTCCTTCATGTGAGCGATTACGCTGCCGGAAAATCCTGAACGCGAGATCTATCAATTCCTGCGAGAACTGACGGAGGCGACCGCGCCGGTGACGGGGCAGGAGTTCTTTCGAGCACTCGTGTCCGGCCTGTCCCGCGCCCTCCGCGTAAAGTATGCGTGGGTGCGAGGTCGCGCGGGCGCCTGCCAGGACAATTTCGAATATGATCTTGCCGGCGCGCCGTGCGAACAGGTCTACCAACTCGGAAGCCTGTGTCTCTATCGCGAAGGCCTGCAAGCGCTGTTCCCGGCCGATACGGACCTCGTCAAGCTCGATGCCGAAAGCTATCTGGGGATACCGCTGCAGGCATCCGGTGGTGCCGTCCTCGGACACCTGGCCCTCATCGACTCGAAGGCGCTTCCCGGAAATCCCGAGCAGCTGTCGGTCTTTCGCATTTTTGCCGACCGGGCCCGCGCCGAACTGGAGCGCCTTCGCGCCCACCAGTTGGTGGAGGACAGCCATCGCCGGCTGGAAGGCGTGCTGGATACGGCCATGGACGCCATCATCACATTTGACCGTTCGTTTCGGATCAAGTTGTTCAATCAGGCGGCAGAACGGGCGTTTCGCGTTCCCGCATGCGAATCGAGGGAGCACTCCATTCTTGATCTGTGCGGGCCATCGCTGCAGCAATTGATCCAGGAGTACTGCGTCTCCGATCGTACCGAAAGCCATCGCTGGATTCCCGAGGGCCACACGGCGCGGGGTCCGGAACGAGAGTTCCCCGTGGAAGGTTCCCTCTCCCGCCTCGATCTGACTTCCGAATCTCTTTTTACGCTGATCCTGAGGAACATCGACGACCGCAAGAAAGCCGACGCCCACATCAGGCAGCTCGAACTGGAAAAGGAACAACTCCAGGAGGAGATGCACGACCACCGGTCGTTCGCGATGGTTGCGCATTCGGCAGCCGTACGCGAGGTCCTCGAAAGCGCCAACCGCGTGGCAGGCACGGACTCGACGGTTCTTCTGACCGGGGAAACAGGTACCGGTAAGGAGATGTTCGCCCGGTACATCCATGAGACCAGCGCGCGGAAAGGCCGTCTTATGGTACCGGTCAATTGCGCCGCGCTTCCGACCGAGCTGGCGGAGAGCGAACTGTTCGGACACGAGAAGGGAGCTTTTACCGGAGCCGTCGCCAAAAAGCGAGGCAAATTCGAGATCGCCGACGGAGGAACGATCTTTCTCGACGAGATCGGGGAACTGCCCGCCGAAACGCAGGCGAAGATCCTGCGGGTTCTGCAGGAACACGAGTTCGAGCCGGTGGGCGGAACACGGCCGGTCCGCGTGGACGTACGGGTCATTGCGGCCACCAATCGCGATCTGGAGGCCGCCGTGCGGCACGGTTCCTTTCGGGCGGACCTGTTCTACCGGTTGAACGTTTTTCCCATTCACCTACCTCCGTTGAGGGAACGAACGCAGGACCTCGAGGCGCTGGTCGAGTGTTTCGTGAACCGCTTTGCACGACGGATCGGCCGAACGGCAGCCGTATTGTCCGAGGAAGCCCTCCAAAAACTAATTTCCTACCGCTGGCCCGGTAACATCCGCGAGCTTGCCAATGTGGTGGAGCGAGCCGTCATCCTGTGCGACGGCCCCGTCCTCAAGCCCGAACATATTGTGCTTTCCACGAAACCCACCGCCGACGAGCCGCACGAACCGCTGACACTGGAAGAAGCGGAACGGCGCCATATTCTCCAAGCCCTCGAAACGTGCCGTGGCGTCGTCGGTGGGCCGGGCGGCGCGGCGAAGCTCCTTGGCCTCAACAGGACCACCCTGCTCTCCAAAATGAAGCGTCTCGGCATCAAGTCTCCTCTGTCGACCTGACGACAGTCGATGCCGATATCTCGTCACCTGCTCGCCCGCGTATACTCCAGTCCCGGACGCTAAACCCTTTGAAAACAATGGTCCGACTCGCCGCACGAAACAGGCACGGATTTTTCCTCGCGCGCAGGAAAAATGCGAGGTCATGCATGTTCACCATCAGCAAGAGTTTCGAGAGCGATCACGCCGCCGTGTATTCCATCTCCGGGTCCATCACCGACGACGAATTGAGTGAGTGGACCAGCGAATTGGTCGAGCTTCTGAGCCAGGAGCGGGGACCGCTGGTCCTGAATTTCCGCCAGGTCATCCGCATGACTCCGCAAGCGATACGCATCGTAGCACTGCTGATCGACGATCGGGTTTCGTTGATCGACGAACCCTCCGGCCTAAGCGGTTCCGGCAGCCGCACCTTCTGGCCGTGCGACGCGGCGGCCGGCTGGTCCCATACGGCATGAAGGGCCCTCTTTTCCTGTCGTCCCCTCCCCACTTCCACCCAGCTTGCCTTCCGAAACCGTTAGTGTCGACGGATGGCCGCTGCACTCCCGGCCTCACCGCATCTTTCTCTGAAAGGTATTAAACGATGTTCTCCGATTCCTTCAACGAAACCGTCGGCCGGCGGTATCCTGTATGGCGTATCATCGAAACGCTTCGCCGGATCAACGCGACTTCATCCGCCGTCGACCTGCTGCAAAGCGTGATCCAGGAGGCTTGTTACCTCAGCGGAATCGAAAAAGCATCGGCCATCCTCTGGGATTCGGACAGCGGTTGCTATCGTCTAAAGGCCACGACCCACACGGCACACGACGAGGAACATGCCATTACGTTGACTCGCGACGAGGCTTTTGGACGCTACCTCCACGACGTAATGGAGGTCCACGAGGGCATCTACCTCATCACGGAAGTGGCCGGACGCCCAGGGCAGGAGAAGATCCTCCCGCTGGGCATCCCCCTGTCCATGCTGGTCATGCCGATCCCCATTAACGGATCCGTCGAAGGCTTTCTGATATTCGACAACATGACGCGCCGCGATGCGTTTGAGGCCGAAGAACTGCGCGTCCTGCACATGCTGCGAGAACCTTTCCTGTCGGCCCTGATCAAGATCCAGATGATTGAACAACTCCAGTCGCTCAACCGGGACAAGTCGGACTTTCTTCACCTCGTTGCGCACGACATTCGCAATCCGGTCCATGCGATAATGGGCTGCAGCGAAATGCTCCTGCTCGAGGAGTCATGCCGAGACCCGGAATCGTTGCGGAGCGATCTGGAGATCATCCACGCCTCGGCCCGCCGCATCATGCAATTGGTCACCGAACTGATGGACGTGGCGATGCTGGAGTCCACGGCGCACCTTGCGATGGAAGACACGGATTTGTTCGCCCTCGTCCGCCAGTGCTTGGAATCCCTGCGCCCGGCGGCGGAAAGAAAAGGCATCCGGCTGGCGGGACCCGAACCCGAACACTGTCCGCCGATACGATTTAATCCCGCGGCCATACGGCAAGTGGTGGAGAACCTCCTGTCGAATGCGCTCAAGTACACCTTCGACGGCGGAGAAGTGCGCGTCCGGATCGAACGCTGCGGCGCGGCCATCGTGGTCCATGTTGAGGATACCGGACAGGGTCTGAGCAAGGAAGACCTCGGTTACGTTTTCAAGGCGGTCAGAAAATTGTCGGCGCGGCCGACCGGCCAGGAATCCAGCACCGGCCTCGGGCTCGTACTGGTTCGCAGGATCGTGGAGAAACACGGAGGCCGAATCTGGGTCGAGAGTATCCAGGGCAAGGGCTCGACGTTCAGTTTCAGCCTGCCGCTGCGCCCGAGCCCCGAAACGGCTACCGAATCCGGGACACCTTCGTTCAGAGCGTCACCGCTTGCTACCGGGTCCTGCGATCGGCCGTAATACTCGTGCACGGAGCACCGTGGTGCGCAAAGCAGGATCGCTATTGAGTGTTACCCTGTGCCGCCGTATCTTGGCTTGGTCTTCATTGGCGAGGACGGGCCTGAGCATGCGAATCCTGAAACACCTTTTCGACAACAACCGACGCTGGGCGGAACGGGTCCGTGCCGCCCAACCGGATTTTTTCGAAAGATTGTCCGAACAGCAGTCGCCCCGATACTTGTGGATCGGTTGCTCGGACAGCCGCGTTCCCGCCAATGAGATCGTGGGACTGCAGCCGGGCGAACTCTTCGTTCATCGCAACGTGGCCAATCTCGTCGTGCACACGGACTTCAATTGCCTGTCCGTGGTCGAGTACGCCGTTGAAGTGCTGCGCGTTCAGCACATCATCGTTTGCGGTCACTACGGGTGCGGCGGCGTCCGGGCAGCCCTCGAAAACAGCCGCCTGGGGCTCATCGACAACTGGCTGCGCCACCTGCGGGACGTGTACCATCGCCACGAGGAGGAACTCTCCGCTCTGGCGGATCCGAACCGCCGCGTGGATCGGTTATGCGAGCTCAATGTCATCGAGCAGGTTCGAAATGTGTGCGAAACGACGATCGTGAGAAAAGCCTGGGCCCGTCATCAACCGCTGGCCGTACACGGGTGGATCTACGCTCTCCGTGACGGGTTGCTGCGCGATCTCGGAGTGTGTTTCAGCGGTCCCCGGGACCTGACGGACTAGCCCCCGTCGTACATGAGGCGCCGCCGCGTGATCAACCGTTTGACGGCTGCGACCGTTTCAGTCCTGGAGCGAACCTTCGGGAAGGTGGTAGTCACGTTTGTCGATACGATCTTAGATCGAGTAAGCGTCCGTCGCACTACCGGCACTTTCCTTCGCACTCACGCAGAGCACGGATATCGTCGTAGTCGGCGACGGCGCGGCTTCGCGTCCCGTCCGCGTCCGTCCGGATGGCGATGCCGGCAATTTCGTCCGGAGGATACTCGCCGAAGACCTTCTTGTATTGTTCGTAGATATTCATTGTCTCCGTGATCCACACGCTGCGTCTCCACATACCGGACTGAACCACCACCTGTGTGGCCGTTCCGGTTCCCTCTTTCTTGAATACGTCGCACGCCGGCAGTTCGTTGCTCCAGATGTACTTGATGCTTTTCGGTATGCCCAGGAAACTGACGTAGTACGTTATATAGATGCTGGCCGGACTGTCGCGCTTTCCGGATATTTTTTCGTTTGCGCCCGCCGGGAATTCTCTCACACGCCACCGCCACGTCAGGCACGGGTACTTCTTCACGTTCCATTTTTTGTCCGAGACAATCGTAACGGCTTGACCGGTATCGTCCACATGCAGATATTTGTTTCCGTTCTCCTCCAGCACGCGATAGGGCACTTGTCCTTCCCCGGCCTCCGAGATCTTTCTAACCTTCGTTCCGTCCAGCCAGCCCCATCCTTTTGGAAACGCATTCACACTTGAGCCCGAAAAGTCCTCGACCACGACAAAATCCGCATCGCCCATGACGACGGACGCCGTGCCGGTTGAACTGGGCTGTGCAACCATGAGTAGAACAATCACGGCTGCAATCAGAACGATACCCTCATGGATTCTCATAATTCACTCCTGGATGTGAGACCTACTCGGTTGCAATATTCGGACCAGGCTGCCTGTGTGAGAAAATCGTTAAAAAACAGAACGACGCGGCCCATGAGTTGTGAATTGAGACATCGGTGGACGGCACCTAGGGGTCCTTCTTGGAATGGATGGTCTTGAGTTTCCAGATGGACAGCCAGGCCTGCACACCCATGAACAGCACGTTCAGTATCAACGCCCAGAACAGCGCCGTCTTGTTGCCGCTCAGGGAAACAAGGAAAACCATGAACGTACGCGCATCGCCTTTGAAGAACGGCCTGAACGTATGGAAGAACCGCGCCTGGAACGATTTGTTTCCAAGCGAACGTGCGATATCGGCTCCCACGACCTGCCGGCTCTGATAGCCCAGCGATCGCATGAATGTCAGTTCGCGAACGGTGGCGGCGAGGAACAACAGGAGCGTCAGTCCTGCCGCAATGAGAATGACGGGATCGCGGCCGCCCTCTGCATACACAATCCACGTTAACGCAAAAAACGGCAGACCGAACCGCAGATCGTCAACGAGGACATCGTATTTGGCACCGCCCTCCGACTCGTGGTTGCGAATTCTCGCCGTCTCTCCGTCGCATCGATCGAGCACGCCTGCGGAGAATTGCCAGACGACAGCAAACGTCAGCGTTGCCCAGTAGGCATCGATGAACAGGAATGCTGCAGCCAGAACAAACAGCAGCATCTGGACGGAACTGATCGCGTTGGGCGTGACCCGCTTCCGCGCGAGGAACAACGACAGCGGCTTCGAGAACTTTGAATTAACGGCTTTGGAGAATTCGCCGCTGATCTCCTTGAATGCGATCCGCCAGAACAACTCGCGCAGCTGCGTGTCCGTCGTTTCGGGACTCAACTTGAACCACCAGGCCCCGGATGCAAAGGCGAAGGAAACCGCCCGTGACGCGTTCCACCGGCCGATCAGGTCCGCGAAGCTCGTCCATCCGGTCACAGCCCGGAGCTGCGACGGTTTGAACACGGCGATTTCGGTACTGACGGATCCCCCCGGAACGTCCGTTCCCATGCGCGGCGGTCGGTCCAGCGCACGGCCTTCTACCATCGTCCCGTTCGTTCCCGCAAGCTCCACGCGGGTAAGCTGGCGGGTGTCGGCGAACATGACGCGGTATTTTTCCGGCAAGGCCGGATCGAATCGGGCAGTACCGTTTTGCAGGTCAACGTGCCGATAACACACCAGCACGGGACCGCGGCTCGGGTCCAACGCGGCGGCCTGTTTGAGCAGCGTGGGGTGGAGGATCTTGTCGGTTTCCAGAAGCAAGAACGGCTCGTCCGTGTTTTCCAGCAGGGACCCTATGCTGGCCGCATCCGTCATCTCATGGACTTCCGCCGTCAACGACAACCGATGCCGGACTTCGCCGATCAACCGCTCGACATGCTCTTTCCGTCCCACACCCGTGGCAACGATGGCCGCTCGAAATCCCGATTTCGACAACGCCACGAGCGCGCGTCCCAGGACGGATTCTCCGCCGTGATAAGCGTGGTAAGAGGCCTTTCCATTGTTCGCGTTGAAGGCGAGCAGGATTGCTCGAGTGGCAGTTTTCGTTTTGGCTTCTGTTTCAATCTTTTCCATATGGAGCCTCAGGTTCCGGCCGTTGCGCCGCGCTCTTCATAGAAATCATCGCGAACCGAAGAAGGTGGACGGCAAAGGAGGTCGTCATCCAGCCGGCCAGCGCCAGGTACGCGGTGCGCACATCGCCGATCAGGTAACCGATTGTTACGATCAACATGATAATCGCCCGTCGGCAGGCGATCAGGTGAAACTTCTGATCGAATGTGGACCAGTTATACAGGTCCAATCGAAATCTCTTTCGGAAAGCTCCGTTGACGGCTTTGTCCACCCAATACAGGATCATAAGCACCCCTGCAGCCGCCGCCATGGGCTGACCGGGATCGAACAACTGCCCGCCGCTCAGATGCCAGCCCAGAGTTGGGAACCACAGAAAGACGGCGGGCGTACTCGTCGCGTGTTCGATGATTCCGGCCGTTCGGCTGAGCCGGACGGTCAGACGCGCCAGTTTTCCATCCACCGAATCGAGAATGAACATCAGCCACCCGATAGAGACGGCCCATCCCACCTGGCCCATCGCGAACAATACGGGCACGGCGAATGAACTCACGATGCTCAGAAACGTGATCTGATTGGGCGTTACCCGCGGAAAGCGACTCAGCCACCGCGTGATCTCGCGCACGGGATACTTGTAGATGTAGATTGCGATAAAGTCGAGCGTGCCTTTGAAATTCGCCTCATACATCCTGTTCTCCACCCGGCGAATATCGCTGTTCTCCGTCATGCGAAAGAGATAGGGTTCGTTGCTCAGTCGAAGCTCATCGATGTACGGATCGAAATCGGACGGGTATTTCACGGGAAGCGTCGTCTCGTTTTCAAGAGCCTTTCGAACGGCCTCCAGGCTTTGAAGCGCCGACAAGCGTAGCACTGTATCCTTGCCAACCTTTGCCAGAATCGGAGCGGGGCCGTTGCGAGTGGATATTCGCACTTCTCCATCGAGCCCGCTCATAAAAACAAACAACCGGTCATCCACAATAGCGTCGGCTCCGATCAAGTAGTATGCAACGGATTCAGGGGTGCTTCGCACGCGTTCGGCCAGCGTGCCCCACGTTACGTGGTCGGCTCCTCCGTCCGTGGGGGTGGTTTCAGAGGAGACGATCCATGTGTTTCCGGTCCCCCAGGTCCGCCACTGTCGAACGAGCCGTGCCACCGGAGAAAGGCCGTACACACGTACTTTGCGAACCGAGGGCTCATCGTATATGACCGCAATGCGCCTCATGTTCCTTCAATTCGTTCGCGGCGGTTCCAGGCGTGCCAGGTCCACCGCTTGTTTGACGGAGAAGAACAGGAAATAGAGGAAGATCAACAGCGCGACGACCGCCGCAACAAGGTCGTACAGTCTAATGTGAACAAACGAGAAGTCCACTGGCGGATTGGTCCCGAAATAGAAAAACACATTTACCGTAATGATGAGCACTCTGATTTCCGTGGGACCGATCTTGCCGTACGAGATCTTGAAAACGCCGGTCACGTTGGTCTGAATGTAGGTCAGAATGGACATCAGGAGGTAGGCCACCAGATCGAGCATGGCCCAGACGAAACCCACGTAGGCGGACAGACCAATGCCGACGCAAATGGCCGTGGTTGAAAAGGCGTCGACGATGTGATCGACAAAGTAACCGTACTTCGGACGCTCGATCTTGCGGAACCGCGCCAGGTTTCCGTCGAGGCTGTCTCCGAACCACTGCAGAGCGAATCCAAAGCTGGCGAGCCAAAGGAAATTGCGGTCGTACACCGTCAGGGCATAACTGATGCCGATCTGCAGCGCGGCCACAATCCCGACCAATGTCAGGATGTCGGGGGTAACCCACCTCGGCATGTGCTGGCACAACCACAGGAGGGCAGGGCGTTCCAGCGGGCCGAGCAGAATATCGTTGATACGTTCGTCCTTTTTTATGTTTGTGTCATCGGCCATGAGGACTCACTCCTTTCTATGATGAACATCACGCGGTTTCTTCACGTTCGACCGCCAGTTCCTGCGAAGCCGCTTCGAGCGCAGGACTCGCCGCGCTGGCACGTACGTATCGTTGCGAAAGGCGGTAACCCACCACAAACAGGACGGCGTAAGAAACCAGCTGGCCCCAGGCAATTCCGTATTCCTGCAGCCAGAGGATCATACCCAGCGTCGAGCACAAGCCCACCACACCTCCGACCGCGTCGCGAAACAGAAATTCGGTCGGCTTGCCAAAGATTGATATGACGGTGAGCTGAAGCTGGGACAACGCATAGAACACGTACGAGAAATACAATACAGCGAGGATGTACCAGCTGTCGGCATACTTGGCCCTTCCCACCCATTCCATGATCCAGGGACTCAAGAACGTAAGTCCGATGGGCAGGGGTACGGTAAACCACAGG
>JBBIJR010000083.1:8109-13943 GCA_037445875.1 Bacteroidota bacterium | reverse complement strand
CGTAGATCTCGGTCTTGCTGAGATTGTCCCGGCTCTGGTCCAGCGAAGCTTCGGCGGCGGCCACCATGCTCTCGGCCGACTCGACCGACGCTTCGGCCGTGGCGAGTTCCGTCGTGGCCGCATCGAAGTCCGCCTGGGAGGACAGCTGTTTGTCGAACAGGCCCTTGACGCGGTCGAAGTCCTGTTTGGCCTTGGCCAGCGTCGCCCGGGCATTCGTCAACTGCGCCTGAGAACGTGCGAGCTCGGCCCTGGTCTGATTGACGGCCGCTTCGTACACCGTCCGGTCCAGGGAAACCAGCCGTTGTCCCTTGTGCACCCGGTCGCCCTCTTTGACGTAGAGACCGGTGATCCGGGCGCTCACGTTGGAGCTGATCTTGACGTCCGTCACCGGCTGGATCTTTCCGGAAGCCGTGACGGTCTTGACGACATCGCCCCGGCGGACCTTTTCCGTCTGGACTTCGACGCCTTCTTCCTTCCGATTACCGAGATTGAGCACGACGATGGCCGTAATGATCACGGCCAGGCCCGCCCCGATGAGGATCTTCTTCTTTCTGGACATGGTGGGGTCTCCGCGGGTGTTTCTTATGACTGTGTGCTATTCCACATCTGCTTTACCGATGGCCAGCAAGTACTGCTGGCGGGCCAGCTGCAAATCGTACGTCGCCTGGATCAGGTTGGCCTCCGCCGTGGCATAGCTCGTGTTGGCCGTGATCTGATCGAGGATCGTGCCGGCCCCCACGTTGTAACGCTCCGTGGCGAGGCGCAGGTCCTCTTTGGCCGATTTCACGTTTTCCTCCGACAGCCGGACGTTTTCGAGGGCGGTTTGCAGGTTCAGCAGGGCCACTTTGACATCCAAAGCCACCAGACGTTTCGTATTCTCCACGTTGCTACGGGCCGTCTGGACGCTTTGATCCGCTTGAATGACCGCCGCGCCCGTCCGGAAGCCGTTGAACAGCGGCATCGTGAAATTCAGTCCAATGTTGAAGCGATCGTTCTGACGATACTCGTCGGCGCTCCACGGGGCAAAAGCGTCCTGCCAGGAATACGTCGCGAAGGCGCTGACCGTCGGCCAGTAACCGCCCCTCGCACTGCGGAGGGCGCTCCGGGCGCTTTCCAGTTTCTTAATGGACGACTGATAGTCTCTGCGGTTCTGGAGTGCGTCGGAAAACGCCGATTCAAAATCGTACTCTTTCGATTCCGTGCCGATTTCCACGTTCAGCTCTTTCAACTCGATGTCCGTGTTGACGTCGAGACCGATGAGGCTGTTCAAACTCGCTTTCGACGTATTCAGGTTGTTCTTTGCCCTGTTCAGCGCCAGTTTGTCCGTTCCCACCTGGACCTTTTGCTTGTAGACGTCGGAAAGGATCTGGGCACCGAGCCGGTTGCGTTCCTCCAGCCGCTTCAACTGCTCCTCGCTGCGCTTCAGATTCTCTTCACCTATGCGCAGCAGCTGGCGGTTCTTCAGCACGTTGACATAGGCTTCGTAGACCTTCAGAACAACGCTTTGACGGGTATTGTCAAAATCAAACTGCGCCGAGCTTCGGTCCAGACGGGCCTGGGCCATGTCGCCGTACTTCTTGAAGCCGTCGAAAACCACATAGTCCGCATTGATCGAGTAACGGTAGCTGTTGGCACTCTCCTTGGTCCCGCTGTTGGTGTATATGGTAGATTTCTCATCGGCCCGGCTGTACGTTGCGTTGAGATCCACGGTGGGCAGATTGTTTCCCCATGTCTGCGGCAGAACATTGGCGACGGCGGAATTGTACTGATTTCGCGCGGTGATTACTTCTATATTGTTCTTCATGGCGATCTGGAGGGCCTCGGTGATGTCGAGGACCCTCTTCTCCTGGGCCGTCATGGGACCTGTCATTCCCAGCGTCCCAAGGACGGCGCTCCACAACCACTTACGCAACATTGAGTATCTCCTCATGGGATTCTATTAAAACACTGTTGTATTCGGATAATTTAGCAAATTGTTTCAATTAAATTACAATTGAATTCGCCCGGTTTTCTATATTAGACCCGGTAACACGCGCGCGGGTTGCAGTTTGGCGTCGAACCACGTCCATGGGAGGAGATACATGGCAAAGGAGAAGGACTTGGAGGCATCGGGCCGGGCGATTTTCGGCTGGTGCATGTACGATTGGGCCAACTCGGCCTATATCCTGACGGTCATAACGGCCGTTCTGCCCGTGTATTTTTCCGGTGTGATCGTACCACCGGAGGGTCATGCCATCGGCGGGCAGGTGTACAGCGCCACCTCGCTGTGGGGATTTGCCATCAGCGCCGCCGCCGCGCTGGTCTTTTTGAGCGCGCCCGTTCTCGGGGCCATTGCCGACTTCAGTGCGGCGAAAAAGAAGTTCCTGGTGGTTTTCTGTTACACGGGCAGCCTGGCCGCTACGTCGCTGTATTTTTGCGGTTCGGGCGACGTGGGCATGACGATGATGCTGGTGGTCGTTTCACAGATCGGTTTCGTCGGAGCCAACATCTTCTACGATGCCTTTTTACCCCACCTGGTACCCGCCTCCCGGATGGACTGGGTGTCCGGCAAGGGATACGCGTACGGTTATATTGGCGGCGATATCCAGTTCCTCCTGTCGCTTCTCTTGATGATTCAGCACGAGTGGTTCGGTCTGACGCAGACGGCGGCGGTGCGAATCGTGCTCGCATTCTCCGGGCTCTGGTGGGCTGGGTTCTCGGTGTTCACGTGGGTGCATCTGCGGGAAGTCACCGCTCCGTCGGTGCTGCCGGAGCGTTACCGGGCATGGCCGCGGGTGCTGGCCCTGACGCACATCGGCCTGCGCCGCACCCTTGACACCACCCGCCGCGTCTCGCAGCTGCGCCACCTGGCCGTTTTTCTCGTCGGCTTCATGCTCTACAACGAGGGCATCCAGACCGTGATCGTCATGGCCACGATCTACGGCAAGGAGGAACTGAATCTCCCGACGGACGTTCTCATGATCACACTGTTCGTCATCCAACTGGTGGCCATGGGCGGCGCCCTGGGATTCGGGAAGCTTGCCGAACGGATCGGGGCCAGGAGAGCGATCATGATTACGCTCGTCGTTTGGTCCGCGATCGTGGTGTACGCGTATTTCATGACGTCGGCCCTCGAGTACATGCTACTTGGGGTACTCGTTGGCATCGTCCTGGGGGGATCGCAATCGCTGAGCCGGTCATTCTACGGCTCCATGATTCCGGCGGGGGCTTCGGCGGAGTTTTACGGCTTCTATTCCGTCTTCACTAAATTCTCGGCCATCGGCGGTCCGCTGCTGTTCGGAGTGATCCGGCACGTTTCGGGGTCGTCCCGGGCATCCATCGTATCGTTGATCGTTTTTTTTGCGGCAGGACTTCTGTTGCTCGCTCTCGTGGACGAGCGAAAGGCGCGGGAAGCAGCGGGATCAGACGTTCAAGGTTCTTCCGTTCGCGTGTAGCTGAGAAACCAGGAGTATAATTCAGGATTGTTGTATGCTTCGGTCCAGGCGTCGTGGGAGGCCACATCGGGAAAGGTGGTTCGGACGTTTCCGCCGCACGCTTCCAGCGCCTGTGCCATCCATTCGGACCACTCGAACGGCATGACCGGGTCGCGCCGATTATGGAATATCCAAACGGGAAGGTGGCTGATCTCGCAGGCGTACTCCGGGCTCGAGGCACCGCAGACCGGAGCGATGGCGGCAAATCGGTACGGATAGTCAATGGCCATTCCCCACGTGGCGGTCCCTCCGCGGCTGAGACCCGTCACGTAGATGCGATCCGGATCGATTCGATACACATCCTGAATGTGCTTCAGGTGAGCGTCCAGCGGTCCCTTTGCCCATGTTCCATCCGATTCCGGGCTCGAAACGATAAAGCCAAACCCCGGCGTGCGCCGCGCGTACGACTCGACGGGCGGCACGTCGAAGGGCCCGCCACCTCCGTGCAAAAACAGGATCAATGGCCACTGGTAGTTATAATCGCGGTTGTAGCCTGATGGAAGCCAGATGCGGTCGGCGTAACGGGTTTCCTGATCGGAATCGAAGAGACCGCATCCGTTGACCGCGCCTCCCAGAACGCATGCCACCAGACATACCCGCCACAGAAGACGGTGGTCCCTCATCAAAGGTCTTTCAGAGCATGTTCTCGATGATCTTCTTCTTCGGTTCGAACGGCGCGAGCTGGCTCAGCCCCAGGCGTTCAATGGCAATCGCTACGAACTCCTCTTCCGTGGCGGCGACCAGCTTGTATTTTTCCGCAAAATGACGGCCGGCCATCGCGAGGGCATCCTGCGGAACGAGACCCACGATCTCGCTGCCGGTCACTTTCGTTCCCAGACTCTCCGCCTCCTTCTGACATGCCTCGAAGGCCGTGTGGAGTCCGGTGATCAGGTAATTCAGGAGGTTCATCGAAACCTGAGTAATATGGTGCGCTTCCAGAAGAATTCCTTTGGCCTGGGTTTCGCGGAGGTAGCCTGGTATCCGGACCGTCTTGCCTTTGTCGTCCTTCACGATCTGCCCGCTTTCATCCCTTTTCGGGCGTCCGCTCTCTCGCACGCGAAACGCGATCTCGTCCGCCACTTCCACATCCGGTGCTGCAAGGTTCACGTTGTACGCAATCAGGAAGAACCTTGCGCCCGTGGCCGTGGCTCCCGATCGAGCGACACGATCCGTGTATTCGCCCGGTCCGAAGTCGGGCGTCCACAGAGGATCCTGCAGTTTTTCCCGCAGCGCCTCGTATTCGCCTTTCCGTATGTCGGGGAGCTTCTTTCGTTCGGCCCGCCGGGCGGCCTGGGCATATAAATAGATGGGCAAGCTAAATCTCGCCGCAGCCTGTTCACCAAAGCGGTTAGCCAGTTTTACGCATTCTTCCATGGATATGTTGCTTACGGGAACGAAGGGCACCACGTCGGTGGCTCCCATACGGGGATGCTCGCCGGAGTGTTTGCGCATGTCGATCCGCTCGCAGGCGACGGAAGTGGCGGCCAGAGCAGCTTCAACGGTCGCATCGGGGTCGCCCGCAAACGTAACGACCACCCGATTATAATCGCGGTCGGGCTCCACATTCAGCAGGCGGACGCCGGCGGTTTCTTCGATGGCGTTTGTGATGGCGCGGATTACACCGGCATCGCGGCCTTCACTGAAATTGGGCACACATTCAACGATCGGCTTCATAGGCATTGGAGGGGAAAAGGGAGTGGATGGGGATCAGTTTCCCCAGGGGGCTATTTCTTTTCAATGCTCTTGTAGAACTTCATGTAGTCGTCGGGACGCATGAACTCGATCTTACCGAGACGCGTAAGGGCGCTTTCCTTGTATCGCGCGGCGCTCCAGGATATGAAAAGCCGTATGTTCGTCTGTTTGAGAACGGTGAAGATGAGCCCGTCCATCAGGTTGCCCGAGTACTGGGTTGTCTGCAGCACTTCACCGAAGAAGTGATCGAGAAAATAGTCCGCGGAAAGGTCGTAGGTCCGCGGGTACAGGATTTCCACGTTGTAGGTACGGTCGAAGTTCTCGAAAAAACCCAGCAGTTCCTTTTCCGAGCAATGCGGGGCGATGAGGCTGCATACCTCGAGGAGGTTGAAAATCGTCGTGTAGTTCTTGACGCTCTGCACGCGGTGGAGAAAGAGGCTGTTCTGTTCGTACCGGCTGTCCGACGTATAGAAATTGTCCAACAGGAATACGTCGGTGTCAATCATGATCATCGGCGGATCTCCTGAGGCTCTTCATGGCCTCGTCCACGGACGCTTGCGGAAGTTTGGAGCCGATCGAAGTGGCGATCTGTTTGAGTTTCTCGCGGGAGCTCACCTGTTGTTCGGTGCTCACCTCCGCGTGCGAACGGCGGCGGACCTTTTCGAGCAC
>JBBIJR010000083.1:0-8088 GCA_037445875.1 Bacteroidota bacterium | reverse complement strand
CATTGGGGGCCACGTCCTCGGACACCTTTTCGTCGGTCACCACGATCAGGAGCCTTGCGTTGTTTTCCGCTTTGAACTCCTCCAGCGGCTCGATCTTGCCGTTGCGGTACACGCCTTGGATAGTTTTCATATCGGCTTTCAGTTGTCAATTTCGGGGTTCAGTGAATTTGCAGATCTTTTTCGTTTATCCTTACCGACGGATATTCGCGAAGCTTCGAGACGATTTCGTTCATGATCTCGTGCAGCCGGTCTTCGTTTTTCGCCTCGAACCGTACGACGAGGACGGGCTGGGTATTGGAGGCCCGTACGAGGCCCCATCCGTCGCCGTACAAAACGCGGACGCCATCCACATCGATGATCGAACGGCGGGACCGGAAGTACTCGCGGACCTCGTCCACGATGCGGAACTTGTCCTCTTCGGTCGTGTCGACCCGGATCTCCGGAGTGGAGTAGAAATGAGGGATGCTATCGGCCAGCTCCGCCAGCGACTGCGGCAACCGGGACAAGAGTTGCACGAGCCGGCAGGCCACATAGATCGCATCGTCGTAGCCGAAGAAATCGTCCGCAAAGAATATGTGGCCGCTCATTTCGCCGGCGATCGGATTGTGCAGTTCCTTCATCTTCGCCTTGAGGAGCGAGTGGCCGGTTTTCCACATCACCGGCTTCCCGCCGTGCGCCTCAATATCTTCGATCAGCGCCTGGGAACATTTCACATCGAACAGGATCTGGGAACCCGGCTGGCGGCGGTTGATCTCCCGGGCGAAGAGGGCCAGGAGTTTGTCCGCCCAGACCACGCGGCCGCGTTCATCGATGGCGCCGACCCGGTCCGCATCGCCGTCGAACCCCAGGCCGATGTCCGCCTTCTTTTCAATCACGAGGCGCCGCAAATCCTCGATGTATTCGAGTTTGGTCGGATCGGGCAGGTGATTCGGAAACGTGCCGTCCGGTTCGCAGTACAATTCCGTCACCGTGCAGCCCAGCCGCCGGAAGATCTCCGGGGCGATGCGGCCTGCGGTGCCGTTGCCGGCGTCGATCACGATGTTGAAGGGCTTTTCCAGATTGATCTTTTCCGTGATCATCTGCATGTAGTCGTCGAGGATCTTCTCCTTCCGGACGGAGCCTCTGCCCGATACAAACCGACGGCTCTCCACCATACGGCCCAGCTTCTGGATCTCGGCGCCGTAGATGGGCGCGAGGCCGAGGCACATCTTAAACCCGTTATACTCACGAGGATTGTGGCTGCCCGTGACCATGATGCCGCCGTCGGTCTGAAAATGAACGATCGAGTAATAAAGAACCGGTGTGGGCACCTCTCCGATGTCGATGATCTCGAGGCCTGTGGATTTCATGCCGGCCACGAGCGCGTTCTTGAGGCTGAGGGACGTGGTCCGGACGTCGCGGCCGACGGTGACGGTGCGGGCGCCGTGCTTGACCATGTACGTTCCGTACGCTCTGCCGATCAGTTCGACCACGGGAGCAGGCATATCTTCCGTGACCACACCGCGGATATCGTATTCGCGGAATATGTTGGGATTAGCCGTGGCGAGGGCTCTGCGGACACGACGACCGGAGGGTTCTCGGCCCTTTGCGGTTTTCCTCGCCCGGACAGGCTTCTTCGTAGGCTTTGCGCGCCGGCGGACGGCTCTCTTGGTGCGTTTCCCTGTGCGACTTTTCTTCCCTGTACTCTTTCGCGCCGTTTTCTTTCGCAGCCGTCTCGCCATGCTTGACACTCCGTCTCGTGCGTTTGGTGAGGATGAAAGTTCGCTGCGAATGTACGGGCATTTGGGAGTTTATTCAAGGAGAAAGTGGGCGAGACTTTGCGAGCGACGGCCCTCACGGGACCAAGGACACAGCGGGAGAATCATTCATGAATTGCAGAGAACTTACAATACAATTGTTCCTTTTTCCTTTTTCCATTACTTTGCTGTCAATGGAAAGCGAACCTCTACTTCGCATCGAAGACCTGGAAGTCGGTCTGGGACGCAACAGCGGGACGCGGGTCGTTGACGGACTGACCCTCGAGATCCGCAAGGGCGAAATCCTCGCGCTCGTTGGCGAGTCCGGTTCGGGCAAAACGGTCACGGCCCTGGCGCTGCTCAATCTCCTCGCAGAACAGGACCTTCGAATCGTTTCAGGCCGAATCCTGTTCAAAGGTCGCGACCTGCGGACCCTGCCCCCCCGGGAATGGCAGCAGGTTCGCGGAAAACAGATCGCCATGGTGTTTCAGGAACCGGGGGCGGCGCTGAATCCGGTGATCCGCTGCGGCGATCAAATCGGCGAGGTACTCGTGTGGCACGAGCGCCTGAACGCCACAGCGGCACGAGGGCGTGCGCTGGAACTCATGCAGGAAGTCGGACTGCCCGATGTGCAGGACCTCTACCGCAGTTATCCTCATCAACTTTCGGGAGGGATGAAACAGCGTATCCACCTCGCCATGGCGCTCGCGTGCAATCCCGAACTACTGATCGCCGACGAACCCACCTCGGCGCTGGATGTGACCGTCGAAGCGCAGATCCTCGAATTGATACGGCGGCAGCAGGAGAAACGCCGCTTGAGCGTGTTGTTGATCACGCACGATTTCGGCGTGGTGGGAGCGGTGGCGGAGCGCGTGGCGGTGATGTACGCCTCACGGATCGTGGAAGTGGGAAGTGTCCGTCAGATTTTGAAAGCCCCGCGGCATCCCTATACTTTGGGCCTGTTACAATCGATCCCGCGAATCGAACCGGGCGGCGCCCTTCGCACCCTGCCGGGACAGATTCCCGATCTGACCAGGCCCCCCGGTGGGTGTTATTTCCATCCCCGCTGCGCTTATGCGATCGATCGCTGCCGGCGTGAGCGGCCCCCGTTCGAAGAAGTGGAACCCGGTCATCGCACGGCGTGCTTTGAGCACGCGCGTCTCGCGCCTATGTCTGCTCCTCCAGCCTGACTCGTGCGTTCAGCATCCGTCAGCATGCAACTCACGATGCTGCCTTGCTGAATCTATCGAATCGCCATTCCAGGAATTCCCTCTTGGGCCAGAATTCCTTTCTATGAGGTAGCATGATCGTCAAGCCGTGCAAATCCTTCAAACCGTGCTGCAGTCCAGGCCCGTCCTCTTCCTCGAGGATGTCTTCGCGTACGACTATTCGGTAGTCAGGTGAAACGGCGAGAAACAAACCGTCAAAAGCGGCATGGTGAAGTTTGCAAAGGGAGATACCGTTCTCCACGATCGGTTTGCTATCACGTTCTGAATCAGGAACAATGTGCGCCGCATCAAGCAGCTCTCGATGTCTCAAACGGCAGAATGAACATTGAGAATGATAGGCATCCAACACTCTTTCGGGGAAGCTTCTCTGGTGTAATCTCACTCTCACGATGGAAGTCAAATAAGCTCTCCTGCTGTCCGAATTCTCGGCGATCACGGCCGGTTGGTCGTCGCTCAAAAGGTTTTGAAATTCATCGACCGCAATCTTGAAGCATAGAGCGGCCGGGTCGTCACTGATCACGTATACGGGCCAAACCGCCAGGTACCTGCCTCGCGTCACGCCGTGAAAGTATATGAGCGGGCGACGCCGATTGAAAGCCAACCTCAGACCCACGTTGTCCCTGTGGTCAGGATCCGTTCCCCTGTACCTGTAAAGCAAGAAATCATCCTTGTCAAAGCTATCGTCGTAAGGACCTTCAGGCGTTGTTGTTATGGATAGGGGTATCTCGAGGATCTTTGGTTTGAAAATGCCTTGAGGGGACACGAGCGGCATTCTCTGCCCTTGAAACGGGAATCCTGTTTCCAGCATATCTCGTGACAGCACATCGCCCACTATGGTGGCACGGTCGCTCAGCCAGCCAAATGCTGCGAGGCGGACTTGAGTATCGAGATCCATGGCTAACCTGGAAGCTGCTCTTTCATCCTGCAAGCACGCGTCTTGCGTCTATGTCCGTTCCACCAGCCTGATCCGCGCATCCACCACCTTGCACTCGGCGGCGGATTCGAACACCATGATCGGGTTCATATCGATCTCGGCGATGGTTTCCACTTCGGTCACGAGCTGCGACAACCTCTGCAGATACTCGACGATCGTCGGGAGGTGCACTTCCTTCTCGCCGCGCACGCCTTTGAGCAGCGGATAACTGCGGAGCGATTCGATCATCTCGCGCGCATCGAGGTCGGTGAGCGGCGCGATCTTGAAGTTCACGTCCTTCAACACCTCGACGTAGATCCCGCCCAGTCCGGCCATGATCACCGGCCCGAACGAGCGGTCGCGGCTCATGCCCAGCACGATCTCCTTACCGCCGCGCACCATCTCCTGCACCAGGATCCCCTCGATCTTGTCCTGCAGGTTCCGGCTCTTGAGGTTCTCCATGATCCGGCGGTACCCGGTGCGTACGTCTTCCTCCGACCGCAGGTCCACCTGCACGCCGCCGATGTCCGATTTGTGCACGATGGCCGACGACACGACCTTCAGCACAACGGGGCGGTCAAGCGAGCTTGCGAATTTCACCGCCTCGTCCTCCTTTTGCACGATCGTGCTGCCGGCCGCGCGGAATCCGTACGCCTGGAGAATGCTGAATACCTCCGACGGCAGCAGGAACGACCGTCCGGCGGCGTAGGCCTGCTCGACGACGGAGTTCACTTCCTTCCGGTCAACGTCGAACGTACGTACGCTGCCTTCCTGTTTCAGGCGCCACTTTCGGTGCTCGTTCATCGCGCTGAGGGCGCGCGCCGCCGACTCCGGAAAGATATACACCGGCACGCCGCGCTGGCGCATATTGGCAATGCTTTCCTTGTCCTGGCTCATGAAGCAGCACAGCATCGTCTTTTCCGGATACTGCCGGTTGGCCGACTCGATCTCCCGTGCAACGTCGCGCGTGTGCACCGTGATCGGGGGCACGAAGATCGCGATAATGCTGTCCACGTTGGGATCGGCGACGATACGGTGCAAGGCCTTGCCATACACCTCCGCGTTGCCGCCGGCGGTAGTGTCGACGGGGTTGTTCACGCTCGCCTCGGCCGGCAGGATCTTGCGAAGTTCCTCTTTCGTTTTCGCGGTCAGTTCCGCGAGCCGCAGCCCCTGCGATACAAGCGCGTCGGTGGCCATGATCGCGGGCCCGCCCGCGTTGGAGAGGATGGCAACGCGGTCGCCCTGCGGGATGGGTTGTTTGTCGAACGCCATGGCCAGGTCGAAGAGCTGCTCGATCGATTCCACACGAATCACGCCGGCTTGCTGAAGCATGGCGTCCACGATCACGTCCGTGCCGGCGAGCGCGCCCGTGTGGGACGACGCCGCCATCGCCCCCTGCTGCGTGCGGCCGGATTTCACGGTGATCATCGGTTTGAAGCGCGTGATGCTGCGAGCGATCTCGATGAACCGCCTCGGATTGCCGAAGCTCTCGAGGTACATCAGGATGACGCGCGTCTGCGTATCGTCGCGCCAGTATTCGAGCAGGTCGTTGCCGGAGACGTTGGCCTTGTTGCCGATGCTGGCGAACATCGCGATGCCGAGGTCGAGGGCGGCCGCGTGCTCGAGAATGGCCACACCCAGCGCGCCGCTCTGGCTGATGAACGACACCCGTCCCCGGATCGGCTGCGTCGGCGCAAAGGTGGCGTTCATACACACCGCCTCGTCCGAATTGATCACGCCCATGCAATTGGGTCCGATCATCCGCATACCGTATGCTTTGATCTTCTCCAGCAACTTCTGTTCGAGTTTCAACCCTTCGTCGCCCACTTCGCGAAACCCCGCCGTAATGACAACGAGGCCCTTGATGCCTTTCTTGCCGCATTCCTCCACGACTTCGAGCACGAACTGCTTGGGCACCGTGATGATGGCCAGGTCCACCTCGCCGGGGATGGCGGTCACCGAGGGATAGCATTTCAGGCTGTGGATCGAATCGGCGTTGGGGTTGACCGGATAGACCGGTCCGACGAAATCGTTGATGATGAGGTTGTGGATGATCTCGCGTCCGATGGTCAGTTTTTTCCGCGAGGCGCCGATGATGGCGATGGACTGCGGTTTGAAGATCTTGTCGAGGATGTGCACGTCATTGGCTCCGTTTCCGCGGTTGCAGGTTCGGTTCGCGACGGGAATATCTGCATTCGAGAGGCGAAAAAAAAGAGGAATCGGGAGGATTCCTCTTTCCAGAAACGCCATTCGCGCCGTGTCACTTCGCAAGGATCATCTTCCGGGCCTTGACGAACTTCGGCGCGGTAAACTGGAAGATGTACATCCCGGAAGCAACCTCGTCACCGAGATCATTCTTCCCGTCCCAGACGACAAAACGATATCCGGCTTCTTGGATTTCGTCCACCAACGTCCGCACACGTTGGCCAAGAAGATTGTACACGATAATCCTGACCTTCGCCTGCCTCAAGAAAATGACTCTTGTCATGTTTCTCCGGTGATCGCAACAAATGCGAACAAGCTTGAACGGAAACGGTTCGGAAACGGTGTCTTGCATTCATCCGCGTTCGCGCCTATACTGTGTCGCCAACAACGCACGGAGACTTCATGCCCAAGTTCCCCCGCTTCTCCACCCGCTCCGAGTTCATGCCCGGTTCCGTCTATGAATGCTTCCGAGACCACTTCAAGACCCACGGGAAAGACATGCTCAAGCTGCACATCGGCGACACGTATCAACAGCCCGTGTATCCTCTGCCTCTTGCGAACGAGTTCAAGGAACGATTCCCGGATTACAATCGTTACTGCCACACATTCGGCATCGACGCGCTGCGGAAAGCGCTCGCGGCCAAGGTGGCCGCCGACAACGGCCTGGACGTCACGCGCGACCACATCCTCGTTACGAGCGGCGCGACCAATGCGCTGAGTGCGTCCACCATGGGACTGATCGATGCCGGAGAGGAGGTCATCGTTCTGACGCCGTGCTGGCCGTTCTATCCGGGCATGGTCCGTATGGCCGGCGCGACCGTCGTGGAAGTGCCGCTGTACGTGACGCTGTTCGAGCAGCCGGATTTCGATATCGCGTCGTATCTGGAGCGGTTCGTGACCGAGCGGACCGCTGCGCTCTATCTGAACTCTCCGAACAATCCTTCCGGCAAGGTGCTCGACATGGCGCAGTTCCGCCAGATCGCCGATTTCGCGGCGCGGTACGACCTGTGGGTCATCTCGGACGAAGCCTACGACGCGTTGACGTTCGACGAACGGGAGCATATCAGCATCGCCACGCTTCCCGGAATGGCGGAGCGGACGCTCAGTGTGTTCACATTCTCCAAGGTCTTTATGTTCGCCGGGCTCCGGCTGGGTTATCTGGCGGCGCCGCCCGACGTCCTGCAGCAGGTGAACAAAGCGATGGTCCACGAACTGTACGGAGCGGGCACGATGGCTCAGCAGATGATGATCGCACCGGTGGAAACAAGGCAGCGGTGGATGAAGGGCGTGCGGGAGGAGTACCAGCGTATGCGCGACCTGGCGATCAAGGAATTGCAGCTTCCCGTCTTCTCACCGGAGGGCACGTGTTTTGTTTTCTTTGATCTCTCCCCGTATCTCAGCGGACGAACATTCTGGGAGGTGGTTGAAACACTGCTCGAGCGCGGCGTGTCCGTCGCGCCGGGCGAGGATTTCGGGCGCGACTTTGCTACGTACGTGCGGCTGTGTTTCACCGGAGAGCCGCCGGACCGTGTTGCGGAGGCAATGCGGAGGATCCATGAGGTGCTGGTGGGATCTTGAGGTTGGAGACCGAACCACCCAGGTCTTTCGTGAATCGGGAAATCTCGACCTCCCGCGCTGCACTCCCCGATTTTGACCTTGCAATTCTTCGGCACGGTGTCCATATTGCCCGCGGCGTTCGGCGCCGCACGATATGGATGTCTCCGTCATCATCGTCAGTTACAACACCCGCGACCTCACGCTTCCGTGCATTGATTCCGTTTACCGACACACGACCGGCCTCGACTTCGAAATCTTCGTCGTGGACAACGCTTCGACGGACGGTTCTCCCGAAGCGATCCGCGAACGGTTTCCGGGGGTCCGTCTGTTGGAACAACCGAGGAATATCGGCTTTGGACCGGCGAACAACGTCGGTATCCGTGAAGCGGACGGCGAGTTCATCTTTCTTCTCAATTCCGATACGCTTCTGCTCGACAACGCGCTGTCA
>JBBIJR010000082.1:0-14075 GCA_037445875.1 Bacteroidota bacterium | reverse complement strand
CCGATGGCCTCGTTGTACTTGTTCTGGCCGAATTCAGCTTCGCCGAGAGAAAGTAGTAGTTTCGCGGATATCAAGCCTCGTGCCGTGGCCGCAACCATCACTTCCTCACCTTTGTCGTATTCTTCCGAAGCGGTCAGAATCCATCCGGCCGTTTCATAGGCTGGGAGGTACGAAGAGTCCATGCTTATGGCGTGGCGTGCCGAGCGGACGGCGTCCCTCCACTTACCGGCAGCGAATTGTTCCATAGCACGAGCGGTCATCGAGGCGGCCTTCTCTCTGCGTTTTTCCAGTGTCAGTGGACCCGCACAAGCGATAAAGATCAAGGCCAGCAGTAGAAATGCATATGTTCGGGGAATCGCGGGGAGGGACATTCACACGCTGTGACGAAGTTGGAGCGAGAGACGGGACTCGAACCCGCGACGTCCAGCTTGGGAAGCTGGCATTCTACCACTGAATTACTCTCGCCTCATATTCTAACCGGCGCGTCCCGGGTCTTGCTGTTACTTCCTCTTCGCCCGCGACGTCCAGTCCCGACACATCGGGACTGGCATGCTACCACTGAATTACTCTCGCCTGCAACCTCACGAGAACTGCAACAATATAGGCAGCCACTCGTTCATTGTCAATTGTAACCTGGCATGACCAGCGTAACCAGCTGTTTGTTTGTCAACAGATGCCTTGTAAAGATATTGTCAGGAATTTCTTTTTCTACTCGCCAGGGTATCTGCACCAGAACGGAGTCCGCGATTACAACAAGAAATAATTGCTTGACTTGCCTTGAGGCGGCCCGTATATTTCTTTTGGTTCAGATAGTGTGTTGTCTGAAGTGTTATTTGTTAAACTTGTTGGTCGGCTCACGTTGAGTTTGCGGAGTTAACGACTTTCCGTTCAACCCTATCCCAATCCATAGTCATTTGAGTTAGACGTCGTCGTTTTCGAGTCTCAAAGTGTATGGGCGCTTTGAGGTTTTTGTCATTTACGTCCCATGTTCAACCCTTTCAAGGAGTCTTCTGTATGGTTACGAACAAACTCTATGTTGGCAATTTGTCCTACAAAGCCAACGAGGAGAGCCTGACTGAACTGTTTAGCCAGGCTGGCACCGTCACCTCTGCCAAGATCATCGTCGACAAGCTCTCGGGCCGGTCCAAGGGCTTTGCGTTCGTCGAAATGGGCTCGACCGAAGAGGCTGACAAGGCCAAGGAAATGTTCAACAACTACTCCTATATGGATCGCCCGTTGGTGGTCAACGACGCACGGCCACAGGAGAAGAAAAGTGTTGGCGGCAGCAGGAGTTTCGATCGACGATAACAAGGAGAATAGTCTATAGCCTATTGATACGATCTTACGAAAAATCCCGGGCCCCAGGTCCGGGATTTTTTCTTGTACTTCCCCGCCGCTTGTGTGTCCAGGCTTTATTGTCTATATTGGGCCCACATTTCCGACCGAACCGCCATGAATTTGCCCCGTTACCTCGATTATTTCTTTGTACTGCGCCCGATCCTTTTCTTTCCCGGTTGGAGCACGACGCTGGCCGGAAACCTGGTCGCTCATCAACGCATGAATCTGCTCGACTCCGTCACGGGGCCGGTCGATCTCCCGCTCGTCCTGATCTGCCTGACCTCCGCCATGGTCATGGGAGGCGGTTTCCTTGTCAACCAGGTCCGCGATGCGGACACCGATCGCCTCAATAACAAGCTTTTCTTTCTCTCGCAGGGATTCATCACTCGGAAAACCGCGTATGCAGAAGCTGCGGTCCTCTTCACACTCGCCCTGGTGCTGACCTGGCCCGTCTCACGCGAAGTGTTCCTGATCTACCTCCCGGCCATTGCTCTGTTCACCGTCGTCTACAATATTCCACCGCTTGCGTTGAAGGACCGTGTGTTCGGGAGCGTGGCAGCCAATGCGTTGATGGGCCTTTCAGCTTTTGCTTACGGCTGGTTTCTCGCCGATACCCGTGTGGGCGGTTTTCTGGCCGCCTCCCTTCCGTATGTTTTGTTCAATACCGGCCTCTATTTTCTAACGACAATCCCCGATGCGCACGGCGACCAGAATACACGAAAGAACACCGTTTGCGTTGCTTACGGTGCGCGTACGACGACGTACTGTGCGGCCGTGTGTCACGGGCTGGCTGTGGCCGCTGGCGTTGTCCATCGAGATCCGTTGATCCTCGTCCCCGCGGTTCTCACCATACCCTTTTATGTCCGGACCCTCACCATGCCGGAGACTCGTTCCGCGATACTGACCATCAAATTCGGCCTCTTGTTTTTCGCCCTGGCGGTCGGGGTGTACCACCCCGGCTTCCTGATTACGGTCGTTTTGTTCTTTTTTACAACACGTTGGTACTACCAACGCCGTTTTCAACTGACCTATCCGAATTTCCAGGGTCGATAGGCCGCGTCCCGAGGTTCGTGTGAAGACGTTCCTGTCGCATCTTCTCAGTTTTCTCTTCATTGCTCTCTCCGCTTCCGTCATCCCCTCCGAGAGGCTGCTCAATGGACTCCTTGACACGGACCATCTTGTGCAGATCGTCCGGGAGAGCCGCACCTACGATCGCCTCGCCGACCTGCTGGCAGATACGCTAAGCCGTCTGGAGTCGGCCAGGAGCTTCTCTCGAACCCCGCTGGCATTCTCTACCGACGACATTCGAAGTGTGTTGGTCCGGTCGTTCCCCGAAGACTGGTTTCTCAATCAGCTCCGCCTCTCGCATTGTTGGCTACTTGAGGATCCGAGCGTTAGAATGAAGGGCTCAGTCGTCGGATGGGTGGTTAGCGACCGAAAAGAGTTGGTCCTGGAGAATCTCATGGCGCTGGCCTCCGACAAGTTGGCGTCTCTGCCGCCCTGCGATAAGCGTGACGCGACGCGAATGGCTCCCCTTCTGGCATCGTCGGATCGATTGACTCGAATGGAGGACCTGGTTCCCCACTGCCGCCCGCCGGGCCCGCTGGAGAAAAAGCTGATGGATCGCCTGCGCAAGCCGCTGGCCTCGTGGCTTTCCGCGCTCCCGGATACGATGGATATCAGGAAGATCACATCGAATGGACTGCGTGTCGAAGGCTCGCTGGACCTGCACAGCGCGGATCGGTACGCAGGCAGCTTTACCCTTGCAGGCTATCTGCTTTTACTTCTCTCTCTTGCAGGCATGGCTGCAGTGAATCTCGACGACCGCCCGCGCTTGCTTCGTCGTTTAAGCTTCGCCTTGTTGTGGAGCGGCGCCATGTTGTCCTCGATAGCGGGCCCCGCCGTGGCCTATTTCTCTCAGGGACCTCCTTCTTCCGCACCGCGGCTTACAGACGGCAGCGTCCAATCCGCGGCGCTCGGCTTCCTGAGCAATCTCGTCCGCGTGTTCGCGCTAGACTACTTCTTCGAGGTGCTGTGGATCGGTGTGGTATTGGCCGGAACGGGTCTGCTGCTGTGGTTGATCTCGCGGTTTGGTATCAAGCAGCCTGGAGCGGTCGAGTGACGGCCACCCTGTGCGCATTAGTAGTTGCAATGGGGCGTTTTTGTAAATATATTGGCCCGCTTTTGGCATCCGGGGAGTAAGGAAGGATCCATGTACTTATCCAGACTCGAGATATTCGGCTTCAAGACTTTCGCCCAGAAAATCGACCTGCACTTCGACGACGGCATCACGAACATTGTCGGACCAAACGGGTGCGGGAAGTCCAATATCGTGGACGCTCTCCGCTGGGCACTAGGTGAACAGAAATCCAGCGTGCTCCGCAGCGAGAAGATGGAGAACGTTATTTTTAACGGGACCAAATCTCGCAAGCCGCTGAACCTCGCCGAGGTGAGCCTCACGATCCACAACACGAAGAACGTGCTCCCCACCGAATACACCGAGGTCACCATTACCCGTCGGCTGTACCGTTCGGGCGAAAGCGAATACTACCTCAACCGTCTGCCCTGCCGGCTCAAAGACATCAACGATCTTTTCATGGACACCGGCATGGGCGCCGATGCGTACTCCGTCATCGAGTTGAAAATGGTCGAGCAGATTCTGTCCGATAACGCGGAGGACCGTCGTAAACTGTTCGAAGAAGCGGCGGGCATCACGAAGTACAAAATCCGCCGCCGGCAAACGTTCCGCAAGCTGGAAACGACCAAGCAGGACCTGATGCGCGTCAACGACATTGTGACGGAAATCGAGAAAAAGGTGAACTCGCTCAAGCGTCAGACCCAGAAGGCCAACCGCTACCAGCGGCTGATGGCGGAGCTCAAGCGCGAGGAGGTACGGCTGGGCCTTTACCAGTACGGACGGCTCAACGAACAGATCGCACCGCTCACCGAACAACTGGCTAACCTGGAATCCGTGGCGGACCGGATGTTAGGCGAGACTTCGTTGAAGGAATCGGAGGCGGAGAAGGTCAGGGCCCATCTGATCTCCAGAGAGCAGACCCTGCGCGAGATCCAGTTGCGGTTAGAATCACATGACAAACGGCTCAAGGACGTCGAAGAGGTCATTCTGGTGTCCCGGGAACGGAAGACGTACCTGTTGGACCTCATCCGTCGGTATTCCGACGAAAAGAATACGTTGTCCGAACGGCGCGAGAACCTCCGTGTCCAGATCGGCGCGCTGACAACCACCGTTTCCGAACTGGAGGCCCGCTCTCGGGAACTTGAGGCAGACCTCGAGCGTCGCAGATCGGATCTGGCCTCCGCGGACGAAACCATCGAGGCCGACAGGAAATTGCTGGACGATACGCGGCGACGGTCCGTTCAATTGATAGACGATATCGCCCGAAAACACTCTTCGTATCAGGTCACGCGCAACAGCATCGAGAATCTCGAAAAGCGTGTCGAGGATCTTCTCCGGGAGAGCCGGGAGCACGAATCGCAGACCGGCGATACCCTTCACGCACTCGACCAACATGAGGAGCGCCGGAGACAGTCCGCCGCTTCGATCGGCCGGCTGCAGGAGTCATTGGCTTCGACCCAGGCCGACCTGGAGCTCCACCGCCGTCAGGTGGAGGACCTGCGCACCCAAAAACTCCAGGCGGAGGCCGACATCAAATCGCTGGATGCCCGCGCGGCCATCTTACAGAAAGCAATCGAGACACACGAGGGTTTTCCGGAAAGCGTGCAGTTTCTTCTCGACCGTCGGTCCCAGGAATTCAAGTATACCGTTGCCGACCTGATGTCTTCGGATGACCGATACAAGAAGGCCCTGGAAGCCGCACTCGGCGACTGTTTCTCGTATCTGGTTGCTTCCAACCCCGAGGCTGTACGCGAAGCCATCTCCCTGCTCAACGAACAGGGGCGCGGTTCGGCAACCTTCGTCCATTCCGCCCGCCTGGGTGCGACGGGAACGCCCGCGGTCGAAGCGGCCGGTGCCTTGAGCAACGAGGTACTCGGTTCTGCTCTCCAATTAGCACGCTGCGAGGATTCCGCCCTGGCCCGATGGCTTCTCGGCGACGTACTGATCGTCGAGGACCTGGCCACGGCCATGAAGCTGGCCGATCGGCTTCCGCATCTTCGCTTTGTCACACTCGCCGGCGAACTCGTAAAGGGTAATTACCTGATCAAAGGAGGCGGGCGGTCCCGGACGGCCGACAGCATCATCGGGCAGCGAGAGAATCTCCGGAGGTTGATGGACCGGCGGCAGCACCTCGAAGAGCAGACGGTCCGTCTGTCCAAGCAGATTGTCGATGCCGAAACCCTCGTACAAACGGACCAGGCGGAGCTCGCTGCCGGCCAGTCTGCCCTGAGGCAGTTGGAACAGGACCTGATGGAGTTGGAGAAGGAGATCTCCCAGCAGGAGTACGAACAGAAGCGATCTCAGGATACCGTTGCGCGCAATCTGTCCACCATCGAGCAGACCCGAGCGGAGATCGAGTCGCTGCAGAACACGCTGAACAGGATAGCGCCGGAGGTCGACGCCCTGGAACGGCAGCGCCAGGACCTCGAACTCCAGGTACGACAGCACGAACACCGACTGATTGAGCAGGACAAGTCCCGCAAAGAAAAGGCGGATCAGGTCCACGAGTGCCTGTCAGCCGCACTTCGCCTTGAAGGCGAGCTGAAGAACCACCGGCATACCATCGAGTCTTCCGAGAGACAAATCGTGGAGTATCAGGAGACGGCCGACAAGCACGAGTCGGAATCCCGACAGGCCGTCGAAGAGATCGCGCGCATCGATGAACATATCCGGGCCAAGGAAACGGAATTGGTGGAACTCAACCAAAGCCGCACGTCCATCGAGCGGGAGCGGGACGCGCAAGAAACCGACGTGGCCCAATTCCGGGAAGCCGCATCGAAACTGGAGGCCGACCTGCGCAAAATGCGGCGGCAGCGCGAGGACCTACTCAATTCCCGGCATGCACTCGAGCAACAGCACAACGATCTTCGGTTTGAGGTACGATCCCTCACCGAACGAATCCTCCGTGAATACGATTTCGATCTTGCCCGTGATGCCTTCGAATCGTTGGATGCCGCCGCCGGCATTCCGGTGGACGATGACGAGCCGGCCGAGACCGATTCTGCGCCGGCCCCTGCATCATCGGATGAACCCAACGTGCGTCCGGTCGACGAGGTGCTCGGAGAGGAACGCTCGGTGGAACAGCCCACCGATCGGTTCGATGCGACGGCCGCTCAGGAGGCGATTGAAAACCTCCGCCGCAAGATCAAGATGCTCGGGCCGGTCAACATGGAAGCGTATTCGGAGTACCAGGCCGAGAAAGAACGCCTGGACGTGCTCACTCGACAGCGGCAGGACCTGCTCGAAGCGGAAGGCCAGTTGATGCAAACGATTGATACGATCAACCAGACCGCCCAGCGGCAGTTCATGGATGTGTTCGAGCAGATCCGCCAGAATTTCATTAAGATCTTTGCGTCGTTGTTCGTCGACGGGGAGGCCAACCTGCAGCTGGCGGAAGAGCAGGATCCCCTCGAGGCACCCATTGACATCCTGGCACGGCCGACGGGGAAGAAGATCCAGTACATCGCCTTGCTTTCCGGCGGGGAAAAGACCCTAACGGCCATCGCCCTGCTGTTTGCGATCTATCTGGTCAAACCCAGCCCGTTCTGCATTCTCGACGAGGTGGATGCCCCCCTGGACGACACGAACATCGACAAGTTCACCAAGATCCTACGGGACTTCTCCCAGGATACGCAGTTCATCGTAGTCACCCACAACAAGCGAACCATGGAGGCAGCGTCGAACATCTTCGGCATCACGATGCAGGAAGCGGGTGTGTCCAAGGTGGTTTCGGTCAAATTCAACAGCCGCGACGAGAAGAACCGCTCAGACGACATCGAGGAGATCATCCGCCGCAACCAGGTCGAGGTGCTATCGCAAGACGTCAAGGAACCGCCGCCGGAAAAAAGCGCCGAGGCTTGACGGGCGTACTAGAAATACGTGGATACTGACCTTCTATCGCCCTTATATTTCACCGGATGAATTCCATCATCGAAAGTGGTGCCGTCACGGCTACGGGGGCATCTATCAGGCATCGTCTTCGCCGCATTGTCCGAGCACTCCGTGCAGCATACCCCGAAGCGGCCTGCAACCTCGTCTCGGACGCACCCTTTCAACTGCTGGTCAAAACGATCATGTCTGCCCAGTGTACAGACGAACGTGTGAACGCAGTTGGGGACGCGCTGTTCAGGCGGTACCCGACGGTCGAGGCCCTTGCGGGCGCAAAGCTGGCCGAACTGGAGGAGGCGATTCGCCCGACCGGTTTTTATCGTAACAAGGCCCGTCACATTCGAGACGCTTGCCGGATGCTGGTCGATCGGTTTGATGAGCAGGTACCCGACACGATGGACGAACTTCTCCAACTGCCAGGCGTCGGCCGAAAGACGGCCAATGTGATGCTGGGTAATGCGTTCGGCCGCCCGGCACTTGCCGTGGATACGCATGTTATGCGCCTCAGCCGACGGCTGGGGCTTACGGCACACGCGAATCCGGAAAACATAGAACGCGACCTGACGAACGTCCTTGATCCGGAGGACTGGGTGGCATTCTCTCATCTTCTGGGCGATCACGGACGACGGGTCTGTATAGCCCGAAGGCCTCGATGTGCCTCTTGTTTCCTTCGTCATGATTGTCCTTCACGCCGTTAGCGTCTAAGACACGGTCATGAAAACATCACGCCGCACGGTTGAAGTCACGATCGCCGCCTGGTGGCTGATGATTTCCGTTGTCCTTCCCCTCCGGGCCCAGAGGCTCTTTACTCGCAACTACACGGCCGCCGACGGATTGCTGCAGAATCAGGTGCTGTGCGTCTTTCAAGACCAAAGGGGGTTCATGTGGTTTGGCACGACGTCCGGTCTCAGCCGATTCGATGGACAGGGGTTCGAGAACTTCACCAAGGAGCACGGACTCCTCAACAACCGGGTGCGCAGTCTGGCCGAGGATCGGCACGGCCTCTGGATCGGCACGGAAGAGGGTGTGTCGCTTCTCAACCCGGCCAACGATTCCATCGTTAATTTTGACTACCGGGACGGTGTGGGACGCGGAACTATCAAGGCGATGGTGCTGGACCAGGCGGGCAACATGTGGTACGCCACCGGGGGCGGTCTCACGCTTCGCGATCGCCGCTCCCGGACATTCAGGACGCTCACCGTGGCGGACGGCCTTCCGTCGGACGCGATCAATGCCGTGGTTCGCGGAGACAGCGGCTTCGTCTACGCCGGAACGGCGGACGGGATCGCCATCGTCGAGTGGGACGGCCGCCAGGCGCGGGTCCGTACGCTTACGGCCCGCGACGGACTCATCAATAACCGCATCGAGTCGTTGTGTTACGACTCGGACCATACGTTGTGGGTCGGCACTTCGGTGGGGATGAGCGTCGTTGCGGGCGGTCGTATCGTTAATTACACGACGTCAAACGGCCTTGCGGCCAATTCCGTACGTTCCATGGTCGAAGAATCCGACGGAGACGTGTGGATCGCCACCGAAGACGGCGTGACCCGCGCCCGGAGGGAAGGGACCGGCCTCAGCTTGCTGAATTACTACGCTTACAACGGTTTTGGAACGAGCCAGTTTACACACGTCACGCAGGACCGGGAAGGCAATCTGTGGTTTGGCACTTTTTCGAAGGGTGTCATCAAGCTCCCGTCTGAAACCATCCAGCTTTTTTCCGAAAGCGAGGGACTCGGGTCCAACACGATTCACGCGGTAGCCGAGGATCCCCTGGGAAGGATCTACATCGGGACGACGAACGGGCTTTCCCTGTACGACGGCAGTCGCATGCAGACCTTCCGATCGCCCGATGGCCTGATCAGTTCCAACATCTGGGACGTAACCGTCGACCCGCGCGGAATCGTGTGGCTCGGCACGTACCAGGGTCTTCAGTTGATAATTTCCAAAAACTACTTCAATCTGTATCCCGGTCTGCCCTCGGCGACGCAATCGCTCATCCATAAGTTGATCTCTCGCTCCAAACCGCTTGCCGCCTTTTATGCCGTCGACCTGTCCCGACTCGGGCCTTTGGCTGAGGGCTTCATCCCTGATATTCTGGTCGATTCTCGTGAACGGGTATGGTTCGCATGTTCGGACAAGGGAATCGGCCGGCTGGTCATTACCCGCGACGGCGATTTCACGATGCGCCGGTATACCGCGCTGGATGGACTGTACAATCATAACCCCTGGTGTCTATATGAAGACCGCCATCAACGAATCTGGGTGGGTCTGATTGGCGGCGGTCTCGCATGGTACGACGAGGCTTCGGATCGCTTTCGGTCGTTCACCGACGACGACGGACTCCCGGACAATTCCGTAGCGGCCATCACCGAAGACCTTCAGGGCCATTTATGGGTCGCGGGCCAGACAGCGCTGACACGGATCGATCTGTCGGACATGCTCGGGGGGACGGCCGCGGCCGATTCCGGCTTCGGCAAGTACCTGCGGTATTTCACCTCGGCCCATGGTTTGACCGACAACGCGATCACCGGGCTGGTGACCGACGAAGCAGGCTTCATATGGGCGGCTTCCAACAAAGGATTGAATCTGTTCGACCCGATATCGGGTACCGTGGTCCGCACCTACGGAAAAAAGCACGGGTTGCTGGACAATGAGATCGGCGGCCACAACGCACTGCTGGTGGACCGGGACCGGAGGATCTGGGTCGGCACCTCCTCCGGCATGACCCGAATGCCCGCCGATATGCGCCTGAAGAACCCTCCCATTCCATCCGTGTATCTCAAGCGCTTTGCGTCCGAGGACAAGAACGAGAGAACGATGCGACTCGTGCCCGTTCGCAGCAATCCCGCCGTCCGGAACGATGAAGTGCGTCCGATCGGTTCGGCAGCTTTGAAGGCCGTTCACGAGATCCTGTATCAGGAGAACAACCTTCATCTGGAGTTCATCTCGCCTTCCTTCGTCGATGAGAGCGATGTTCTTTACAGCTACCGGTTGCTCGGATTCGAGAACGAATGGTCTCGACCGGGCCACGACAACCGCGTCCGTTACACGAACCTGGACGCCGGCCACTATGTTTTCCAGGTCCGTGCCTGCAACGGATTCGGTTTATGGAGCTCCGAACCCCTTACCATCGCCTTTACGATCCAGACGCCTTTCTGGGCTACCTGGTGGTTCATTCTCTTTGTCATAACCTTCATCGGGTTGAGCGGCTATACGGCCTATCAGTTCCGCATCAGTTTGGTCCAGGGCCGCACACAGGAATTGGAGGAACGGGTTCTGCACCGAACGAAGGAACTCGTGAAACAAAAAGAGACCCTTGAGCGCGTGCTGACGGAGTTGAAAGAGACCCAGCTGCACCTCATTCATTCCGAAAAGATGGCTTCGCTGGGACAACTCGTGGCCGGCATAGCGCACGAGATCAACAATCCCATTACGTACGTCAAAGCCAATCTGGCGATTCTGGAGCGGCTGGCAAGCACGATCGATGAAATGTTCCACCGATTCTCCGACGTGTTTGAGTTTCACGCGTCCTTTTCCCACTACGACGACCCGCCGCACCGCTCGTTTCGGCGGAAACTCGAACAGATCGACGCTTTTATTGCCGCCAGCCGGTTCCAGTACTTCCTCGAGGAACTTCCCACCGTCATGAAAGAAATGCGTGACGGCGTCGAGCGCACGCAGAAGATCGTCGAGGATCTCCGCAATTTTTCACGGCTCGATGAGGCGCAGTACAAGGAGATCTCGATAACGGACTCGATCGAGAGTACGTTGAACATCCTTAAAAACGAGTACAAGAGCCGCGTCCGCATTCATCGCAATTTTGGTACACTTCCGCCGATCTACTGCAATCCCGGTCACATCAATCAGGTCATCATGAATCTGCTCACCAATGCGTTCCACGCCATTGACGGAGACGGTGATGTCTGGATCCGAACCAGCGCCGGCACCAACAACATCCTTATCGCTATCCGCGACAATGGAAGAGGTATTCCGTTCGAAATCCAGCACCGCGTGTTCGATCCCTTCTTCACGACCAAGCCGGTCGGCAAGGGTACCGGGCTCGGCCTGTCCATCTCCTACAAGATCATCGAGGCCCATAAAGGAACGATCTTCTTCGAGAGTGAACCCGGCAAGGGTACCGAGTTCAAAATCACCCTCCCCATTCGGCGGACTGGGCTGTGAGGGCTCAGCGCTTTTGCATCTTGCCAATCGCCTTTTGATTCACTATCTTTAGATAAAATCGTCCAATATGCCGTTTCAAATAACCACTACCTCCACAATCCGCTCACTCGCGTTTGAAAGGTCCCTGTCATGGTAAAAAAAGCGGTTCTGCAGTACGACGACCAATCGATGGAACTCCCTGTTATTACGGGAACGGAAAACGAGCAGGCAGTTGATATCGCCAAACTTCGGGGCCAGACCGGCCTCATCACCTTTGACCCAGGCTACGGCAATACAGGAGCATGTTCCAGCGGCATCGCGTTCATCGACGGTGAAAGGGGCATCCTCCGCTATCGCGGCTACAATATCCAGGATCTGGCGGAGAATTCCAATTTCATGGAGGTCAGTTACCTGCTGATTTTCGGGGAACTGCCGACGGCCGCTCAGCTGGAGGAGTTCAAGAAGAACATCACACGGCACACGATGCTGCACGAATCGTTGCGCAAGCTGTACGATGCGTATCCTCGCGATGCCCATCCCATGGCGCTGCTGTCGGCCGTTGTTTGCTCGCTCTCGACCTTCTATCAGGACTCCATTGATCCGTTCAATCCGGATCACGTGCAACTGTCCATTTACCGGATGCTCGGCAAGATCACGACCATTGCCGCCTATTCGTACAAAAAGTCGAACGGCCAGCCCTTTATGTATCCAAACAACGCGCTCAGTTACTGTGCCAACTTTCTCCAGATGATGTTCAGCGTTCCAGCGGAGCCGTACCACGTCGATCCGGACGTCGAGAAGGCGCTGGATCTGTTGTTCATCCTGCACGCCGATCATGAGCAGAACTGCTCGACATCGACCGTGCGTCTCGTGGGCAGCAGCCACGCAAACATGTTTGCCGCGATTTCGGCGGGTATCTGCGCGCTGTGGGGCCCGCTGCACGGAGGAGCCAACCAGGAAGTGCTGGAAATGCTCCGACAGATCCACGCCGACGGGAGCAATGTCAAAAAGTACGTCGAGATGGCGAAGGACAAGAAATCCAACTACCGCCTGATGGGCTTCGGGCACCGGGTGTACAAGAACTTCGATCCGCGGGCGGTCATTATCAAGAAGACCTGCGACAAGGTTCTGGCCAAACTGGGCGTTCATGATCCGCTTTTGGACATCGCCCATCAGCTGGAGGAAGTGGCGCTCAGCGATCCGTATTTCATCGAGAAGAAGCTCTATCCCAATGTCGACTTCTACAGCGGCATTATTTATCAGGCGATGGGCTTCCCGACAGACCTGTTCACCGTGCTTTTTGCCATCGGACGTATGCCGGGCTGGATTGCCCAATGGCGCGAAATGATGCTTTCCAAGGAAACGCGGATTGGTCGGCCCCGCCAGATTTACATGGGAGCCAGCGAACGCAAGTACGTGCCGCTCTCCAAACGGACCTGAGGCAGGAGTCCGGACGCGTTGCGGTCGTTGCGGGAGCGACGGAGCAAGGAAATGCGGTTATTCGACCTCGACTCGATACGAAAAGGGCCGTTCGTGCGGCCCTTTTCTATTGTGCGATCGCGGGACGCGGTTCTGCGGCAATGCCCTCTTTTCGAAATTTCGATGATGACCACCGCATGAGAATCGTCGCTCAGCGTGTAAGCCGTGCGCGAGTGACCGTCGAAGGCTGTGAGACGGGCGCCATCGGTCCCGGTTTCGTCTTGCTTGTCGGCTTCGGAAAGGACGACACGGAGGATGAACTCGCGTTCTGGGCCGACAAGTGTATTCATCTGCGCGTATTCCCCGACTCCGAGGGGAAATTGAACCGATCGTTGACGGACGTCAGCGGTGAAATCCTCGCGATATCGCAGTTCACGCTGTACGGAGATGTGAAAAAGGGGCGCCGGCCGAGCTTCACGGAGGCGGCCACACCGGACATGGCGGAGGCCCTGTACAACCGTTTTCTTTCTATGCTGCGGGAGCGCGGTGTTCGCGTGAGTACCGGACGTTTTGGCGCCAGGATGGAAGTTGAGATACACAACTCTGGCCCGGTGACCTTGATTCTGGAAAGGTAGTCTCGCAGTGGACAGGACCATCCGGAGAACGGTTGCCGCTTTCTGCGCCCTGGCGTTGACGAGTGGTTCCGCGACAAGCCAGGAGGTAGCCGATACGTTGCGCACGACCGTGCCGGTCCTTTCCGACAGCGTCCGCGCGGACACGACGGCCGGATTGGGCGGCGTCGACACGTTGATATTCTACGGAGCCGATACCACCGAAGGCACCCTCGACAATTCGACCGTCATACTCAAGGACCATGCCTGGGTCCGGTACCGAGGTATGGAGATTCGCGCCGCGAGGATTACGATCGAACAGCCTCTGAAACTCATGACGGCCGAGGCGGCGCCCGACTCCTTGGATTCCAGCGGTAAAGTAATTCGGTGGAAGGGTGTTCCTGAATTCTCCGAGGCCGAGCAAACGTACTTTGGCAACCTGATGCAGTACAACTTTGCGACGCGCCGGGGAAAGGTCATCCTGGGGGAGACCAAGATGCAGGACGGCCTCTATTACGGCC
>JBBIJR010000081.1:0-14315 GCA_037445875.1 Bacteroidota bacterium | reverse complement strand
GCAGTCCACGCCGCGCTATTACTGGCCGTTACCGGCGGGATCGGCCTCTGGCTTCGAGAGGCGTCGGACGCTCGATCGCACGAAACGAAGAAGTATCCATCGGACCGGGCATGGATTCAGCGGACGTTTCCGTACGGTCAGGCGGACCCCGACGCTCATATCGTGGCCCTCCGGGAGGCGCAGCGGATGCGACTCGTGTCTCGCGGAAGAGCACCTCTCGGCGGAGCCGATTGGCTGCCTGTCGGCC
The DNA here is from genome assembly GCA_037445875.1 of Bacteroidota bacterium. GTDB lineage: Bacteria > CLD3 > CLD3 > SB21 > SB21 > JBBIJR01. The sequence continues at coordinate 14,068 of JBBIJR010000081.1, read as the reverse complement.
CCACAAATGTTATGGGCCGGGTCACTGATATCGAGTTCAGCACGACAGATTCTCTGACCGTGTATGCAGGCGCCGCCACCGGCGGTGTTTTCAAATCCACCGACCTGGGCAATACGTGGTTTCCGGTCTTCGATGAGCAAGCCGTGTTGCCGATCGGAGATATCGCAGTCGATCCAACCGATGGAAACATACTCTACGTGGGAACCGGCGAAGCCAATGGCGGACATAACAACTTTGCCGGCGCCGGCGTGTACAAGACTACGGACGGCGGATCCACATGGACGTCGGCCGGTCTGGAGGCCAGCGTCTCCATCGGTCGTATACTGATCGACCCGCTCAATCCCCAGCGCCTGTTCGTGGCTGCGGTCGGTTCCTATTTCGGTCCGCAGCCGGAGCGTGGCGTCTACCGGAGCACGGACGGCGGTGTGACGTGGGAACAGTCGCTGTTCGTGAGCGACTCGACAGGCGCCATCGATCTGGCGATGCATCCGAGCAACCCGCTGATTCTCTATGCGGCGATGTGGGAGCGTGTGAGGCGGCCGGAATCGTCGCATCTGTTCGGGCCGACGAGCGGCGTCTACCGCAGCACCGACGGAGGTGACACGTGGCATGAGTTGACAAATGGCCTGCCGGATGCGGCGCTCACGGATATCGGCCGAATCGGTCTGGCCCTGTCGCCGACCAGTCCGTCGGTAGTGTACGCGCTGTTCACCGACGGGTACAATTATGCCGGTACGTTCAAAACCACAAACGGCGGCGACTCCTGGCTCAACGCGGATCCGGATTTCGAGGCCGCCGGCGGGTTCTTCGGTTTCAGTTGGTACTTCGGACAAATACGGGTGCATCCCTCCGACCCCAACCGCATCTGGATTCTGGACGGTGAACTCATTCGCTCCACGAATGGCGGAGCTTCGTTCACCATGCAGGTCCCGTTCCACGTGGACTATCACGCGCTTGCGTATCATCCTCGAAATCCGAGTATCCTCTTTGCCGGCAACGACGGAGGTATTGACATTTCGATGAACGGAGGCACGAGTTGGCTGGAAGTCCCTTCTCTTCCAATCACGCAATTCTATGAAATCGGAATTGACTTTCTGCTTCCTGAACGGCTGTACGGCGGTACGCAGGACAACGGGACCGTTCGTACGCTGACCGGTGCGCCGGACGACTGGACGGACATTTACGGCGGCGACGGTTTTTACGTTATCGTCGATCCGACCAACTCGAATGTCATCTATGCCGAGTCACAGTACGGATTTCTCGGCCGCTCGGACAATGGGGGGACATCGTGGACTTTCATTTTTGACGGTAACGGAGATCCCACCAACTGGTCGACTCCGGTCGTCATGGATCCGACCGATCACCTTACGCTTTACTACGGAAGTAACCGTGTCTGGCGCACAACGAATGCCGGGAACACTTGGACGGTACTCAGCGGTGATCTTACGGGAGGTACACCAAGGTTGAACACCATCACGACCATCGCCGTGGCGGCGTCCAATTCCGCGGTGATCTATGCGGGTACAGCGGACGGCCGCGTCTGGGTCTCGACGAACGGCGGCACCTCCTGGATCAACCGCACGTCCGGGCTGCCGTACCGGTGGGTGACCCGCGTCGCGGTCGACCCCGGAAGGCCGGAAGTGGCGTACGTCACGTTTTCGGGGTTGAAATGGCGCGATCCCCATCCCCACATTTTCCGCACCACGGACACAGGCGTGGGCTGGATGGACATTTCGTCCAACCTGCCCGATGCGCCGATCAACGGACTGGCCGTCGATCCGAACCGGCCTAACGTTCTGTTCGTGGGGTCCGACGTAGGTGCTTACTTCTCACAGGACACCGGCGCAACATGGAATGTGCTGGGCAACAATCTGCCCATGGTGTCGGTGTACGACCTGAAGATCCACTCGACGGAGGATTTCCTCGTTGCGGGCACCCACGGACGTTCGATGTACAAGATCAATCTGGAACAGGTTGTGGACGTGAGAGATCGGGTGGGCGTACCGACCGCGCTCAAACTGGAACAGAACCATCCGAATCCATTCAATCCTTCGACGACGATTCGTTATAAGCTGTCCCTCAGCAGCAAGGTCAGTCTTAGGGTCTACAATCTGCTGGGCCAGGAAGTCCGCACCCTATTCAGCGGAAACCGGCCGGCGGGTGTTCATTCGGCTCCTTGGGACGGCAGGGACAACCAGGGACGGTCCGTGGCCTCGGGTGTGTACCTGTACAGGTTGGAGGGACGAGCTTCTTCCCAGACTCGTAAGATGGTGTTGGTGAGATAGTCGGCCGTTGGAAAAGCCGCCATCAACGTCCTTGCACCTTTTTTCTCTTTCAACTTTGAGGACATTTGAATAGATTGATACCGTAGATCAGAGGACATGACACCTTCGGTAACCGATGAAAACGGAAAGGCGCAATGATCATGGCTGGTAACGGAAAGAAGCGATTTGTCAGCGAGGAGGAGGCGAGGCAGGTGGCCGAGTCGGCCCGTGAGAGCAAGTGGGACCGACCGAGCTTTCTCCGTGAGATCTATTTGGGCAATCTGCGTGTCGACATGGTTCATCCGTTTCCCGACCCCAAGGGGATCAACCGTCCCGAGTTTCAGGAGTTCTACGAAAAGCTGAGAAAGCTGCTTGTGGAGGAAGTGGACTCGGATGCGATCGACCGGGAAGGCAAGATCCCCGAGCACATCGTCCGCAGGCTGGCCGAGATGGGTGCCTTCGGACTCAAGATCAAGACCGAGTACGGCGGCCTCGGATTCTCACAGGCCGAGTACAACAAGATCATGCAGCTCGTGTGCAGCCAGGACGGAAACCTCGTGGCGTTGCTGAGCGCGCACCAGTCGATCGGTGTTCCGCAACCGCTTACGTTATTCGGGACCGAGGAACAAAAAAAGAAGTACCTGCCGCGACTGGCCAAAGGTGAGATTTCGGCGTTTGCCCTGACCGAAACGGAAGTGGGGTCGGACCCGGCTAATCTCCATTCCACGGTCGTCGAGTCTCCGGACGGCCAGGCCTACATCCTCAACGGCGAGAAACTCTGGTGCACGAACGGTACCATCGCCGACATCATCGTCGTAATGGCACGGCATCCGGAAGACGGAGCGATCAGCGCGTTCATCGTCGAGATGGATTGGCCCGGCGTGAAGGTCGAGAAGCGGTGTTACTTCATGGGTCTCAAGGCGCTGGAGAACGCCGTCCTCTCGTTTACCAACGTGCGCGTACCCAAAGAGAACATCCTCTGGGGCCGCGGCAAGGGCTTGAAACTCGCCTTGATCACGCTCAACACCGGACGGCTCACGCTGCCTGCGGGTGCCGTGGGGACCGCGAAAGCGTGCCTCGAGATCGTGCGGCAGTGGGGAAAAGAGCGCGTACAATGGGGCCAGGCCGTCGGTAAGCACGAAGCGATCGCACACCGCATTGCCGATATGGCAGCCACCACGTTTGCGATGGAGTCGATCGCGGAACTTGCGACGTCGATGGCCGACAAGGGCTACGACATCCGGCTCGAAGCGGCGGTGGCGAAGATGTATAATACCGAAGCGGGTTGGAAGATCACCGACGACACGATGCAGATTCGCGGCGGGCGGGGGTACGAAACGGCCGATTCGCTGCGGTCACGCGGTGAGGACCCGATCCCGGTGGAGCGGATCATGCGCGATTTCCGCATTCAGTTGATCTTCGAAGGCAGCAGCGAAATCATGCGTCTGTTCATCGCCCGCGAGGCCGTGGATAAACACCTCGAAGTGGCAGGCGCCCTGTTGGATCCGAAGAAGGGCGTTGGGGCCAAACTGGCCGCGCTTCCGAAGATCCTGTCGTTCTATGCCGTATGGTACCCCTCACGATGGCTGGGGTGGGCGCTGTGGCCGCGGTACGGGGCCCTCGGGATCCTCGCCACGCACATGCGATTTGTCAATCGGGCGTCCCGCAGACTGTCGCGACAGATCTTCCATGGCATGCTGAAATACCAGGCGAAACTGGCCTACCGGCAGGCTTTTCTTTTCCGGGCCGTGGAAATCGGTGCCGAGCTCTTTGCCATGGCCGCTTCGGTGAGCCGCGCGGTGAAACAGGCAAAACAGGGGAACAAGGACGCACTGAAGGTGGCCGACCTGTTCTGCCGCAATGCCCGCCGCCGGGTGCAAGCCGCCTTCAAGGCCCTGTGGTCAAACGCCGACGTTCAGAAATACCGTGTAGCCAGGGAAATCCTGGACAGTCGCCACGTGTGGCTGGAAGAGGGTATCGTGGGCACCGAACATCTCTCGGCCAGAGAGACCGTTCGCGCGAAGGAGCCTGAATTGGCGCATTAGGATTTGCACGAGCCGATGAAAAAATCCACGCTCGTTCGTCGAACGTGGATTTTTTGTTTCAGAGAGATCCGGCGAAGGCTGCAGTCCGCTCAGCGCGACTCCGCCTTCAGACTGCAAATGGCTACCACATTGGCGATGTCCTCGGCGGTACATCCCCGTGATAGATCGTTGACCGGTTTGGCCAGACCCTGAATCACCGGACCGATCGCCTGGGCCTTCCCGATGCGCTCGGTCACCTTGTAGCAGATGTTCCCCGCGTCCAGATTGGGGAAGATGAACACGTTGGCTCGGCCGGCGACCGGGCTGCCCGGGGCCTTGCGTTTGCCGATGGACTCCACATACGCCGCATCGAACTGCATCTCGCCGTCGACCCGCAGATTCGGCTGTCGCTCTTTGACGACGTTCAGCGCTTGTACCACCCTAGTAACGGATTCGTGCTCGGCGCTGCCCTTGGTCGAGAAAGACAGCATGGCCACCAGCGGAGTCTCTCCGGTCAGTTGTTCATGCGTCTGAGCGGAAGCGATCGCGATGTCCGCCAGCTGATTTGCATCCGGGTAGGGTACGACCGCACCGTCTCCGTACGTGATTGCCCGCCCTTCGGGCAGGACCATCAGGAAGATGCTCGACACGGTCTTGATGCCGGGCGCCAAACCCACACAGTGAATGGCAGCCCTCAGCACGTCCGCCGTCGTGTGAACGGCTCCGCCCACCATGCCGTCGTACTCTCCTCTTCGCACGAGCATCGCTCCGTAATACAGAACATCCTGCATGGCCTCTTTGGCCTGTTCATACGTCATGCCCTTCTCTTTGCGCCGGTTGTGCAGCTCGGAAGCCATGTCGGATAACTTGTCGGACTTCTTCGGATCGACGATGGGAAGGGAAGAGTTCAACTCGACCTTCAACTCAGCGGCCCGCTGGCGGATCTTCTCGACGTTCCCCAGTAAGCCGACTCTGGCAATCTGATGGTCCTGGATGATCTTGACGGCATAGAGGGTTCGGTCTTCTTCGCCTTCCGGAAGGATAATGCGTTTCCTGGCGGCCCGGGCCCGTCCGCGAATCGACTCAATGATGTTCATGGCTCGTCTCCATAGTAGGTTGCGTCGACGATCTGAACATACCAAATCCGGCAGGAAGAATCAACTAAGGCCCGTCGCGAGTGACCGTGAATGAGCTAAGACGGGACTTGGACTCGTAACCGGGCGCGTAGATGGCGTCGACGCGCCAGACGTAATCGCCTTTCTTGAGACGCGTGCCGTCGGTGTAGATGGGATTCACGTAATGGACCGTAACATCTGCCAGAGCCTTGAGTGAATCATTCGTGAGTGTATCATTCGGAGAGTACGATTCGGGATGAAAGGTCAAGTGGTCTAGAGTTGCGTTCAGGCAGGCACCAGGATCGTCAAAGTTCCGATGAGGCACCTGCGCGAGATAGACCAGTTGGAACGAGGGAGTAAATACCTTTACAACGTAACGATTGGGTAGCGGAAAGCCCCGTCCAAGGCACCACTGAAACGTCGGCTTGGTCGTCACGGAATCGTCGAACCCGGACTGGTCGTCCACAATGTTCAAGAAACCGACTTTGTAACCGAGTTTGAACGCATTTACATACGTCGCAAAACTATCGGGAAGAAAATAGACCGATGTGTCGCTCATTCTTCCCCTCGAGTCGACGGCTCCCACCAGGTAGAAAAACGTGCTGTCGATGCCGCGATGCTGATCGATGAAATAATTTTGTTCGGGCGGGACGTTGCCTATATACCGAAAGCCGCTATCCGGAGTGTCGTCGGCGTTGGTATCGAACGCAAGGAAGACGCGATACTCGTCTATGGGATAGGTGGAAATGTCAAGCAGTTCCCATTCGACACGAAGGTAATTGGCCGAGCCCTCTTCCGCCCGAGTCCCCCGCTCGACCACGCTCGTATCGCCGTTGTTCGGAACGATGCGGACGCCCGGTGGCAGCGGAACCGGCGGATCGATAGTTTCCGGGCAGGCCGTGATCCCGAACAGAACAACCGTGGCGAGCCCGAGCCACGCGGCAAAGGATACAGGTCTCATGGTCGCATCCATTCTTTGTTAGAAACGATAAGCGGCGCCGATGCGGTGCACGGCTCCGAGCGCCTGGCTGCTGAGTGCGTAGTCGAGACGGAAATGCCACGCCGACACGCCCGCGCCGTACGTCAACGTGCCGTTGTCCGTGCCGAAGCGCAATGCCAGCAGGCGTTGGTAATCGTACTCCACGCCGAAATGGTGATCGCCGCCGTAACGACTATTGTGCTCGTACGAGAAAAGCAGATTGCTCTGGAGTCCGTCGAGGGGCTGGGCGTACGCCATGCCGAACTTGAGGTTGGGCTGCACGACGTCCTGCGCCCGCGTATCCGAAGAAATGGCGTTCCAACGCACCGCCGTTCCCGTCGCGTCCTGCACATTGAACGCAAGTACGAAGTCGCCCAGATAGGGCGTCTCCATGAGGTCGTTCATGCCGAACATGATCATGGTGCCGACATCGACCCCAATACCGAATTTGCTAACGTCCTTGTTCACAACCCCGTTTCCCTTGATGCCGCTGCTGCCACCCTGAATGACCTTGAAATTGACGCCCACGGGAATCTCAATCGGAAATTCGCTGTAGAGCCAGCCTAAATTCAGGCGCAGCGTATTCAATCTGGCGAAGGAGAAGAACAGGGCGTTGTCCGCGTACGAGAACTGTCCGCTGTAGTACTTTGAGAAATCGTAATCGATGTGGCCACGGTCATAGTATGAATCCTCTAGTTGGAGGAACTCATCGATACTCCCAACGCTGTACCGAATCCACGAGACCGAAAAACCGTATCGCTCCGACAACTGATGGGTATAGCCCAGAAAATTGTACTGGCCGAAGCCTTCGAACTGCGTCGCATACATCATGGAGATCTCACGGCGATGCATCAAGGAGACTCCGGCCGGATTCCAGAAGAAGGCTGTGCCGTCATTGGCCACGGCGGCGTAGGCGTTACCGAGCCCGGACGCGCGTCCGCCGAGCGGAATCTCGAGAAACGCGTTCGCGTAAGGACGGTCGTTGCTGCCCGCCGGCAGCGAAGTCGTGCCCAGCAGCCAGCACGAGAAGAAACAAAAGGCCGAAGTCAGCCTCATAGGTCCCTTTCCTGAAAGCATGGATTAGCGGAAATAGGCGATCTTTCCTTTTTTCTCGACGGTCTTCCCGTTGAGCGTACCCTTGATCTTGTAGAAGTAGATCCCGTTGGCAACGCCGTCGCCGCGATCGTCCGTCGCGTCCCAGATCACTTCGTGATACCCGATCGCGTTCAACGGAGGTCCGCCGGTCACGTCCTCTGAGGAGATCTTGCGAATACGGCGCCCGGCAACGGTATAGATGTTGATCTCCATCCGGTCGAGCTGTTCGAACGCCTCGACTCGGAAGACAAACGTCGTCGTGTTCGCAAACGGGTTGGGGAAATTCCCCATTACGCGAATGTCGAATTTCGTCACGACACGGAATTGCATCTCGATTTCGCCGGATATGTTACCGCAAAGGTCGCGGCCCTGGAAACTTACCGTATGCTCGCCGGGCTCGAAATCGGACGGGAGATCCAGCGTTAGAGTGACCGTGTTCGAATTGGCCAGTGAATCCGGCAGAATGATCTGGGCGCTGTTCAGCGGCGCCCCGTCTATCTTGATGGCGTAATGGCTTCGGCGAAGACTCACGCCGTTCTGGTCGTACAGCACGGCGGAGATCTTTGGATTCTTCGGCACGATCGAGCCCTGTGAGAAGAACTGTCCCTCAATGGTGGGTTCGATGGCGGGCGGCGTAAAGTCGCGGCCGATCACGAGGGCCAGCTGTCCGAGGTCCTCCGGGTCACGAATCTCCACGGCCACCAGGCCGGGCACGCCGCCGATGTCTCGCCCCACGACGTGCCATCGTTTGTTGCCGGAGTCCCATCGGTACACGGCGAGAGAGTCACGGTAGCCGAGCGACGACGGATAAACCGTCGTATCGTACGCAAAGGCAACCCACAAGCCCTTGCCCGCGGCGATGACTTCATCGAGACGGGAGAAATCGACCCGGTACGACGCGGCAGCGCTCTGGTACAGCGGCTGCACGAATTGAAGGTCCGGTTGGTTGACAACCGAGAACTGTGTGAGCTTGGTAATCCGGACCGTGGTGTTCTGAGAAACCGCCAGGGAAGGAATATTCACAAAGAAACTGCTGTCCGCCGCGACCGTATCGTTCTTGATGCTCGTGTACGTGGTTCCCAGGCCGGGCGTCACGTTGAAGGCGTTGATCGTGAGCGTCCGATAGGCCAGGTTGTTGACGCGATCGATGTCGTTGAACAGCGTGTCGGGGTCCACCCACACGTATACGTCGTGTACGCCGCTGGTCAGGGGCGATACGATCGAAACCGTATCACGTGCGATGCTGCCCGCGCCACCGACCGACCCTCCAATGTCCAACAAGACCTCGCCGAGGAGCGTTCCGCCGCTTTGCGGGTTCCCGTCGTAAAAGCGGGCAGGTACGTCGCTGAGCGCGAGGTATCCGAGGTTCTCAACCGCCGCAAAGAGCCGCACTTCGTCGGCGCCCCCGATGAAGATCTGGTCCGTTCTCGGGTCCCACGGGACGGACCCGAGCGAGAGATCAATGCCCGCCAGTACGGTAATCCGAAACGTCTGAGAAACGGTCGAGTCGTCCAGGCCGTCAACGGTCTTCACACGGAACTTGATCACGTCGCTCTCGGCCAGCGGCGGAATTCCTCGCGTACGCCAGTAACCGCCCCCCTCGGCAAACATCGTGTCCACACGGTCGGTATCGCTGATCGAACCGGTGAGCGTGTAATAGACGATGGCTTCGGCGATCTGGTCGGGGTCGCTCAGAAACGCACGGAAGCGGACCGTGTCGGAGCTTGTGAGAACGGCCGGGACGGTCTGGACCTGGGCGATGTACGTCGCGTTCACGGCAAAATCCGTCGATGCGCTGATACGCTCACTGGCGTCGCTCGCTTCCGCGAACACGCGTATGCCGGTCAGGCCGTCGCTCAGGCTCGTATCCGGAATATCGGGAAGGTTCAGGGTGAATGCGTAGGAACCTCCGCTAACGGAAAAGCTTCCCCTGTGGATCGTAACGAAGGAAGGCTCATTCCCGCCGTACTGCACCGCGAAGACCGGCTTCATCTGGTAAACCTCATACGTACCCGAACCCGAAAGAAAATCCGTTGTGCCGGACACGGTAACACTCTCCGTGCGCAGCGGACTTCGATTGGAAACATCGACCGTTCCGCCTTTTGGCGTCTTCAACCGGAGACCGGGATCGCCCAGATAGTTGAATTGAAAAACATTGCTCTGCGGTACGAATGTCTGGCCGAGACTGCCGCCGCCGCCGGTGACCTCGTAGTCGTCCTGACCCTTGTAGACGAGGTAATTGAGTTTGCCGAGCGCAATACCCTGGCCGACCGTTGCGCCATCCTGCAACAGCGGTTCCAGAGTGTTGAAAAGCAGTTCGTAATCCCCCTTGATCCATCCGGTGCCGCTCGATGCAAGTACTCCGATCGCTCCCTTTCCCTGCGCCTTGAGCAGCAATTCGCCCAACACGTTATCAACGGCATCGAAGGCGCCAACGAAACAGGTCATGCTGAGCACGAGGGGAAACTTCCCGCCGTTCGGCTGAATATCGTTGACCTGCTGGTTGTTCAACAGCGGCTTACCCGTGATCGCGTCGATGTCGCCCCAGATGAAACCGCCGCCGTGACCCAGATAGGACGTGATCAGTCGGCCTTCCGTGAAAGACTGGATCACCTCATTGGCGCCGCCAATGAACCGATCCCCGGCGGGGAAGGCGAACACGCGTTCCGGTGAAAACCGGGAGGACAGCTGGTTGTTGACGATCTTGTTGGATTGGTCGCGAAACATATCCAGATAGATCTGCAGGTTCGGCTGACCGATGCCGCGCGTTTCACTCTGGCCGCCGATGAACTGGATCTGATTCTTCCATTCTCCGGCAACGGTGTTTTGCTCATAGGTGATGATCTTGTCGATGATGTCGTCGAGTTCCTGCGACGTGCGGACCGGCAGACGGCCAATGAAAAAGTCCGGCAAGATGTCGTCGTCGTCCGCCAATCCGAACCAGTAGTCGCTGGCCGCCGGACCGAATTTCTCGGTCTGTATATGCTGGACGGGAACGTGCAGGTCCGTGTTCTGTAATCGCGGTTTGTCCGTCGCGTCGCCGACGAGCAGCACATACAACGGCGACCCGGTCGAACCTTGCCAGAACGGGCTGGCAAAAGTGAATCGAAGGAAGTCGCGAATCGCATACGGGCTCGTGGCGCCGCCGCCGAACTCGTCGTAGATGTCCTCGACGTCTACCACTTCGGCTGTATAACCGGTCGTTCGCCGATAGTCCGCAAGGCGGCTCGCGGTTTCGTGAAAGTTTCTCGGCGTGATGATTACGTACCTTGCGTCGTGCGGGCCCGTTCGGAGCGTCGAAGCCGTGTCCAGCCGAACGATCTGCGGGACGCGTTTTGCCGATTCGCTGACCGCCAGGTATTGGACCCCGGGGATCGGTATGTCGTCCTGAAACGTAAGCTGCCAGGTCCCGTCAAAGGAATCCTGGCGATAGTTGCCGTTCACGATCCGGCTCACACCTTTCTTGTACAAGCTGATGTTGCCGTCCTGGAACCCCCTGACCGTGAATTCGTGAAGAGAGAACGGTGGGTTGGCTTCCGGCCCGAATTCCAGGTAGTCATCCGTGGCAGTGAACGATTGCTTGTAGCGGATCTCGAACCAATTCAAAGCGACCGCATCGATGGAGTCTTCGGAGGGACGATCGGCCACAGGTGTCAGGATGCGAAGCGTATTCGATCCCGATTGAAGGATACTGGAACTGAAGGCGACCGAGGCCTGATGCTTGGTCTTGCCTGACCACGTCAGACGTGAGGGAGTGACCAGCGTGTTATTGATAAACACCTCAACAAGATGTGGGTTGCCGGTGCTGATACCGTGGAGGTTGATCGTCAGGCTGTCGGTGTGCGAAAAAGCCGTGTAAACGCGGTCCAGCACAAAGGTGTATTCCCGGGTTGACACGGTGCCGGGTACGTACTTGCTGTAATGGATGCCGTCGTCGTACGCCCAGAGATCTTCGATCACCGCCGGCTGGATGAGATTGATGTTCTTGATATCGAGCCGAACCAGATCTTCCTCGAAATGGATCTTTCGCGTGAAGCTGGTTAGGAGTGTTACGCGCTGTCTGTCGGGTTCGACGATGCCGCCGTTTTCCTCGATCATGCGCAGGCCGAAGCGGTCGCCCCAGGTGAGAAAATACACGTTGTCATCCGACCACGGGTCGAGATAGTGACCGGTAGAGGAAGGAATGTCCGCGATATAAGGATTGAACCGCGCGAGATTACGCTCACCGAAAAACTCGATGTAATCCGTGCCCGCGAATTCACCATCGGTTTCACCCTGGACGTAAATGGGCACTTCGAGTCCGCGGTTGATCAGGCGAAAGGTCCGCGGGTTGATTCCGTCAAAGTCGAAGCCGGTCTGGTCGCGCAGGGAGGTGTACGTGAGCTTGTACACCCCGTCCGCGTTCACCACCAGACGCACAAACCTGCCGTCCGGACTGGCGATGAGTTCGCCCCCCGGAGAAAGGCCGCGTCCGACCGCCCGGCGTTCGAGTTGACGTCTTCGCTGTGCGGACGTCCTGTTGATTACGCTGGAACCCAGCACCTCATCGATGGCCCCCGAATGCTCGTGTATTTTCACGCGGGCCCCGGCTGAATACGTGACGCGGACCACCATCCGCTTGTGATACTCGATCAGATGCTTACCGGGATGATAGCGGTAAGGATAGACCGTGAGTTGATACACCGGGATTTCGCGCAGCTTTCCCGCGTACTCCAACCGGCTGACGTTTTGTGGCAGCCAACCGTCCGCTTGCCTCCATGAGGCGCGAGCGGTGCCGTCGGCCGGGCCGTCTCCTGTTTCCGCCTCATCCGCTGCTGTTTCCAGATTCGCCGCAGGCAACAGTTCCGTCTCATCGTCCATGATGACGACGGAATGCAGCACGGGAGGCAACTCGAGAAGATAGGTGATTCGGGGAAGTCGAGGAGCGCCCGGTTCCGAAGTGTGATCAAAAAATGGAACCGTGATCGATTGTATCCCCGTTTCGGCCTCCGTGCGGAGCGTGGGCCGCGGGAAATGAAATTCATAGGTCAGCTCGCCGTCGCGCTCGGACACCAGGCGATAGTAATCGTCGCGGGAACGGGGGACCGTCTGATTGCCCTGGGCGCCCAGAACGGAGTTCAGCAGTACACACAAAACCACCGGGCCGCCAAAGGCCCGCAACCGTCGAAGAAACATCCTGGTCAATCCCTTTGCTGTATCAGGAACGTTTGTATCTAAGTCAACCACTTGTACAGTGAAAAGCCGAATCTGGTCTTTGTTTTTCCCGTGCCGTCCGCGAAGTAATTTAGTTTCCCCTCCTTGCCGGGTGGTTGCCGCGGAAAGGACAAGGAAAGTTTACGCAATTGCTTGAATTGACCCGGCTTCGAACATCGATTGACCCCTGAGTCCACTCACCACGCTCGCATGGCTCCCTCCTGAGCGAGCGGCTTTCGAACACCGACGAACCTAATTACTCTCGATCGCCGCCGCGCGCAAGGGACGCCGGATCTTCCTCCATAGTCCCTTGGTTTTGCCCAGCGCGATCAATTCCTCGACGGACCCTCGCAGCTCGGCCGGTGTGAGGTTGCGGTTCAGCGTACCCTTGTGGGCAACGGAGATTTTTCCGGTCTCCTCCGAAACGGCGATCACGATCGCATCGGACTGCTCGGACATGCCGACGGCTGCACGGTGCCGCGTTCCCAGCGAGGCCTCCAGGTAAGGGTTCTGGCTCAGCGGCAGCAGGCATCTCGCGGCGCTTACCTGTTCATTCTCGATCACAATAGCCCCGTCGTGCAGGGGCGATCTGGGATTGAAGATCGATACGAGCAACTGCTGGGACACGCGGGACTCGAGCGAGACGCCGGTCTCGATGATGTTGCGCAGACCGGTAGTCCGCTCCAGCACGATGATCGCTCCATAACGACGTTTCGAAAGTTGTTCGCACGCTTTGACGACCTCCTGCACGTATTCCGGGACGCCCAATTTGATGATGTTGCGGAGCAAACTGCTTTGCCCGAACGAGTACAGCATCCGGCGCAGTTCAGGTTGGAAGAGGATCACGAACGCAATCACCCACACCGTTTGGATCTGATTGACCAGCCATATCATACCGCTCATGTTTAACGCCCGCACGGCCACGGACACGACAAGAATGATGATCAGTCCCATCAGCATGCGGGACGCGGTCGTGCCTTGAACAACCAGATACGCCCGATAAAAGATAAAGGTGACGGCCGCCATGTCGAGCAAATCGATGGGCGTGACCGGAAGGAGCCAGACGGTGAACAGCGGTTCTTGCATCATCGTGCGCTTTCAATGAGACGGGCGATCTCGACGGCGCGCCGCACGGCTTGCACGTCATGCACCCGTAAGACCGTGGCTCCCCGCTGCACGGCCAGTACGTTGGAGACGATCGTCCCCTCCAGACGTTCGGCCGGGCCTGCGCCGAAGGCGCTCCCCAGAAAGGATTTGCGCGACGTGCCCACTAAAATGGGGAGGCCCAGCATGCGGAATTCCGTCAGCCGGTTAAGCAGGATGAAATTGTCTTCAAGCCGTTTGCCGAACCCCAGTCCGGGATCAACGATGAGTTTGGACACGCCCGCCTGCTGTGCC
>JBBIJR010000080.1:4966-14383 GCA_037445875.1 Bacteroidota bacterium | reverse complement strand
ATAATTTCTTGTTTCGTACCTGCAAAGGCGTGCCCAAGAGCCATCTCTACCGCAATTTCGGCATGCCCAATCCCGAAGGGTACCGCAAGGCCCTCCGCCTGATGAAAATGGCGGCAAAATTCAACCGGCCGATCCTGACGCTCATCGATACACCCGGCGCATATCCGGGGATCGAGGCGGAGGAACGCGGTCAGGCGGAGGCCATCGCGCGCAATCTGCTTGAAATGTCCCGGCTGCGCGTGCCCATTGTCTGCGTTATCATCGGGGAAGGGGCCTCGGGCGGCGCGCTCGGCATCGGCGTCGGAGACCGACTGTTGATGATGGAAAACACCTGGTTCTCCGTGATCGCCCCCGAATCCTGCTCCAGCATCCTCTGGCGGAGCTGGGAGTACAAAGAGAAGGCCGCCGCGGCCCTCAAGCTCACGGCCGACGACCTGATCCAATTCAATATCATAGACCGGATCATCCGTGAGCCCCTCGGCGGAGCCAACCGCGACTACGATGCCGCCGCGAACAGCGTAAAACAAGCCCTGGCAGAGGAAATGGCATTGCTTGAAGTGAAGCCGGTCGAGCAACTGCTTTCGGACCGGATCGAGAAGTACGCCCGAATGGGACGGTTCGGCGAATGGGTGGAGCCCAACATCGCCGCCCCATGACGCCGCGACGAAACCGCGTGACGGTCCGCGTGCGCTATGCCGAGACGGACAACATGGGCGTCGCCCACCACGCCGGCTATTTCGTCTGGTTCGAAGTCGGCCGGACGGAGTTGATTCGTGAGCTCGGCTACGCGTACAAACAGCTGGAGGCCGATGGTGTGTGCCTGCCGGTCATCGACGCACAGTGCTCGTTCCTGCGTCCCGCCTTCTACGACGATGTGCTGACGCTGGAATCGTTTCTGATCGAGCGCTCCGGCCTGCGGCTCAAGATCGGCTACGAGTTGTTCCGCGGCGAAACGCTGATCGCCCGCGGCCACACCGTTCATGCGTTTACGGACAAGAACGGAAAACCGACGCGTCCCCTGTTGTCCTTTCTGGAGAAGATCTCCTTATGACTTGCCGTGTCCTGATATTCTGGCTGTTGACGGTGCAGACCCTTTGCGGCCAGAATCGAATCGATGTCAACATTTTTCGCACCGTCAACGATCATCACACGCCGTTCACCGACGGCTTTTTCAAACTACAAACGAATTCGGTCAAGCCGCTGTTGTACACCTCCACCGCCGGTTTTCTTCTGACGGGCATCATCGCCAAAGATCGGAAGGCCGAGGACACCGGTATACTTCTCCTGGCGGCGGGCATAGTCAATTTCGGGGCCACACACGGGCTCAAGACGGGGTTCAATCGAAACCGCCCGTACGAGGCGTTGGATAACGTGCACCTGCCGACAGGACCCGAAGGCACCCGTTCGTTTCCGTCCGGCCACACCAGCACGGCTTTCGCCATGGCCACCATGGTTTCATTGCAGTATCCGAAGTGGTACGTGATCGTTCCGTCCTATGCCTGGGCCGGACTTGTGGGTTACAGCCGGATGGCGCTGGGTGTGCATTATCCCTCGGATGTGCTGGTGGGCGCGATGGTCGGTGCGGGCTCGGCTTACCTGATCCATCGCCTGCGAGGGCCCATCCTCCGGACCAAAGACCGCGTTTTTCACTGACCCCCAGCCGTCCCTCCGGCCATTCGGTCGTAGTCCTCGCGGGTGTCGATGTCCTGCAGGATTCCCTCGTCGTCCACCTCCACGTACACGATCTTGTGCGAGCGCCGCTCCAGCACGCGCTGCAGAATGCGATCTCCGAAGAGTGTGATCGCCTCCTCCACTCCCGCGCGGTCCAGCAACAATGGATGACCTTTCCTGCCATGGAATACCGGAACGACCGGACACCCCGTCTGAAACGCTTCCACCAGCCGGTCCACGACCCGCGAGTGAAACGCGGGCAGATCCCCCGGGCAAATAAACGCTCCATCAAGGCCGTGCGGCAGCGACTCCAGGCCCTTTCGCACGGAACTGGACATGCCCTCGCCGAAAAGCGGGTTGATCACGAGTTGGACACGGCCGTCCTTCAGTCGTCGGCCGATGGACTTGGCATGGGCCCCCGTCACCACAACGATCGGGTCGATGTCGCTTCGGCAAAAATGCGATATGGTCGTTTCCAGCACCGTCGACCGGCCGAACGGCATCAGGAGTTTGTTCTCCCCGAACCGCGCCGAAGTTCCCGCAGCAAGGATGACCGCTCCGAACCGCATCACGTGTCCGGGATTTTGAATTCCCCCTTGACGCGCACGGTCAACACGGGACACGGCGCCTTGCGAACGACCTTCTCGGTCACGCTGCCCATCAGGATGTGCTCCAGGCCGCTGCGGCCGTGCGTGGAGAGAATGATCAGGTCCACCCGACGCTCGACGGCGGCGCGGAGGATCTCCAGGTACGGCTTGCCCTGCACGAGGATGCGCTCGACGGCTATCGGACCGAACTCCGCCTCGCGAGGCTTGATGTGCTGATCGACGATCAGCCGAAGGCTGTCCTCGGCCGAAGTCCGGATGTTCTGCTCGATTTCCACCACGTCCGGCATGCCGATCGGAGCGTCGGCATAGTAGATGATCGGTTCATACACGTGGATCAGCGAGAGGCGGGACTGGAACTGTTTCGCGATAGGCAGGGCGTAGTCGATCGCTTGGTTGGAGGATTCCGAAAAATCCGTCGGGATCAGAATATGCTTGAACGTGACCATGGTGACCTCCCTTCGGCTAAGGACTCCATTGTCCATCGTAAACCGTTCGTCCTTCGCAGGAATGTACGAAAAACATTAGAGGTGTCCCAGTATTTTTGTGAGCGCCGCGAATGTCGCGTGGACGTCTCTGGCTTCCATCCAGAGGGAAATTGCCGCGATGCCCGCCGCTCCGGCCTGCAGGCACCGATCTGCGTTCTCGACGGTAACGCCGCCGAGTGCAAACACCGGAATGCGCACGCCGCGGCAGATACGCCCGAACTCGTCCCAGCTCAGCATACCGTGGCCTGCGGGTTTGGAACTCGTCGGAGCGATGGGACCGGCAACGAGGAAATCCGCGCCGTCCCTTTCCGCCTGCTGCGCGCCGGCGAGATCGTGGCGCGAGACACCGATGAGTTTTCCTGTTCCGATTAGCGGCCGCGCTACGGACGGCGGCATGCTCGACTCCGTCAGGTGCACACCGTCAAGGTCCGAAGAGACGACAATACCGGCCCGATCGTTGACCAGCACCCGCGCCCGAAACGGACGCGCCAGATCGCGGACCGATTCGCAGAGGTCGGCCAGATCGTGCGGCCGGAGGTCCTTTTCCCGAATCTGCACGGCACGCACGCCCGCATCCAACACCGCTTTGATCCTGGGCAGGAATTCACCCTCCGGCATTCTTCGCCGGTCGGTAATGGCGTAGAATGTGAAGTCAACGTTCACGCGACGGTCCAAAATAATATCGGATGACATAATACACGCCCACAGCACCCGGCACCAGTACGTTGCTCAAGAAGATCATGATCGACGCATTGAACGCCGGCGCCGGCGCCACTCCCATCTGCCCGAGAAAGTACAACACCACACCTTCCCGCACACCGAGGTCCATCAGGGCGACCGGCAGCATGGACTTGACGAACATCGCCGCCGAAATCCCCACAAGCGTATCCAACGGACCGAGCGCGTCGAATGCGTTGATGAAACAGTAGAACTGCGCGAGGATGATGAACTGGAACGCAAACGCGTAGAGTACGCTCGTGAGCAGGTGTCGGCGGCGGAATTCCTCCGACGCGTCCACTACGGCAAAGACTTTGTTCCGGTAGGGAATCCGGGGGAGCAGCCTTTTGAGCCCGCGAATCGAGGAACGGACCGCGTCCGCGCGGAGGAGGGCGACCAGCGTGGACAACGAAAAAACCGCCGACAGACCCAGGAACGCCCACCGGAAACGGCCGAGTTCGGAGCCGGCGGCCGCAGCGAGGAACAGCAATCCCGTCAGCCCGAGAAAAGCCATCGACCATTGCGACAGCACCTTATCGATGATGGCCATGCCGGTCAGGCGTCCCTTCGATGCACCGGCGATGAAAAGTCCGCGGCCGATCTCACCCAGCCGGCCTGGCGTGACGAGTCCCATCGAAAACCCGCACATGAGCGAGGCAAAGACATCACGGTCCCGGGCCGTTCGCTCGATGATGCGCACAAGGTACCGCCATTTGTAATGCTGGACGAGGACGTTTGGAAGCGTGAGGAAAAGACCGGCAGCAAACGACGGCCAGTAGATGTCACGCAGTTCGGCGTGGATCTCTGTGATCTGGATTCTTTCGAAGATCGCATAGATCAACACCGTGCTGACGGAGGGTTTCAGCACCAGCGAGAACGCCCAACGTACCCACGAGCGCCTCGGCTCGGCCGGAAGATCGGCCATCCTGGGCGCGTCCAGTGAGCCGCTCATTTCAGCCATTCCGACGGGTCCTGCGGTTCACGATTCTGGTAAATTTCGAAGTGCAGCAGGTGCCGGCCGTCGTCCGATTCGTCCACCTTTCCGATCGGATCGCCCGCTTTCACGTCTTCGTCTACCCCCACGTAGATCTCGGACAGGTGCGCGTACACCGTGTAGTAGCCGCCTTTGTGGTCCACGATCACCGTGTTACCCAGACGTCGCAGCCACGAGATGAGCGTCACCCGCCCCTTCGCCACCGCGTGAACCGGTGCGTTTTCGACGGTCTGGATCTCCACCCCGGGATTGCGCGTTTTCGTTCCGAGGACAGGGTGAATCTGATCTCCGAATTTCACCGCAATCCGCCCCTGCACGGGGTACGGGAGGCGGCCCTTGTACGATCCGAATTCGGACCGCTCCGTGTAGACGGGTTCCTTGTATTTCGGCGTTGCTTTGGCCGCACGTTTTTCCTTCAGCCGCTTCAATTCGGCCAGCGCCTCCGCTTCCTTCTTCTTACGCTCCAGATCCGCAATCAAGCTTTCCAACGTGGCCAGGTCGTCTCTGCGCTGCTCGACGAGTATTTTGTACTGGGCGCGGTCCTTCCGGATCCTCTGGAGCGACGTCTTGCGCTGGCGGATTTCCTGGTCCAGCCGGACCTTCTCGTGCTGTTTCTGTGCGATCAGAACATTCAACCGAACCAGTTCCCGCTCGATCTCCGTCTTACGTTTCTCGATCGTTTCTTTCTTCGTTCTGAGCGACTGGAGGTCGCGACGGTCCTGTTCAGCAATGAGCTTGAGGTACTTCAGCCGGGCGTACGCCTGCGTCCACGACTGGGCGGTCAGGACGATGGCCAGCGGTTCCTCTTCGCGATGCTTGTAAATCTGCACGAGCCGCCTTCGCGTCAAACCCCGAAGCGTGCCCAGTTCGTGTTGCGTCTGTCGGAGGTCACGCTTGAGCGCGGCAATGTGACCTTCAGTCAGGAAACGGCCCTGTTCGAGCTCCCCCAGCAATTGCTGAAGCAGTCCGACCTTTTGATTGATCTCGTTCAATGTTTCCAGCTCGCCTTTTTCCTTCTGCGAAGTGGCTGCAATTTTCTGTTCGTACGCCTTGATCTCGGAGCGGATCTTTTCCATGCGCGTCTGGTTCTTCTTGATCTTCTGGTCGAAAGTCTGGGCGGAAGCGCTTCCTGCGATCAGGAAAACGCTGAGCAGGGCAATGCTACGCATAGACGGTGTAATCGGAAACGGGACGACGTTCATGGCGCTCCGTGGAGGGATGGAGAGAACGGTTGCACTCGATGCCGAGGCGCTTGAGTCGGTCGAAGTCGCCGTACCGGAAGTGTTCATGCTTGAGAGGGTAAACGGATTTGTTGGTCAAGAGCGGCTGATCGGCAGGAAATCCGTACTCTGTGACGGCTGCTTGCCATTCCTGCGTGTTGGGAATCGGTGAAAACGACGACAGGCTGACGCGCGCGCCCAGATCGTTCACGTATCGGATGCTGTCGGCGACTTCCACCGGCTGTTGCCCGGGCAGACCCATGATCAGATAGACCGTCACGAGGTTCCTCGGAAATCCGGCCCGTTCGAGATGGGCTAGCGCGCGTTCCAGATCGCTATCGGACACTTTGCGCATCCGACGCTGCCGTTCCCGATTGCGCGTTTCATAGCTGAGGCGGACGGTTTTGAACCCGCTGGCCACGAGCAGTTCGGCCAACTCCTCATCGAGCAGCCTGGCGAACAGTCCGTTGGGCGTGTGGAAGTTAAGATCCAGCTCGCGCTCGATGACGGCGCGAAGGACGGGCTTGATGTGCCGGTCGGCATTGACGAACAGCGCATCGTCGTAGAACGTGACGTTACGGATGCGCCGGGCGTGATGCTCGATCTCGCGAACGACAGCGTCCGGATCGCGGCGTCGGAACGTCTCCGTGAATTCGTGCGTCGCGCAGAACGAGCAGGAGTACGGGCAGCCGCGCGAGGTCATCATCGCAACGTAATCGAGGCGCGGATAAAGATGATACGCCGGCAGCGGCAGTTCGTCGTACGAGCTGTACCGTTTCACCGATGAGAGTCCCAGCAAACCGGCAAGGCCGTCCAGCGCGGCTTGTTCCCCCTCACCTTTGAATACGTAATCTGCTCCGGCATGGTGTCGGGCGTGATCGGTGAACAGCGTCGCATAGATGCCGCCGAGCAGGATCGGCGCGAGTGGGAAGACTTCGCGGCACCAGGCTATGGCCTCGTGGACACCGCGGTACCAGTAGGTCATGCCGGAAGTTACGAGGACGGCGTCGATCCGGCCTTCGCTGCGGATGCGCTCCAGGTTCGTACGGAAAATGTTCGGCGGCATACCGTAACGGTAGTACCGGCGCGGCACGTCGGCGAACTCGGCGGGTTTCTCGACCTCTTCCTTGGGGAAATGACCGTCGCCGTACGGTTTGGATTTCGGCTCCTCCCGCCCCTGGAGGTTCAGGACATCCCGGTGCCATCGGTCCAGCGCGTCGAGCAGGACGCAGTCGCAGCCGTTCTCTTCCAGCACGGCGCCGATGTACAGCAGCCCGAGCGGTTTGATCCAAAGATCGTACGCCGCAAAATCGTAGATATACGGATTAACGAGCAGAATGCGCGGTTTGGCCATATCCGACGTGGTTTAGCCAATGTAGACAAACATGCCATGCGATGCAATGGAATCGTGAGTCCCTTCGTGTCGTATGAACGCCTTAAGGGGTTCTTCCGAACGAGACACTGTCGGTCGCGACCGTGCGCTGCTCGGGTTTTGCAGCTGTTTTCTTTCAACTATTTGTCACGCAGATTGCATTGTGGCCGCACCGGCAATCGATTATCTGGTCCTGGATACAATCATCGTCGTGCCCGATCATTTTCACGGCATCATCACCCTGCCGGATGGGATAAGGGATCCTTCGAAGAAGATCAAGCCTCTTTCCCAGCTGATCGGCGCTTTTACTAAGAGTAGCGTGAAATCGGTGACGAAGGTACGTGCATGCCGTACAGCCGTTACGTGTCGACGGTTGGATAATCGCGGTTTGATGGATACAACATCTTATCAGTTCCGAACCCCTCCCTGCCCTCCCGCTGCGCGAAAAGGTCCATCTCGATTATCTGAAACCCGACCCGCGCAAGGTGAGGGTCGGGGAGGGCGGCTCCCGTTGACCTTCGAGCGTGAAAATGGGAATTGACAAGGGAGAGGGCGGGGTGTAAATTGAGAAGAAGGTTGCCCTAACGGTGCGGTTCGGAAGGGAACTGTCAGGAGTAAGAGAATGCGGCGAGTTCACTGTCCATGCCAAGCATGATCGGCAATTCAAGTGTAGAGCCTTTGACATGCCTTTAGAGCCTGTGCTGGAGATGGTCATGTAACAGCCAGCCGGTAACAACCCATTTCACCCATGCCCTCCACTTCCCCCACCTTCTCCCGCAACACCCAATGGCTACTCCATGCCATCGAGGGCGTGTCCGACGAGGATTCGCTTGTACGGCCGAATGAGCGAACGAACCACATCCGGTTCCTGCTCGTCCATTTGATCGACGCACGCTATTACCTGGCCGGCCTGCTGGGGTTAGACCTCGCCAATCCGCTCGAGTATCTGAAGGACGTCACCACCATCGACGAAGTGCCCGCGTTTCCGGAAATGGATGAACTGAAGCCGATGTGGATCGCTCAGTCGAAGGAGATACAGGCTGCACTGGAGCGGGGCGGGGAAACTTTGCTCCTGTCTGCTTCCTCTGCCCGTTTTCCCATGACGGGGAACACGCTCGGAGACCAGCTGGCCTTCATCATCCAGCATGAGATGTTCCACATCGGGCAGATGGCGCTGGTCCGTAAGTGGCTGGGCTATCCGGCAATGCGGTGGGAGTGAAGGTTGACGCGGTGGAACTGATGGAAATTGTACGTTGGTTGTCGAACGTCTCCGCTTCCTGGGATCATTATCAGTCATGCAACGCCTGCCGGCGTTGACGGTATCTGTCCCTCGCCGGGAACAATGGGAAGGGATGCGATGGGAATTGGTCATTGATTATTGTTCATTGATCCTTGTTCAGATGGGAGCGTCCCATGAATCGATACAGCTTCGTTTCCTGTCTTGCCGTAATCGCATGCGCGTCGTTCGCCGCTTGTAAGAAATCTTCCACAGACCTGGATAGGCCTTCGGCTCTGCCTCCGCGCACGCTCGTGGTTACACCGGATTCATGTGCGAAATGGAACATGCCGGCGGTTTCATTCCGGGTTTCGTGGCCGGAGGACGTCAAGGTCGTCCTGCCGCGCAGCGGGGCGCTGAACGAAAACTACGCAGAGTTCGTCTACAAAAAAGACACGCTGTTCTACGAATCGCTGTCGATCGGGCATTTGGAGGGCGGGGCCGTTGAGGCGTTGGGCGGCGTGCTGCTCGATCAGATGGAATCCGGTTTGCGGGCCCAGTACTCCGAGATGGAGACAGTCTACAAGGGCCGGAAACGATGGCTGGATCGGGACATTTTCCAGCTGCAAGTGATCCTTTACGTCAAAGACAAAACACAGGGAGATCCCGGCAGGTACAGACTGTTCGTCGGACTGGTCCCTCCCCCATCCGGTTCACCGAATGGCGTGCTGGTCATCTTCCAGTCGGAGGAGCGATGTGAGGATATCAGCGATTTTGCCGACTTCGGAGTACAGGGAAAGACCGGGGAGGTTTGGAAGACTTTCACGTACAACCATCGGTGAATACATCATACGTGAACCATATGGTTGTCACGGTTCCCGCGTGGGGACGACGCCGGGCATGACCGATGACGCAGGCACCCTTGCGGCTCCGGATCTGAACCTCGGCGGCGATCGGCGCATGGGAACTGGCAAGCCGGTGTCGTCGGTGCTGGGCCGCCTGGGTGTTGAATATGTACGCGTTTGCCATCGGCCTGGTTATAGCTCCGCGAAGGCTTTGCGCGGCCTTCGTTCGTGGCCGACGAAGCACTGGGCTGTCTGTTCGCGACGCTAACGTTCCTTGCCGCTGCCATCT